>JAKOTQ010000062.1 GCA_029776205.1 Bacillota bacterium | reverse complement strand
TCTGTCCTCGTTGATGACTGAAAGCGTTTTCTTGTTGTCCCTTTCCTCCGGAGAATCTTTGGGGATCACCAGCCGTTCCTGTGACAGATCACCGTCGGGTCGATATTCTTTAAGTCCGGTGAACAGGTCCTTGCCATTACCCCGGCCAGTTCCTCGGTCATTTTGACGATCTGATCTCTTACTCCCTCTGGACCGTTCTTTTTCAGCGGCTCCATAATGGCTCTTCCGACAGAAACCGCATCGGCACCCAGCGCAAGAGCATCCCTCTTTCATACAAGCATGAGCTTTGCAAGGTACCGCCAATCAAAGGCGACGGCGGAACCATTCAGATTCTTGACAGCCGCAATTTCCCTGCCTGCAAGACTGTAGCGGCGGGCTTGAGGCATCAGTGCTTGTTCCTGGTAAGATGAGGTTAAAGATATTCCTTTCCATAAAGCGGTGAAACACATTCTTTCTACATTAAAATCCTTTCTGCATTAACCTTATTTTTTCTTGTTGTTATCGCATTATTCAGGGATCAATATATAAGCGATCTTAGCCTGCTGAGTTTGCGGGTCTGTTGATATTATTTTCTTTGGATAAATTACGGATTGGCTGCTAAAACTTAATCCAGAGGAGTGATCCGATTTGAAAGTTGCTTTTTTTGATACAAAGCCATATGACATTCCCGGCTTTGAAAAAAGTATTGAAAATACAGGTATCACTATCAAGTTTTACGAAGCAAAGCTGTGCCCTGATACGGTTCAGCTCGCCGAAGGCTACGATGCAGTCTGCATATTTGTTAACGATACAGTAGATAGGGAAGTAATCGATAAACTGCATGTATATGGTGTGAAGCTGATCGCTCTTCGCTGCGCCGGATACAACAATGTGGATATAAAATATTGCTACGGGAAAATACATGTGGTCCATGTACCTGATTATTCTCCCTATGCAGTCGCCGAGCATACCATGGCATTGTTGCTGACCCTCGTCAGAAGGACCCATAAGGCTTACAACAGGACAAGGGAATTCAATTTTTCACTGAACGGCTTTACCGGTTTTGATTTGCACGGCAAAACAGTCGGGATCATCGGCACCGGGAAAATCGGGACTGTCTTCGGTGATATCTGCCGCGGATTCGGCATGCGGACGGTCGCTTATGACCCGTATCCCAAGGAAAATGCAGGTTTTGAATACCTGCCCCTTGATGAGTTGTTTGAGCAAAGCGACATTATCTCCCTTCATTGTCCGCTGACCTCCGAAACGAAGCATATGATCGATGAACGTGCAATTGCCAGGATGAAAAAGGGCGTCATTATCATCAACACATCCAGGGGAGGCCTGATCGACTCGGAAAGCCTGATCGAAGGGATCAAGGATCGCAAGATCGGCGGTGCATGCCTGGATGTATACGAAGAAGAAGGAGACATATTTTTCAATGACCTTTCCGGCCATATCATGGATGATGATACACTGGCGAGGCTCATTTCCATGCCGAATGTGATCGTGACCGGACATCAGGCTTTTTTGACCGAGGAGGCCCTGAACAACATCGCTCAAACCACGGTCAACAATATTATTTCCTTCTTCAGCAGTGGAACCTGCGAAAACGAGCTTTGTTATCGATGCGGAAAAGTGGAGAGATGCAAATATTCAAGGGAAAGGAAGTGTTTTTAATTAAGTTTATTCACGCTTGAATAAATACGGAAACACATTCAGGCAGGCAAAGCTCCACCTGTGGATAAATTTGACCTTCGTTATCTACCAGTTGTACTGCGAAAAAGGATTAGGTGCAATCATAAAACACGGTTACAAAGTCATAATCAAAGTAAATTTGGTAGGACCAAACTTAGGACAAAGGGGTGAAAAGGGACGCTCCATCATTACGGATCCCCGCATTTTAAGATATGTTGCTGAAAAAGTCCGTGACATCCCGAATCCATCACCCAAATGGAAATGAA
>JAKOTQ010000061.1 GCA_029776205.1 Bacillota bacterium | reverse complement strand
ACCGCAACGTCATTATGTATGGAAAATAAAATACCGATTGTGGTATTTAACCTTACCCAAGTTGGAAATATCCGTCGTATTGTGATGGGTGAAAAAGTCGGGACATTTGTAAGAGGGGAGGATTAATAGTGATTAAAGACATTATTAAAGAAGCTGAGGATCATATGAAAGGGGCTATTGAAGCCACTAAACGGGAATTTCTAACCATTCGAACCGGCCGGGCTAATGCAGGACTGCTGGATCGGGTGATGGTCGAGTATTATGGAACGCCGACGCCCGTGAATCAATTGGCCAGTATCTCTGTACCGGATGCCCGGATGCTTGTTGTTCAGCCGTGGGATAAAACTGCATTAAGCGCCATTGAAAAAGCGATTCAAAAAGCGGATTTGGGACTGAATCCGGTCAATGACGGTTCAGTGATTCGAATCCCGATTCCGCAATTGACCGAGGAACGCCGGAAAGAACTGGTGAAAGTCGTTAAGAAAGAAGCCGAAGAAAAACGGGTGGTTATCCGAAATATCCGGCGTGATGCCAATGAAAAGATTAAGGCCTTGGAAAAAGAGGCTCATATATCGGAAGATGAAAGCAAACGCGGACTGGATGAAATTCAAAAATTAACCGATAAATATATTAGTGAGATTGATCGCCTCTTGGAGCATAAAGAGAAGGAGATTATGGAGGTCTAAGATATCCCCCTCTTTAAGGGCCAACAAACTCTTTAGAGGGGGTATTTGATTTTGAACGATATGAAATTTAAACTGGCGAATTGGTTTAAAAAAACTTCACCATCGGTTAAGAATATTCCTAAGCATATTGCCATTATCATGGATGGAAACGGGCGATGGGCCAGGCAGCGAGGTATGCCGCGGACAGCCGGTCACCGGGTCGGCATGGATCGGGTCCGGGATGCTGTTGCGGTTTGCCTCGAATATGGCGTGCCTTTTCTCACATTGTATGCTTTTTCCACGGAAAATTGGAAGCGCCCTGAAGAGGAAGTCCGCTTTTTAATGGATTTGTTTGAAGAGGCACTTAAAAGCGAAGTGGACAAGCTGGATCGGCAAAATGTTCGGGTGCGGTTCATCGGTTTGAGGCATAATTTACGCCCTTCTCTCCGGAAACTGATGGAGGAAAGCGAAGCCCGAACCAGTGGAAATACAGCCTTAACGTTGAATCTGGCTATTAATTATGGTGGTCGTTCGGAGATTGTCTCGGCAGTTCAAAAGATCGCTGTAGCCGTTCGTCAGGGTGAAGTGGATCCGGAAGAAATTAATGAAGCATTTTTTGGGAATTATTTATTTACAGCGGGGCAACCGGATCCGGATTTACTCATCAAACCAGGCGGAGAAAGCCGGATAAGCAATTTTTTGCTATGGCAGATCGCTTATACGGAAATTTATTACAGCACCAAATATTGGCCGGATTTTAAGAAAGCGGATATGAGGGACGCAATTGTGTTTTACAGTCAGAGAGAACGGCGTTTCGGAGGAGTAAAAAGAGGAGAATCGGTCTGATGAACCAGCGTGTTATATCGGGAGTACTCGGCGGAATATTATGGTTCTTTCTGGTGTGGGTCGGAGGAATTTATTATACTTTAGCAATTGGTTTGTTAATTACCTTGGCTATGCTGGAGTATATTGAGCTCTTAAAGAAACAGAATTTCCGACCTCAAATTCGATTGTTGTTGGGTATTTCCCTTCTGTTACTGGCCTTAATCCATGTTATTCTCAACCATCCCGGCCTGGAGCCCTGGAACAGTATCTATCGTAGTGAACGAATGATCAACCTTGTGATGATTGTGGCCTTTTTTGCTGCCATCATCCATGAATTGTTGCGGGGCAATCCGGAACAGGGTTTGCTCAATGCGGCCGTGAACTTCTTTGGTACGGTCTATATCGGCCTGATGTTCGCATATATCTTATTGTTAAGATATATTCCGGGGCAAAACGTCTTTTATATCCTGTTCACGATCTTGGTCACCTGGGCTAATGACAGCGCCGCCTATTTCATCGGAATTAATTTTGGAAAACATAAGTTGTGCCCGAAGATCAGTCCGAAGAAGAGCGTGGAAGGAGCAATCGGTGGGTTGGTAGGAGGATTGCTGGTCTCTCTGGGTATGGGTATTGTTTATCGCCAACCACTTTGGGCGATGCTCGTATTAGGGACAGTGGTCGTAGTTGCCGGACAATTTGGGGATCTGATCGAGTCCATCATCAAACGAAACGCAGGAGTGAAGGATTCCGGTAATTTCCTGCCGGGACATGGTGGGGTGCTGGACCGGTTTGACAGTTTACTGTTGGCGGCACCGGTGGTGTATTACACGATTACATATGTTTTGCCTCATTAAGAGGGTGTTCCGGTTTGTCCAAAGAGACCTGGGCGTTGACAGCTACGGTTATTCTTGGCATCATTCTGGTGTTTTCGGTAAAGTATATTTTCCCTCTGGTAGCTCCCTTTTTTTTAGGAGCTGTCTTTGCTTGTTTAGTTGAACCGTCGGTCCGGTTCTTAGAGGAAAGGGTTGGTATTCACCGCAAGTTTGCGGTGATTCTTATAATCACCATTTTTATCGGGATGATGATGGCGGTTTTGGTCATCACGTTGATGTTGTTATACAAGGAAGCGCAAGCTTCGTTGGCTCAGCTATCCCGGTTGGGGCAGCAACTGGTTGTGGTTGAACGGGAGCTGTCCGCTTGGATCCGTCGTATTTTTCCTGAGATGAAAATGAATGGTTCTTTTTTATGGTTGCGGGAATCTTTAGACCATCTGATACGTTATGTGGTCAATGGAGGATTGAATCTGGCGTCTCTTTTACCCCGTTTTCTGCTTTGGATTGGTCTAGGAGGTATAACGGCCTATTTTTTCATTCGGGATAAAAAAGATCTGATTGCTCTCTTTGTTACGCTTGTCCCCCAAAGGTGGCAGCCATATCTGCTGCCTTTGAAGAGAGAGATGATAGAAGGGCTAGCCCGGTTTATCCGTACTGAATTTATTTTGGTAATGCATACTACATTGGTGACAGCGATCGTTTTTTTTCTGCTTGGTTGGCCGGGAGCTTGGGCCTATGGCTTACTGGCCGGAGTGTTGGATATTATTCCGGTGTTAGGGCCGGGGTTCATTTATTTTCCGGCGGTTGGGATCGCGATGTTGTTTCATCAATATCAAGGTGCATTGGGTTGTATCATTGGATATTTTTTGCTGTTGGCCAGCAGACAGTGGATTGAAGTTAAACTTCTGGGGAGTAATTTACAGTTTCATCCGTTGCTGGTGATGATCACGATCTATGTGGGGATGAAATTGTTCGGAATATCCGGCGTTTTTTTCGGCCCATTTATTCTCGCGGTGTTGCGTGGTTCTTATCGGGCACTCAGAAATTCGTAGGTTGGGCAATTGGTGAAAATTGTTTACAGTTGACAGTTGGGACAGTGGACAGTTAATTCTTGTTAAGATACAAATGCATACCGATGTAACTCGAATTCGGAACTGTCAATATTACACTGTAAACTGTCAACTAATAAAAGGAAGCAGGGATGTTTTTGCAGAAGAAGATTGCAATTTTAGGTTCGACCGGCTCTATCGGAAAGCAAACTCTTGAGGTGATTCAGCAATTTCCGGATGAATTTTCGGTGGTAGCATTAGCGGCCGGAAGTCAGTTGGAGCTCCTGGTGGAGCAAGTGAAACAGTTTAAGCCGAAATATGTCGCGATTGGCGATGTGAATCTGGTAGATACTTTACGAACTTCTTTAGCTGGTCTGGATGTGGCCGTTTTAGGCGGGACTCAAGGATTGGTGGAACTGGCGACGTTGCCGGAAGCAGATATCGTGGTTTCGGCGGTGGTTGGTGCTGTGGGGATCGAACCAACGATGGCCGCAGTCCGGGCTGGTAAACGAATCGCCTTGGCTAATAAGGAAACCCTGGTGGCAGCCGGATCCATCATTATGCCGTCCCTGGAGAAATATCAGGCAGAATTGATTCCGGTGGACAGTGAGCATAGCGCCATTTTTCAATGTTTGGAAGGCCGTAATACCAGGGATGTGGCACGGATCATTTTAACAGCGTCCGGTGGCCCGTTCCGGAATTATCAGCCGGAACTGTTGGAAAATGTTTCGGTGGCCGATGCCCTAAAACATCCAAATTGGAATATGGGCGGAAAAATTACCATTGATTCGGCGACAATGTTTAATAAGGGATTGGAAATCATTGAAGCCCATTGGTTATTCGATATGCCCTATGAACGGATTAAAGTGGTCATCCATCCGGAGAGTATTATCCATTCAATGGTGGAATTGACGGATGGTTCGGTTATGGCTCAACTGGGACTTTGTGACATGAAACTCCCCATTCAGCTGGCACTTACCTACCCGGAGCGTCGGGGAACCACTTTCCCGAAACTGGATGTTATCCAGCAGATGCAACTCCGTTTCCAACCGGTTGATGATCGACTGTTTCCAGCGGTCGAATTGGCCTATCAGGCCGGAAAAATCGGAGGAAGCTTGCCGGCTGCAATTAATGCTGCTAATGAAATGGCAGTGGCTGCCTTTTTGCAAGGAAGGATTAAATTCACGCGAATCATCGGTATTGTTTCAGAAGTCTTTGGATATCATCAAAAAGAAAGTTTTTCAAAAACACCGGATTTGCAAGAAATTTTAGCAGTTGACGCTTGGGCTCGGGAACGGGCCCGGGAGCTTTTATCATAGCTTTCTTCGGGAGAGATATGCTCTCTTAAGATAGAGAATTATCAAATATGAAGGAGGAGTATGATTGGGAATTATCAATTCAATATGGCAAACGTTGCTTATCTTGAGTTTATTGGTCGTTGTCCATGAGTATGGCCATTTCATTACAGCCCGGATGTTCGGGGTGAAAGTTTACGAATTTGCCGTTGGATTTGGGCCTATCCTTTGGAAGACGGAACGCAAGGGAATTCAATACTCCATCCGTTGGTTTTTACTCGGAGGATTTTGCAAAATTGCCGGGATGGATATCGCTTTGGAAGGCGAAGGGAAGGACGAAGAACCACTTCGACCGGAAGAATCCTTTAATTTTCTGGCTTTATGGAAAAAAGTCATAGTGATCGCCGCCGGGCCCATTTTCAATTTGATCCTGGCGATGGTGTTGGTTTTTTGTATGGCTGCTTTTGTCGGGCTTCCCAGCAATCTCCGGAACGACGCGCCCATTGTTGAGCAAGCTGCTCCCGGAATGCCTGCCTTTGATGCAGGGATCAGGCCGGGGGACCAAATTATTGCCATCAATGATCAACCGGTTAATAAATGGCAGGATATTTCCAGGTTGGTACAGGAATATGGTAAAAACCCTTTAACGGTAAAGTTAATTCGGAACAAGCAAACGTTAACTAAGACGATTGTTCCATTCTATAATGAACTGGAGAAACGTTATATTATCGGGATTAATGCGGTGACTGATTTTAAACGGACCTCTATCGCGGAAGCTTTTAAAATCTCATGGAATTTCCCGTGGAATTTTACCCAAAGTGTGATCAAAACTTTTCAAATGATGTTTGCCGGTAAATTAGGGGGAGCCAGTCTGATGGGCCCGATCGGAATGATCTCGGTTGTGGAGCAAAACGCCAATTTACCCCTTTATTACACGTTATATTGGATCGTTCAGATTTCGATGTTCTTGTTTCTCTTTAATATGTTACCGTTGCCTTTGCCTTTACTGGACGGCGGCTGGATCGTGATCTTACTTATTGAACGGTTGATTCGGCGGGAATTTACCCCTGAGCAAAAAGCGGCTGCCCAGATGTTTGGAATGGTGGCGGTGCTATTGTTGGGGGCGTTTATCGCATATGGGGATTTGTTACGGTTTTTCAAAAGATTTTTTGGAGGATAATGATCGATGGCTGGCAGAATGAAACGGATTTGGGCAGATCCCAACCGGGAGGGGAAAAAAACCGGAAGAGCCAGTGCCCGTTATTGTTCCCGGTGTGGTAATTCGGTTCAAAAATTTCGGATATTAAAATCGGTCAATCTTTGCGAACTCTGTGTCAAAGAGCTTGAAGCCAAACGGGACGGAAGGTTCAGCTGCCGGGGATGCGGCAAGATTTCGCCTCAAGAGATTCGGGAGCATAATGGTTACTGCAGCCAATGTATTTGTCCGGCCTGTGGCCGTCCGGATCCAGTGAATGTCCGGAAAATCGGGATGTGTTCCAATTGTGCCTCGATAGTTGGAGATTTTTGCAGGATTTGCGGCAAGGAGGCTGCTGCACAGGTACGGAAAAATAAGGGTTTATGCAACGAATGTCAAAAAAAACTGCCTTGAGGCGGTTTTTTTGTTGAATTATAGTTCAAAGAATGAGATTGGGAAAAAGAATATCACCAAAAAAACCTTTCTTAACAATGTTTAGGAACAATGGTATAATTTATATATCTTGTCTGAACTGACTGAACATAATAAAGACTGGACGCGTTAAAATTCACATCCGTTTTTCGGGTGTGAATATTATATGTGCCCGTGATAAATTGTGGATGAGGGGATTCGATGATGCAGACATTATGCAAGACCCGCCAGGTAAAAGTGGGCTCTGTGTTGATTGGGGGAGGGGCTCCAATTTCGGTCCAGTCCATGACCAATACGGATACCCGTGATCTTCAGGCAACACTGGCCCAGATACGGGCATTGGCCGAGGCAGGCTGTGAAATTGTCCGTTTGGCTGTACCTGATCAGGAGGCTGCAGCCAATTTGGCGGAATTGGTTAAACAAGCCCCGGTGCCATTGGTGGCTGATATTCATTTCGATTATCAATTGGCGTTGACTGCGCTAGATGCCGGTATCAATAAACTACGGATCAATCCCGGCAATATCGGCGGGAAAGAGCGGGTGAAAGCAGTTGCTTCCCGTGCCAAAGCCTGTGGGGTTCCCATCCGGATCGGTGTGAATGCCGGGTCGCTGGAGAAAGAACTCTTAGCCAAATACGGCGGCCCGACGGCAGAGGCAATGGTTGAAAGCGCCATGAAACATGTTCGGTTGTTGGAGGATGTGGATTTTACCGATATTGTGATTTCGTTGAAAGCTTCATCCGTTCTGAAGACGATTGCAGCTTACCGGGAATTGGCTCGGCGTACCGATTATCCGTTACATATCGGGATTACCGAGGCTGGAACCTGGTATAGCGGATCGATCCGTTCAGCGGTTGGGTTGGGTATTTTGCTATCGGAAGGCATTGGAGATACATTAAGGGTCTCGTTGACTGGCGATCCTGTCCGGGAAGTGGAAGCCGGCCAAAAGATACTGGAAGCCTTGGAACTCCGGAGTTTCGGCCCCAAAGTGATCTCCTGTCCGACCTGCGGGCGGTGTCAAGTCAATCTGGAATCTTTGGCCTCTCAAGTGGAGTCATTGGTTCGAGGAATTAAAGAACCGCTACATATTGCGGTCATGGGCTGCGCTGTGAATGGCCCGGGAGAGGCCCGAGAAGCGGATTTAGGCGTGGCCGGAGGCCGTGGAGAAGGACTTATCTTTCGTCAGGGTGAAATCATTCGGAAGGTGCCGGAAGATCAAATTATCGCGGCATTAAAGGAAGAGCTGCAAAAATTGAAGGAGGTTCATTGATGCGTCAATCCATGTTGTTTGCGCCGACGTTACGAGAAACGCCGGCTGAAGCGGAAATTATCAGTCATAAGTTGATGTTGAGAGCCGGAATGATTCGGAAATCGGCTGCCGGGGTTTATACTTATTTGCCATTGGCCCAGCGGGTATTAACCAAGATATCCCGCATTGTCCGGGAGGAGATGGATCGGGAGAACGGGCAGGAGTTGGCCCTTCCCATCGTCCAACCGGCTGAGATTTGGCGGGAAAGTGGCCGTTGGGATGTATACGGTGATGAGATGTTCCGGTTAACAGACCGGCATAATCGGGAGTTTTGCCTTGGACCGACCCATGAGGAGATTATCACCACTATTGTGAAAAATGAAGTTCGGTCTTATCGGGATTTGCCTCTCAGGCTTTATCAGATTCAAAATAAATACCGGGATGAGATTCGGCCCCGGTTCGGTTTGATGCGCGGCCGGGAATTTATCATGAAAGATTTATACTCCTTTGATGTGGACGAAGCTGGCTTGGAAGAAAGTTATCAAGCGATGTACCGGGCTTATAACCGGATTTTCAGCCGCTGCGGCTTACGGTTCCGACCGGTGGAAGCTGATTCCGGTGCCATTGGCGGTAACTCCAGCCAGGAATTTATGGTATTGGCTGAAGCCGGTGAAGCGTTGATTTTATATTGTGACAGTTGCAATTATGCCGCCAATGTGGAGAAAGCTGTTTCAGTGATTTCCCAGGCTGCGGCGGATAATGAGATAAAACCGATGGAACGGGTGGCGACGCCGGAACAAAAAACCATCGACGAAGTTTGCTCATTTTTGAAGATCGCTCCCGAACAGACGGTTAAAACATTATTTTACGGGACCGATTTTGGATATGTGGCAGTACTGGTCCGGGGTTCAGACCAAGTTAACGAAATTAAACTTGGAAACATTGTCGGAGGTAACAAACTGTATCTGGCTTCTCCTGAAGAAATCCAGGAAGTTTTTGGGCTGCCTGTGGGATATGTGGGCCCGATTGGGCTGGATCCGGCCAAAGTGCGGATCCTGGCAGATACCCTGGTTGAAGGGATGCACCAGGTGGTTGTCGGTGCCAACGAAGTTGGTTTCCATTATCAATATGTTGAGCCTCAGCGGGATTTTCCTAAAGTCGAGTATGTGGATCTTCGGACCGCTTGTGCCGGAGAACGGTGTCCTCATTGCCAAGGCCATTTATTGGAAGCCCGCGGCATTGAAGTTGGACAAATCTTTAAACTGGGAACTAAGTATAGTAAAGCGCTGGGTGCTAATTTCCTGGATGAAAAAGGTCAAAGCATGCCGATTATTATGGGGTGTTACGGGATCGGTATCAGTCGGACGATGGCAGCTGCCATTGAGCAAAATTACGATGAAAACGGTATTAAGTGGCCGATGGCTATCGCTCCTTATCAAGTGCATCTGGTTCCGGTTAGTGCGGATCAGTTGCCTGTAGCCGAGGAGCTTTATAGGGATCTGACTGCACAAGGCGTGGAAGTATTGTTGGATGACCGGAATGAACGCCCTGGAGTGAAATTTAAGGATGCTGACTTGATCGGGATTCCCATTCGGATCACTATCGGGCCGAAAGGGTTGGCTCAGGGTGAGGTGGAAGTCCGGTTCCGCCAGACCGGCGAGGATGCCCGTTGGTCCATTGGCGAAGTGGTCCAGAACGCGGTGAAGTTCATTCAATCGGCTCTCAAAGCCACTGAGACTCAGGCGCTATGAATGTTAGTATGAATGTCTTGCTTGTTGTTGTTTTAAGCTATGAGGTGAATGATTAAATGGCCGACCAGTATGTTTTAAAACCAGATAACCGTTCATTGAAAGCATTTAAGGGGATTGAACAAGTCTCCTTTTCTTTTCCGATTCATCCCATATTGGAAGAGGGGGTTATCTCGGAGATCCTTGTGAATACCAAGGAGTCTCTCTGGGAAATTACCTTATTGCTTAAAAGCAGGTTATCTGAAAGTGAAAAGGCGGAATTGGAAAATGCATTGGCTTCATTGGTATTGGGCCTCTCCAAAGTTCGACTGAAAATTGTGACACCCGACGATCTGCCGCCTTTTGAGGAACGGTTGGCCCGAAACTGGGAACGGTTTGTGGCGACAGTCTCAAAGAAATACGGCGGCGTGAACGGGTGGCTGGTCGAGGCCAAATATCATGTTACGGGGGATCACAACATTGAGGTCCAGGTCCGCAATAAAGCCGGTGTGGAATACTTGGAGCGCCGCCGCGAAGAACTGGAAGAAGTGTTACGGGAGCTGCTTTTAGATGACGTCAGGCTCCATTTTACCTTGGGTGACTATGATGAGAAAATCCTCGAAGAAGAGTTAATGAAGGAAAAGGAAGAAGAAGCTTATTTCCAGTCTTTGATGGCCAGTACCGGCGTTAAAAAACCTTCCGCCGGAAGTGCTAAAGGGACAGCTGAAACCAATCCGGATGTGATTTACGGCAAACGGATTAATGGAGAGTCTGTTCCCATCAAGCAATTGACGGAAGAAGGGGAGACGGTGATTATCACCGGTGAGATCTTCCGTTTTGAGACCCGTGTCTCCAAAAACGGGAAAAAGTTTTATCTGGGCGATATCACCGATTATACTGACTCCATCAGTTTTAAAGTATTCCCCCGCAAAGCCGAACCCCTGGATGAACTGCTCCAGGAAGGGAAATGGGTGATGATGCAGGGCGAATTGCAGATGGACCCATTTACCCGGGAACTGGGGTTAATGGTTAATCATATTAATGCGGCCAGGCCTGTGGAGCGGGTGGATAATGCGCCGGAAAAACGGATCGAGCTCCATCTCCATACGAAGATGAGCGCGATGGATGCGGTGGTGGATGTGGCGGATGTCATTAAGCAGGCGGCCAAATGGGGCCATCCGGCCATTGCTATTACCGATCACGGTGTGGTCCATTCCTTTCCGGAGGTTATGAGTGTCGCCAAAAAGGCCGGCATCAAAGTGATCTACGGGATGGAAGGGTATCTGGTGGATGACGGGATTCCTATCGTGGTGGGAGCTGCGGAAGAACGGATTGAGGATGCGGTTTTTGTCGTATTTGACATTGAGACCACTGGTTTCAATCCGATGAAAGAGGACTTGCTGGAGATCGGCGCGGTGAAGTACAAAGGGGGCCAAAAAATTGGCGAGTTTCACCGCCTTATCCGGCCTACCAAGGAGATTTCCGAAGAAATTCAAAAGTTGACCGGGATTACTCCGGATATGGTGGCGGATGCGGCAGCGCCGGAAGAAGTGCTTTCAGCGTTTATGGAGTTTTGCAAAGGAGCCGTATTGGTAGCTCATAACGCCCGGTTTGACGTAGGTTTTATCACTGCAAAACACCAGCAGTTTTATAACGAAAAGATCCAACCGGTCTATTTGGATACCTTGGGGTTGGCCCGATCCGTTTGGCCCCAGTTTAAAAGCTACCGGTTGAATCATGTGGCAAAGGAATTAGGCATTAAACTTTTAAATCATCACCGGGCCGGTGATGATGCCGAGTGTGCCGCCCAAATTCTCTTGAAAGCCCTGGAGAAGATCGCCGACCGCCATTTTGAACGTTTGGCCGATCTCAATCAACTGGTTAAAGAGGCCAATGTTGAACATCTACGGACCAACCATATCGTGTTGTTGGTGAAGAGTCAAATCGGCATGAAACACCTGTACCGGTTGGTCTCTGATTCGCATATTCATTATTTTCACCGGCATCCCCGGATTCCCCGGTCTCTTTTAGTGGAGTTCCGGGAAGGGTTGATTGTCGGCAGTGCCTGTGAAGCCGGTGAACTGTATCAGGCAATTTTGGACGGAGCGGACGACAGCAAACTGGAAGAAATTGCAGAGTTTTATGATTATTTGGAGATTCAGCCCATTGGCAACAATCAGTTCCTGATCAATCAGGGGCGGGTCAAATCCGTGGAAGAACTCCAGGATTATAACAGGAAGATCATCGAGCTCGGCCGTAAGCTGGGTAAACCGGTGGTTGCCACTGGAGACGTCCATTTTCTCCATCCCCAGGATGAAATCTACCGTAAAATATTGTTGATGGGGCAAGGATTCGAGGATGCGGACCACCAGGCGCCTTTATACTTCCGGACCACGGAAGAAATGCTGCGGGAGTTTGATTATCTCGGGGAGGAACTCGCTAAGAAAGTGGTCATCAACGACCCGGCCCGGATTTTGGAACAGGTGGAAGATGTGACTCCGCTGCCGAATCAGTTCTGCCCGCCGGTTATCCCTGGTGCTGAAGAGGAGATTCGTACCATGGCTTACACCCGGGCGAAGGAACTATATGGCGACCCGCTTCCCAAATTGGTGGAAGACCGTTTGGAATGGGAGTTAAAAAGCATCATTGGCCACGGGTATGCGGTGTTGTATTTGACTGCCCAGAAATTGGTGAAGAAATCCCTGGATGACGGTTATCTGGTCGGTTCCCGGGGATCTGTCGGTTCCTCCTTTGTGGCCACCATGTGTAATATCACCGAAGTGAATCCGTTACCGGGCCATTATCGGTGCCCCAATTGTAAATACAGTGAATTTATGGAGACCGGTGCCATTGCATCCGGTTACGATTTGCCCGATAAAGACTGTCCTCAATGCGGTCATCCGTTGATCAAGGATGGACAGGATATTCCTTTTGCGACCTTTATGGGATTTGAAGGCGATAAGGAACCGGATATCGACTTGAACTTCTCCGGCGAATATCAGCCGGTGATTCACAAATATACCGAGGAATTATTCGGCAAAGGATATGTTTTCCGGGCAGGGACCGTTACCGGGTTGGCAGAAAAGACAGCTTTTGGATTTGTCAAAGGTTATGCGGAGGATAAAGGGCTTCGCCTGCGTCAGGCAGAGATGAATCGATTGGTCAAGGGTTGTACCGGCGTCCGCCGTTCGACGGGCCAACATCCGGGAGGCTTGTATGTTGTTCCGAAGGATCAGGAGATTTATAATTTTACGCCCATTCAGTATCCGGCCAATGATAAAAAGGCGGAATGGATTACCACTCATTTTGACTATCATGGTGCCTTGGAAGGCCGTTTGGTGAAGCTGGACATCCTAGGCCATGATGATCCGACAGTCATCCGGATGCTCCATGACCTGACCGGGATCGATCCGCGGACCGTCAAAATGGGAGACCCGCAGACCATGAAGATCTTCTCGTCCATTGAGCCTTTAGGGATCACCCCGGAACAGATGGGCTTTGATCTGGGAACCCTCGGTATTCCGGAGTTCGGTACCGGGTTTGTCCGGCAGATGCTGGAGGAAACCCGGCCTACCACCTTTGCGGAGTTGGTATTCATCTCCGGTTTATCCCACGGAACCAATGTGTGGCTGGGAAATGCCCAGGAATTGATTAAGAACGGGACGGCGAAACTTTCGGAAGTTATCTCGACCCGTGATGATATTATGAACTACCTGATCTTTAAGGGGCTGCCTCCGAAAACGGCCTTTAAAATCATGGAGAGAGTCCGTAAAGGAAAGGGTTTGGACGAAGAAGAGATCCAAATCATGAAGGAACATGGGGTTCCTGACTGGTATATCGATTCTTGCTTGAAGATTAAGTACATGTTCCCGAAAGCCCATGCTGTCGCTTATGTGATGATGGCCTTCCGGATCGCCTGGTTTAAGGTGAATTACCCTGAAGCTTATTATGCCACCTATTTTAGCGTTCGGGCCGACGAGTTCGATGCCGATATCGTGGTGGGCGGGCTTGAGGCCGTCAAAAGTTACAGGGAGCAGATTAAGCAAAAGGGAAATGATGCGACGCAAAAGGAGAAAAACCTGGATGTGATCTTGGAGATGGTGGTTGAAGCCATGCTTCGGGGAATTCGTTTCCTTCATGTGGATATTTATAAATCCCATCCCAACCGGTTCCTGATCACTCCCGACGGCTTATTGCCGCCGCTGGCTTCCCTGCAGGGTCTGGGCGAAAATGCAGCGAAAGCCATTGCGGCAGCCCGCGAGGAAGGAAAGTTCCGGTCCATTGAGGATTTGAAGACCAGGGCGCGGCTGAGTTCGGCCGTGATCGAGGTGTTACAGAAGCATGGATGTCTCGAGGGGATGACGGAAACGGATCAACTGGCCCTTTTTTGAGGCTAAAAAAGCTTATGCGATGGGAATGAATTTGCTGAAATGAGTGAGGGTGCCGTGATGACTTTAAGTTTATGCGAGGACGTGTGCCCATGTATTTTGGCAAGGATTTTGCGGTCTTGAGTGAAGGCGCGGAATTTGGGTTATGCAACATTGTCAGATCATAAATTCCTCTCTGTAAGGTAACAGAGAGGAATTTTGTGTTTTTTTGCCAAGATATTCGATGGAATTGCGTCTCAGTAGGCAAATATTTCTCAACTATTGAAGAGGGCGGGATGAATGAATTCCTTAATCTTCTTTGTCTGGTCTGTTTGTCTCCACTTCTTTCTTTTTTCTCTCGACATACTTCTCAAAAGCCTCTTTGCCTTCGTTTTTCCACTATCCGCATACAAGGATCAGGGGAACAGGGACTGCATGAAAATACGTAAGCGGTTCAAAACTAAATCCGGATTTACTGAGACCGGATACAATTATGAGACAGGAATATCGTAGTTGAGCAGTCTTTGAATCAGTATAATTACGCCCGTTACAACCATCAATAGAGGATTTGTCGAATATTTGTATAATTTAAAAGGTAGTTTGTCAAAGCCGAACTGTAATTCTTAATAATTGAGGTGGATGAATGTTATTTCAGCGTAAGCAATCGAATCTCTATTACAACAACCTGCTTCAGTTTTCCATCACTAAGCCGGCGGATTGGACTTTTCAACCCCAAAAAAATGCGCCGTTATTTAATTTTACGCGCTTGGAATATACGGGTCGATTTAAACAGATTCTTGCGAAGCAATTGGTGCCCTTTGTATACTTTTATAAAAAACATTCTCAGCGGGATGTGCCGTTGCCGACTGTTCAATGCGGTTGTCGCCTCAACCATCTGCCGAAGAACTTATCACCGGAGGAACGGTTAGAAAGATTGGTGGAAGAGGTATCCCGTCCTCTGGAGTCTTGTGAAATATTGAAGACGGATCCCAATTTCAAAGTCGACGGGCATCCGGCGATGATGATCCGGATGAAATTTCAAGTAAAAAATGAGCAGCAGACGTTGGATTGTTTAGGCCGGGTAATAATCATTCCGTGGAAGGAGTTTTTAATTGTAGTAGGGATGACTGGGGCCTTAAACGGGAAATACCGGTGTGAGGATGAATTTAAGGAGATTTTGAAATCGATTCGACTGAATACCAAACGATCGATCATCCTTGATTATATTTTAAGACGACGCTAAAATATAAAAATGTATGATTCCAAGTAAAAAATTAAGGACTATCTCGAGACTTTTCGAATACAGTCCTTAATTTTTTGGTCCGTTTTCAATTTTATTTGATTTTGGTGGGGACAAAGAGATCAATGATCCCGATGACCAACGACGCAAGTAAAGCACCGATCATGGAAACGGACATATCGGGCACAATAAACTGGGTAAGGTAAATCACAACCGCAGAAACCAGGAAACCGACGACACCATGGGCATAGGGTGAAATATCTTTGCCCAAGACCAATTCGATCAGATAACTGAGTCCGGCAATAACTAATGCAGCTAATAAAGCATTGCCGAAACTTAAAGCGCTAAATCCCGGTACAATAGCCCCTACGACCATTAACACAATGGCTGAGACGATAAACCGTACAATGGTTCTTAACCAGTCCACGAAGATCACCTCCTTTGGGGACGTGAAATGACATTTCATAGTTTTTCCGAAGACGGTCGTGATATACCGCTTATTTATGGAAAATTATGTTATACAGTCAATGCCGTTAGAAAAGGATGGGTTGGGGAAGGATAATGGATGGAACATTTAAGGAAAGGGGTTCCTTTCAGTGCGGGAAGCGATTTACGGAGTATTTCAGCAGATTGAGGATGCCCGGTCGGCACTAGGGCAAGTGAAAAAGGCCAGTTGGAATCGGGCCTGGGTTTCGGTTATATATCCGGAATCAAAGGAAGCCGACCCAGGAAACCTCCGCTGGGAGACGGCAGCTGAAGGTTTTATCGGCGATAACTCATCAAAGACTAAGGAACGGTGGTCAGGCCTGAAAACCGGTTATCTGGACGGGGTAGGTTCCGTAAAATACGGTTCCTTGGCCGGGGGAGCGGATCTGATATCAACGGTCAAGAATCGAGGGAACGGCCTGCAACAGGCGCTTTCTGACGGGAAAGTTGTGGCTATCGTGGAAGCTGAGCCGGAAGCCATGGATGAAGTGCGCCTGATCCTTGAAAATTGCGGGGCAGCGCTCCTTTCCAATCAGGCCGATGCCTGATTATTTTTTATGTGCCGTTCATACGAAATTCCTCGTACTCAGCAGGATTTGATGGTAAAAGCGCGAATCTTCCTATCTCAGGAGGAATGAGATGGTAAAATCAGTTGGCGCGGTTATTCGGGAGGTTATGCCTGGAAGTATCGCTGATGAATTAGAATTGGAACCGGGAGACCGGTTATTACGTTTAAATGGGCAGCCGCTGGATGATTTCATTCGTTTTCTTACGTTAAGTTCTGAACCCGAAATTGAGCTTGAGCTCGAAAAGAAATCCGGGATGATAGAAGTTGTCGAGTTTGAAAAAGATCCCGATGAACCGCTGGGGCTGTCTTTTGAAGGGTTGATCTATGATGGGATCAGAGTGTGTAAAAATAATTGTCTCTTTTGCTTTGTCCATCAATTGCCCAAGGGACAGCGGCCAACACTGTATGTAAAAGACGATGATTATCGTTTATCCTTTTTGCAGGGCTGTTATATTACCTTGACCAATTTGACAGAAAAAGACTGGCGGCGGATTGAAGAATTACATTTAAGCCCGTTATATGTTTCGGTTCATGCCACTGATCCGGAGGTTCGCTGCCGTCTGATCGGGTCGCCAAAAGCGGGAGAAATATTAGCTCAGTTAAGAAGATTAGTCGAGGCCGGGATCATGGTTCATACGCAAGCGGTGTTGTGTCCCGGGATAAATGACGGCGAAGTTTTAGAGCGGACTATCGATGACTTGGCAGCTTTAGCTCCCGGAGTCGCCAGTCTCGCCGTGGTGCCGGTTGGATTAACAGCTCATCGGGAAAGACTCTTTCCATTGAAGGGGTTTAATAAAGATGAGGCTGCTAACGTCCTAAAAATTGTTCATCGGTTCCAGCAGGAACTCTTGCCTAAATTGGAAACGCGGTTTGTGTTTGCTGCGGACGAATGGTATCTGGCTGCGGAGGAACCGTTACCGCAGGAGACGGCTTATGAAGGATATCCGCAACTGGATAACGGTGTAGGCTTGTTGCGGTGGTTTTATAGTGAGTTTGAAGAAACTTTTGAGGAATTGTTGCCTAAGCTCCGTAAAGTGCATCTGCAGTTAACGGTGGTTACCGGGCGGTCAGCTCGGGGATTATGGCAGGATATTGCGGAACGCTTTGCCAAGGATTGTCCCGGGATCCGCCTTTCGGTCCTGCCGGTCACCAATCGGTTCTTCGGTGAAACGGTAACTGTGGCCGGTTTATTAGTCGGTAAGGATTTAATCGAAGCCATTCGGGAGTATCCGGATGACTCCGGACTCTTTTTGATTCCTCAAATTACGTTAAAACAAGATGAAGCCGTCTTTTTAGACGGTACAAGTCTGGATGAATTGATGCGTGCATGTGAGCCTCGGCGAATTGCCGTGGTGCCCACTCGGGCAGCGGATTGGCTGACTTGGATTCTTGAAGAAGGATGTGTCAACCTTTGTCACGAACAGTAATTGCCATTGTAGGAAGACCAAATGTAGGAAAATCCACTTTGTTTAATCGAATTGCCCGGCAACGCCTGGCCATTGTGGAAGATACCCCGGGGGTTACCCGGGATCGTCTGTACACGACGGCTAAATGGTTGGATCGGGAGTTTTTGCTGATCGACACCGGCGGTTTAACCGATGAAAAAGATACGATTCAGATGCAAATCCGGAAACAAGTGGAGATTGCTCTGGAGGAAGCGGATGTTTTAATTATGGTTGTCGATGGGAGAGAGCCGTTGACAACTTCCGATTATCAGGTCGCTGAACTACTTCGGAAAACGAAAAAACCGGTGGTTTTGACAGTTAACAAAATCGATAATTTTGATACGTATTATGATTCTGAGATTTACAGTTTGGGCTTAGGCGAGCCGATATTGATCTCGGCTGAACATGGGAAAAATATTGGCGATCTTTTAGATGCAGCTTTGGCCCATTGCCCGGAAGAGACGGAAGAAAGCGATAATGAGCGGATCCGGGTAACCTTTGTCGGGCGGCCGAATGTAGGCAAGTCCTCTTTGGTCAATGCGTTGTTAGGCGAGGAACGGGTGATCGTCAGTAATATTCCTGGAACCACCCGGGATGCTATCGATACGCCTTTAACCATCGACGGTACCGATTATTTGTTGGTGGATACAGCCGGTATTCGGCGTAAATCCAAAGTGGAAGCTGCTGTTGAGTATTACAGTGTGCTCAGAGCCTTAAAAGCGGTGGAACGTTCCGACGTTGTGATTTTGGTGCTGGATGCCACCGAGAACATCGCTGAGCAGGATTTACGGATTGCCGGAATTATTAAAGATGCTGGGAAAGCCTGTATTATTCTGGTGAATAAGTGGGATTTAGTGGATAAAGACAGCAAGACGGCTGATGAGTATGTCAAAGAAATTCGGGATGCTTTGGACTTTCTGGATTTTGCCCCGGTATTGTTTGTATCGGCTAAGACAGGCCAACGTCTTGTGAAGCTGCCTCAAGCCATCAATGAAGTGATGAATTATTATACGATGAGGGTTTCCCCCAATCGTTTGAATGAAGTTATTTCGGATGCGATGATGATGCATAATCCGCCGTCCAACAAAGGGCGAATGTTCAAGATTTACTATACCACTCAAGTGAAAGTGAAACCACCCACGTTCAGGTTTACGGTCAATGATCCGGAGGGTTTTCATTTCTCGTACCAACGGTATTTGGAGAACAAATTAAGGGAATATTTTGGATTTAAAGGGACTCCGATTCGTTTTGTCACAAAAGTAAATAAAAAGGGAAGTTGAGGCTTCAAAGGCGTGGACCTTATCAAACTTCTTACAGTTATTGTAGTGAGTATTGTAATTGGGTCGATTTTAACCGGAGACATTGTGGCCCGCTTGAAACGAATAAATCTGCGCAGCCAGGGCAGTGGTAACGTGGGTGCTACCAATGCCTTTCGGAGTATGGGCTCGTTCTATGGAGCTGTTGTTTTGGCCGGGGATACCCTCAAAGGGGTCGTTGCTGTATTAATCGGCCGTTATCTCGGCGAAGCTTTTGGCATCGATCTGGCAGCAGTCAGCGGTTTGATGGTGATCATCGGTCATAACTGGTCCATATTTGCCGGATTTAAGGGCGGAAAAGGGATTGCCACTTCGTTGGGGGTTATCATTGCATTAACGCCGATGAGTTTGGTGATCGTGCTTCCGGCATGGCTAATCTTCTTTTTTAGCTCCGGTTTTGTCTCGTTAGCGTCGATCGTGGCTGCAGTCGCTTATCCGATATCCGTGTTCATCTTTTATTCGGGAAGCTATTATAAATGCGGGTTAGCTCTTTTATTGGGGATAATTGCTATATACCGCCATCGTGAAAATATCAGGCGTCTGATGCAAGGCTGCGAAAACCGGATTTTATATAAAGATAAAAGGAGTGCCAAGAAAGAATGATTGGAGTTATCGGAGGCGGAGGGTGGGGGACTGCTCTTGCCAAGCTATGTGCGGAAAAAGGGTATAATGTACAGATTTGGGCCAGGGAAACCGAGGTTTGCGAAGAGATTAACCGTTATCATACCAACCATACTTTTTTGCCGGGAGTGACCCTTCCGGATACATTGTCAGCCAGTTCATCTCTGGCTGAGGTTGTTTCTGGGAAAAAATACTTAATTACCACAGTCCCCAGTCAATGGTTGCGATCAGTAGCGAAGGAAATGGCTCCTTTTGTTTCGCAGGACATGATCGTGATCAGTGCCTCGAAAGGTCTGGAGTCTAAAACGTTAAAAAAGATGACGGATATTTTAGAAGAAGAACTGTCGATGGTCGATGCCAATGCGATCGTCGCTTTGTCCGGGCCGACCCATGCGGAAGAGGTGGCTGTGAATCATCCTTCGGCGATTGTAGTGGCTACACCGGTTCTTAAATATGCTGAAGAGGTTCAAGATCTTTTGATTACCCCTAATTTCCGGGTGTACACCAATCCGGACCGAACCGGAGTGCAGCTGGGCGGCGCGCTTAAAAATGTCATTGCATTGGCGGCTGGAATCGTTGACGGGCTGGGCTTAGGCGATAATACTAAAGCTGCTTTAGTAACCCGGGGCATGGTTGAAATGGCGCGGCTGGGCGCGGCTTTGGGTGCCCAGATCCCAACTTTTTCGGGGTTATCCGGAATGGGAGATTTATTTGTCACGGCTTTCAGTAAGCATAGCCGAAACTCATGGGCTGGTCGCGAGTTGGGAAAAGGCCGTAGTCTCAAAGAGATTACGGAATCCACTAAAATGGTGATTGAAGGAGTGGCCACTGCAGAAGCAGCCTATATGCTGGCTAAAAAGTTAAATGTGGAAATGCCGATAACCTTTGTAACCTATCAGGTTCTCTATGAAAATGTTTCGCCTCGGGACGGTGTTCGGAAACTGATGGAACGGGTCCGAACCCATGAGATGGAAGAAGTGATCACGGGTACGTATTCGTGGGAGTAGACATAAATTAACGGGCACTAGGGACAGTAGACAGTAGACAGGAGTCAGGAGCATTAAGTAATTAACGGTTGATAAAGATAAAGGATCTAGGTTCTAGGCCATAGGTACGAGGTGTAGGTACTGGTTCTAGCCGCTGGATACTGGGTTGTCAGTTATCAAGGAACGCGATTGCGTTCCTTTTTTATTTGCCGGAATGCAGATTCATTATCATCCGATCAATCCCCCGAAATCCAGGATTTTGAAACTCCTGTCTCCTGACTCATATAGTTTTCACCCATCATCCGCACCTTTAACCTTAATTGAACGAATATTTGGAGAGTATTGGCAATAGGATGATCACGACTGTAGATATGATGGTGAACTGTCTATTTAGTTTGGCATATCAGTTATATTGGTATCGGTCAACCCATATATATATAGTGTTATTGTTTGCGAATTGCAGTCATTTGTTGAAATGACGGCAATTTCGAAGGATTTCCATCAGTCAGTGAAGGGGGGATGAATCAATTCCCGTAGCTATATAGGTAAAATCGATTGAAAAGGGGGGACATCGATGGAGAGGTTTGATATCTTTCAAGATATCACCGAACGTACCGGAGGGGATATTTATGTGGGAGTTGTTGGCCCGGTACGCACAGGGAAGTCCACGTTTATCAAGCGGTTTATGGAACAGATCGTGATCCCGAATATCGCCAACAATTATGATCGGGAACGAGCTCAGGATGAATTACCTCAGAGTGGCAATGGCCGGACCATTATGACCACAGAACCGAAATTTGTGCCCAGCGAAGCGGTAGAAGTGAATATTGGCGAAAATGTGAAGTTCCGGGTCCGTCTGGTGGATTGTGTGGGTTACGCAGTGGAGGGTGCTGTTGGCTTTCAAAATGAAGATGGGCCGCGCATGGTTTTAACGCCCTGGTATGATACACCCATCAGTTTTGTGGAAGCAGCGGAATTGGGGACGGAAAAGGTGATCACGGATCACTCGACTGTCGGCCTGGTGATTACAACGGACGGCAGTATCACCGATATTCCCCGGGAAAATTATATGACTGCCGAAGAACGGGTGATCAGCGAGTTAAAAGCTTTAGGTAAACCCTTTGTGGTGATCGTCAATTCTGTTCATCCGGATGATCCGTCGACTCTGGGTCTGGTCGCCGAGATGCAGGCCAAATATGAGATTCCGGTTCTTCCATTAAATTGTTTACAACTTTCACCGATTCAGATTGAGAGCGTCATACAGCAGTTGTTGTATATGTTCCCGCTGCGTGAGATTCGGGTGGATTATCCCAACTGGATCGAGGAGTTGGAGATCGATCACTGGCTGCGAAGCCGGATCGAAGGGACTGTTTATGGGGCTGTTGCCGGAGTGGAAAAGGTCCGGGATATTGATGCGGTGGTCGAGGCGTTAAGGTCGCTGGAGGAAGTAAGCGGCGTCTCGCTAAAAGAGGTGAATTTGGGAGAAGGCTCCGTCTCTGTCGAGGTTTTGACGGATCGACAGTTATTCTATCAGGTTTTGGAAGAGACTTCCGGTTTTACGGTGAATGGCGATCATCATTTGATGCGCATTATGAAAGAGTTGTCCGTTGCCAAACGGGAGTACGATAAGGTCGCCGAAGCCCTAAAAGAGGTAAAAGAAACCGGATACGGCATTGTCCAGCCGTTGTTAAGTGAGTTGTCCATGGCTGAACCGGAACTGATCCGTCACGGGAACCGTTTTGGGGTGAAGTTGCGGGCCAGTGCTCCGTCCATTCACATGATTAAAGTGGATATCATGACCGAAGTGACGCCAGTGGTAGGAACTGAAAAACAGGGCGAAGAGTTTGTCCGCTTCTTAACCAGTGAATTTGAGAAAGATCCTTCGAAGATCTGGGAGATGGATTTCTTTGGCAAATCTATGTACGATCTGGTGAAAGAAGGGATTCAGTCCAAATTAACGCAGATGCCGGAAAATGCTCAGGAAAAACTACAGGAGACATTGACCAAAATATTGAACGAGGGAAGCGGCGGTCTGATTTGTATCATTTTATAACCAGAAATGGTCTGAAAAGACCATTTTTGTTTTATAAAGTAACCGTTCTTATGCAGGGCGGTTACTTTTTGTTAATAATTTTTTTACAAAAAAACCCCCATTTTAGCTGGGATTATGCTTGAAACCCCTATAAATTATAGAAAAAATCTGCTATTTTTTGATTGAAAAGCAGGAGATAAGGGAAAAATCTAGAATATGTGGTATTATTAAAAAGTTACCAAAGTTCACCTGAAGGAAATGAAAACACTTTTCCACTTTTTCGGAAGGAGGTGACTTAATTAATGACCAAAACCGAACTCATCGACAAGGTTGCCGAGAAGAGTGGCTTAACCAAAAAAGATTCCGGGAAAGCGATTGATGCGTTCATTAGCGCAATGACCCAAGCTTTGGCTAAAGGTGAAAAAGTTCAATTAGTCGGCTTCGGTAGTTTTGAAGTACGGAAACGGGAGGCTCGTAAAGGGCGTAATCCTCAAACGGGTGTTGAAATTAAAATTGCAGCAAGAAAGGTTCCGGTATTCAAGGCTGGTAAAGCTTTAAAAGATGCTGTAGCTAAAAAGTAATACCTTTTTGAAAATAAGATGGGCCCGATGGGCCCATCTTTTTTTATGTCATAGATACCCACTGATGTTCTTTATTTCTGATTTGGGGAATAAAGATAAGCCGAGGTGGGAATGGTGAAAATCGTTATTTTAAAAAAGAGCATGATCTTTCTCTGGATACTGGCTCTGATTTATGGCTTGGGATTTATGAATGGCCGTTTTTCGATACCTGCGTCGCCGGTAATCGGGCCAATCGCAAAAGAAATGCCCATTTTCTATGTTCAAAAAAAGGCGCCGGAGGTCACTTTGACCTTTGATATCAGTTGGGGCAAAGAAACATTACCCAAGGTATTGGAGATATTAAAGGAACATCAGGTTCCGGCCACGTTTTTTCTTTCCGGGCCATGGGCTGTCCAGCATCCGGAGGCTGTTCGAATGATTTACGAACAGGGGCATGAGATCGCGAGCCACGGAGATCGTCATGTAAATCTCAGCGAATACCCCAAGGAGGTCGTCCGTGAAAACATTGCCAAGGCACATCAAGATTTGCTTTCTGTCGTTGAACGAGTGGCTCCGTTCTTTCGCCCGCCTAACGGTGATTATGATGACCTGGTCATCGATACGGCCCGGGAGTTGGGATATGAAACGGTAATTTGGGCGGTGGATTCATTGGATTGGAAAAATCCCGGCCCGGACTATATGGTGGAAAGGGTCATAAAAAGAGTTTTTCCAGGGGCTGTGATTTTATGCCATGCCAGTGATTCCAGTAAGCAAATTCATCTGGCTTTACCGGGAATCATCAAAGGGCTACGGACAAAAGGATATAAATTGGTGACATTATCCCAGTTGATGGAGAACGGTACACCGGGTCGAAATGATCCACGCTAAGATGGATGAGTTTAAGCCGCAACGTGTTTGCGGCTTTGTTGCAATATGTTATAATAAACCTGCTGAAATTATGGAAAAAAGAACGTGACTGTGTGGATGAGGGGGATTCGGATGGTTTCGAAATCGGGTTCAAAAAAAGAGAAAGAGGAATATTCGATGGGACGTTTTATTAAAGACGTGCTGGAAGTGATCGTTCCAGCGGTGATTTTGTTTCTGATCATTCATACCTTCTTTTTGGAATCACGGTATGTTCCTTCGCCTTCCATGGTACCCACCATCGAAGTGCAGGACCGGTTTCTTTCGAATAAAACCGCATATTGGTTCAAAGAACCGCAACGTTTTGATATTATTGTTTTTAGGCCGCCGGAGATCGCCGGTTCCAAGGATGACTTCGTTAAACGGATTATTGGCTTGCCCGGAGAAACGATCAGCATCCAGAAAGGCGTGGTATATATTAACGAAAAACCTCTCAAAGAGTCTTATATTACTCCGGATCGGGCTCCAATACATGATTTTCCCTCATACCGAATCCCTGAGGGCCATTTATTTGTGCTAGGTGATAATCGGAATAACAGTCAGGACAGCCGGTATTGGGGGCCGGTACCGATTGAGAATATCAAAGGAAAAGCCTGGTGGCGTTTTTGGCCTATTAACAGGATGGGTATTATTCATTAACAGTTGTTTGGAGTAAACGATGGCTTTATTACAGGTAAAAGGATTAACCAAATATTATGGTTCCGATCAGATATTTGAAGATCTTTCTTTTGAGATTCATCCTGGTGAAAAAATGGGGCTGATCGGGAGAAACGGGTGTGGAAAAACAACCTTAATCAATATTTTAACCGGTACTGAAGATTATGACCGGGGTGAGATCCATTGGGCTCAAAATTACACCTTTGGTTATCTTCCTCAAATTCTGGAGTTTAACGAAAATATTTCAGTCTATCAGGAATTGCGGAGTATCTTCAGTGATCTTGATCGATTGCAAGTTCAAATTGATGAACTTCAGCACCAGATGAATCAAGCAGGTATTCCTGAGAATCGTTTGCGCGAATTGGTGGATCACCATCATGAGTTAACCGAAAAGTTTGCAACAGCCGGCGGATATCAGGTGGAAGGTCGGATTCAGGGTGTATTAAAAGGACTAGGGTTCCCCAAAGAACGCTGGCACGACTCTATTGCTGTTTTAAGCGGCGGGGAAAGAACCCGGCTGGCTTTGGCTAGATTATTGCTTAAATCTTATGATTTATTATTTTTGGACGAGCCTACCAACTATTTGGATATCGAGGCTGTCGAGTGGCTGGAGGAATTTCTGGCGTCTTACAAAGGTGCGGTCCTCCTGGTTTCCCATGACCGTTATTTCCTGGACAAGGTCGTTCAAGGTTTCTTGGAGATGGAGTTTGGTCGCATCAAACGATATCGAGGCAATTATAGCGAATATCGGACGCAAAAAGAAGCAGAGTATCAGAGTATGCTCCGGGCTTATGAAAAACAGGAGAAAGAAATCGGCCGGTTGGAGAAGTTTGTGAGAGAATCCCGGGCGACTGAAAAAAGTAAACGCAAGGCCCATAGTATTGAAAAACGTCTACTCCATATGGAACGGGTGGAGAAACCATTAAAAGACGATAAAGCGTTGAAGCTGCGATTTAAAAACGGGCCGGCAGGAGCCAGAATCGTCCTAGAGTGTGATCATCTTTCAAAACGATACGGGGATAAAGTGATTTTACATCAAGCCCAATTGAAAGTGGAAGCCGGTGAGAAAATCGGCCTCATCGGCCCTAACGGTGTAGGGAAAACCACCTTGTTAAAGATGATTATGGGCTATGAGGCGCCGGATTCCGGCGAAATTCGTTTGGGATATGAGATTCGTCCGGGCTATTTTTCCCAGCTAGACAATATTTCAGCAGAGGGGACGCCTTTCAGTCAGATTATGGCTGCGGCGGATCTAAGTAATACCGAGGCCCGGACGATACTCGGCCGGTTTTTATTCAGCGGAGATGATGTTTTTAAGAATGTTGCCGATTTAAGCGGCGGGGAACGGCGCCGGTTGGGGTTGATTAAATTAATGCTCTCCGAAGCTAACTTTCTGATATTGGATGAACCGACCAATCATTTGGATTTGGCTTCCATTGAGGTTGTAGAAAACGCTTTGGCGGAGACAGAAAACACGGTACTGGTGGTCTCCCATGACCGGTATTTCCTTAAAAAAGTTGTCGATCGCTATTTGGCGTTAGTTAACGGCCAAATTTTACCTTTTGCCGATTATGAAGCCTATGTGGCATGGAAAAAGAGTCAGGCTGAAATCAAGGAAGAAAGTTCCGAAAAGTTAAAAACCCAAACGCAGATTCATCGGGAAAACACCAAGGAAATCCAACGTCAACTGCGCCGGAAGCAGCGAGAGCTGGTTGATACGGAGGCTGAAATTGAAAAAGTGGAATGTCGCCGTGATGAACTGTATCAATTGCTGAACGATCCGGCTATTCATAACGATTATCAACAAAGTGCAGCGTTGGCTGCCGAGTTTGCCGAGGTTGAAAAGCGGCTGGAAACCTTATATCAACAGTGGGAAATCCTTCAGGAAGAATTGGCGGCGATGGGGTAGTTCTGCCAAAGACGCTAAAGATATGGTGATTTCTCCAATAATTACTCAAAGGAACTTGGCAGAGGAACGCGAATTTAACCTTTCATGATTTTTTTACAGCGTACTGTCCTGATCTAAACGCTGGTGGCAGGATAGAGTTTGAACCGGGATGAAGAGTTCAGGATGAGGTTACGTAATGAATATGGAGGTGGCATCATTGTTGAGTCAAGAGGAACGGGAACGTACCCCGGTATCTTTTAAAGAGACCTTGCCTTTGCTGCCGTTACGTGGAATGATCGTATTTCCATATATGGTCGTGCCGCTGGATGTCGGCCGCGAGAAATCAATAAATGCCCTGGAAGCAGCGATGGTGAATGAGCGGTTGATTGTTCTCGCTGCACAACGGCAAGCGAAAGTTAATGAGCCGAATCAAGATGATATTTATTCTGTAGGCACGGTTGCTGAGATAAAACAACTTTTAAAACTTCCGGACGGGACCATTCGGGTGTTGGTTGAGGGACTTTATCGGGTTCGAATTGTTGAATATTTGCAGTTTGATCCCTATTACTCGGTGCGTCTGGCTGAAGTGGAAGAGACCAATGAGAAAGACAGCGAAATTGAAGCTCTGGTCCGTTCGACCCTGTTTCATTTTGAGCAATATACTAAATTAAATAAGAAGAGTCCGCCGGAAGTCTTAAGTTCTGTATTGACCATTGACGATCCGGCCCGGCTGGCGGATGTGATCGCTTCCCATCTCAATTTGAAAGTCGAAGAGAAACAGAGCATCTTAGAAGCATTTTCTGCCAAAGAGCGCCTGGAAACTCTTTGCGGCATTTTAATGAAAGAGATCGACATCTTAGAGTTGGAGCGGAAGATTCATCTCCGCGTCCGGAAACAGATGGAGAAAACCCAAAAAGAATATTATCTTCGTGAGCAAATGAAGGCTATCCAGAAAGAACTGGGCGAAGCGGACGAACGTGCGGCCGAAGTGGAGGAGCTTCGTTCAAAACTGGCTGAGCTGAAACTTCCCCAAGAAGCCGATGAAAAAGTTAAAAAAGAATTGGAACGTTTGGCCAAGATGCCGCCTCTTGCAGCCGAGGCAGTGGTGGTTCGGAATTATATCGACTGGGTTTTATCTCTTCCTTGGAATACGCTGACGGAAGATCGGTTAGATCTTCAAACGGCGGAAGCTATTTTAAATGAAGATCATTTTGGTCTCGAAAAGGTAAAAGAGCGCATCCTCGAGTATTTGGCTGTTTGCCAGTTAACTAAGGAATTGAAAGGGCCGATTTTGTGTCTGATCGGACCTCCGGGTGTGGGTAAAACCTCCCTTGCCAAATCGGTAGCTCGGGCACTGAACCGGAAATTTGTCCGTTTCTCCCTGGGCGGCGTCCGGGACGAAGCTGAGATCCGGGGCCATCGCCGTACGTATGTTGGAGCGATGCCCGGAAAGATCATTCAAATTATGAAACAGGCCGGCTCCCGAAATCCGGTAATATTATTGGATGAGATCGATAAAATGAGCACGGATTTCCGGGGTGACCCTTCCGCAGCCTTGCTGGAAGTGCTCGATCCTGAGCAGAACAGCAACTTCGGCGATCACTATCTGGAAATACCCTTTGATCTCTCCAAAGTGCTTTTCATGACCACAGCCAATGTGTGGCATACCATTCCCCGGCCGTTGTTGGACCGGATGGAAGTGATCAATTTGTCCGGGTATACTGAAGTGGAAAAGGTGGAGATCGCGAAACGCCACTTATTGCCGAAACAAGCCAAAGATCATGGCCTCAGCAGGAAAACTCTGGTAGTTGCGGATGAGGTATTGCATCGTATCATTAACGAATATACTCGGGAATCGGGTGTCCGTGGTTTGGAACGGCAATTGGCCAATCTGTGCCGGAAAGCAACGAAGGAAATTGTCCAGGGTACCAAACGAACGGTGCGGGTGACTCCGAAGAATCTGGAGAAATTCTTAGGAGCCCCCAAATACCGTTACAATTTGGCCGAAACTACCGACCAAATTGGTTTGGCTACGGGACTGGCGTGGACGGAAGTCGGCGGCGACATGTTGTCGATTGAGGTTTCGCTAGTGAAAGGAAAAGGGGCCTTGATCCTCACCGGGAAACTAGGCGAAGTGATGCGGGAATCCGCTCAGGCTGCCTTCAGTTATATTCGTTCCCGAGCTAAAGAGTTGGGGATTGAGGAAGATTTTCATGAACGCTATGATGTGCATATTCATGTGCCTGAGGGAGCCATTCCCAAGGACGGACCGTCTGCAGGGATTACCATTGCGACAGCTATAGTGTCTGCATTAACAAACCGGCCGGTTCGCAAAGAAGTCGCCATGACCGGGGAAATCACGCTGCGGGGCAGGGTATTGCCGATTGGCGGTTTGAAAGAGAAGGTGCTTGCAGCCCACCGGGGAGGTATTAAAAAGGTTCTGGTGCCTAAAGAGAATAAAAAGGACTTAGAAGATATACCGGCCAATATTGCGGCTGAAATCGAGATTGTTCTGGTAGAATCCATGGACGAGGTATGGCGTGAAGCTTTAGTGCCAAAGATTCAAGCAGTATCCGTCGGTTGAACAAAAAGGCTGTCTCCCATGGGAGACAGCCTTTTTGTTCCAAATGATTCATGGATATCATGATTTTCTCTCTTTAAAGCTGGACGAGAAATGGTATAATGAGGTTATTGTGAGAGGGAGAGTCGAACAAAGGTGAATGAACGCACTTTAAAAGCATTAGAATATGATAAAATCATCGGGCAGCTGGAAGCCATGGCTTCGACGTCCGCCGGTAAAGAGTTGGTCCGAAATCTTCGGCCTTATACCCAGTTTGGGCCGATAAAAGAAGCTTTACAGATTACTTCGGAAGCTCTCTATTATTTGGGTGGATCGGAGCGGCCGCCGTTGGGCGGTATTTTTGACATACGGAATGAGCTGAAACGGGCTGCCATTGGCGGCGTTTTGTCGCCGGCTGAATTGATGGCGGTTGGTTCCACCCTCCGGGCTTCCCGGCTGATGCGGGAATTTTTGAAGCCTGACAATAACCGGACGGATATCATCATTTTACCGGAGTGGGGGAGCCGCTTAGGAAGTTTTCCCCGGCTGGAGCGGGAGATTGAACGGTGCATCGGGCCGGAAGGGGAAATTTTAGACAATGCCAGTCCTAAACTTCATGAAATCCGGCATCAGATTAAAGTTCTTCAAAACCGGGTCCGTGACCGATTGGACAATATCATCCGTTCCAGTGAGAATGCCAAGTATTTGCAGGATCTTATCGTGACTGTCCGGAATGATCGCTATGTAATTCCGGTTAAACAAGAGTACCGATCGCTGTTTCCCGGAATTGTCCACGATCAATCTTCCAGTGGAGCCACGTTATTCATTGAGCCGATGGCGGTCGTCGAGTTAAACAATCAAATCCGTCTGTTGGAGAGTGCGGAAGAAGAAGAGATCCATCGCATTTTAAGCGAGCTTTCCCGGGAGGTTGCGGCGATTAGCGAATCAGCGCAAGTCTCCATCGAGATTTTAGCCCGGTTGGATTTGGCCTTTGCCAAAGCCCGATATAGTATTGAAATCAGCGGCATTGAGCCTGAATTGAATCAAGATGGCATCATTGAACTCCAGCAAGCCCGCCATCCGTTACTCAAGGGAAATGTGGTTCCGATCACTGTCTATCTTGGCAAAGACTTCGATACGCTGGTTATTACCGGGCCGAATACCGGTGGGAAGACGGTGACCTTAAAGACCGTGGGGTTACTAACGCTGATGGCCCAGTCGGGACTGCACATTCCCGCTTTGTCCGGGTCCAGGATCGCCGTTTTCGAACGGATTTTTTGCGATATCGGCGATGAACAAAGCATTGAGCAAAGCCTGTCCACTTTTTCATCGCATATGACCCAAATAGTCCGTATTCTTGAAGAGGCCACCGATTCCCGGTGTCTGGTCCTCCTGGATGAATTGGGTGCAGGAACAGATCCGTCGGAAGGGGCTGCCCTCGCCATGAGCATTCTTACCCATTTACATCGCTTGGGTGTCCGTACTGTGGCTACCACCCATTATAGTGAATTGAAGGCCTTTGCTTATAAAACCGAAGGGATTCAGAATGCATCCGTTGAATTTGATATCGCCACGCTCAGGCCCACGTATCATTTGATCATTGGGCTTCCCGGCAGCAGTCAGGCTTTTCAGATCGCTCAGAAACTGGGTTTGCCGGAATTTTTGGTTGAGCAGGCGAAACAGTACATTTCCGAAGAAACGGCCCAGGTAGAGGCTATGCTTCGGGATATCGAAAATGACCGTCGTAAAGCCCGGGAAGACCGGAGAGTGAGCGAAGAAGCCCGGGCCAAAGGAGAAGCTTTCCGGAAACGCTATGAAGCGGAATTAAACAAATTGAAGCAGGAAAAAGAGGAGCTGCTTCGACAGGCCAGGGCGGAAGCCCGGGAACTGTTGATCGAAGCCCGGCGGGAAAGCGAGAACTTACTCCGGCAATTGCGGGAGGCTACTCCCGATCAGGCCAAGACTATTGCCAATCAAGCCCGGAAGCAAATTACCGAGAAAGTTGCTAAACTCGAGGAAAAGGTGGAAAAACCCAATCGGACAAACCGTCCGAAACCTGGGCAACTCAAGGTGGGCAGCAGAGTCAAAGTTTTAACGGTAGATAAAGAAGGAACCGTCTTAGGTTTGGATGCAAATACAGCTTTGGTTCAGGTGGGGATCATGAAACTTTCGCTAGCCCTCGATGATTTGGAGCTTGTTGATGGTCCTTTACAAAAAAGCGAGAAGATACTTCGTAAATCCGGTGCAACCGGTATGGAAACGGCCCAAAATATCAGTGCTGAGATCAGCTTGAGAGGTTTGACAGTGGATGAAGCATTGTATGAGTTGGAAAAGTACCTGGATCAAGCCATTATGGCCGGTCTGAAACGCTTCAGGGTCGTTCATGGCAAAGGCACTGGAGCCCTGAGACAGGCTGTTCAAAAATATTTAAAGGAACATTCGATGGTGCGTTCTGTCACCTTTGCAGAGCAAAACGAAGGTGGCCTAGGCGCAACGGTGGTGGAGTTGAAATAAAAAAGAACCCGTAAGGGTTCTTTTTTAATGCTCTTTATGAATATTGCAGTAGCTTCTCGGTTCCTCGCCTTCTACAAAGATCTCGGCCACTGTCAGGCTTTCCGGACAGTAGGGGGTAGCCAGTAATCCGCTCTCCGAACAGATCTTGGCGATGACCCGACGACGTTTGGGAACCGGTGTTGGTGTGGGATTGGCATGTGCCGGAATATCGCTGATGTTGGGAGCTGGCACCGGACTCGAATGATTGCCTGGAGCCGGAGTCGGCGAAATCGGCGAAATCGGCGAAACCGGTGACGTCGGAGCGGATTCCTGTACAGGCGGGGCTGGATTATGCAACCGGCAACTTTCGGTAGGCTCTGTACCCGGTAAGAAAGATTCGTATTTGACTTCCGGGCAGTTGGGAGTTGCCAGTTGGCCACTGATACTGCAGATTTCAATCTCCGTAGCCATCTGGGCCGGCGGAACAAAGTCCGACGGCGGAGTATTGGCCAAGGCCTTCTGCATGAAGGTTGCCCAGATGGCAGCGGCCCGGCCGCTGCCGATACTGACGCCGTTGATGCGAATCGGTTTATTTTGGCTATCATTGCCGATCCAGACGGTAGCTAACAAATCCGGCGTATATCCAACAAACCAGGCATTGGTATTGTCATTGGTGGTTCCGGTTTTGCCGGCGGCCGGTCGATCGATTATAGCTGCTCTTCCTGTGCCGCGCATGATAACTCCCCGAAGCATATCAGTGATCATATAAGCGGTAGTTTCCGAAATGGCCACTTTTTTACGGGGACGGTCTTCAAAGAGAAGATTACCGTCAGCGTCCCGGACTTCCAGGACAGCAATGGGTTCCACTTTGATTCCCTGATTGGCCAAGGGGGTATACGCCATGGAAAGTTCCAGCGGGGTGACGCCTTTGGTTAAGCCTCCCAAGGCCATCGCAGCCAGGTTGAGATCATTCGTGGGACCGCTGACCACTAAACTCTGTAATCCCATTTGTCTGGCAACGGATATCACTTTGCTGGGACCCAGTTGATCCACTAGTTTAACGGTCACTGTGTTAACGGATTCTTCCAAAGCCCGCCGCAGGGTGATCGGTCCACGGAATTGTCGATCATAGTTTTGCGGCGCCCACGGTTTTCCGGTGGCTGATGGATAACTAACCGGTTCATCAACGATGACTGTGTTCGGAGTATAGGCTTTGCTTTCCAGTGCAGTCGTATATACAAAAGGTTTAATGGTTGATCCGGGTTGACGATGGGCATAAACAGCCCGGTTCAATTGGGTGTTGCTGAAATCCCTGCCGCCGATCATGGCTTTAATATACCCGGTACGGGGATCAACTGCCACTAATGCGATTTGAGGTTGGAGTACGCCCAATGCATCCGGGGTACCGCCGGTCAATGTGGCGACAGCTTCGTTGGCAGCTTCCTGAATCAAAGGATCGATGGTAGTATAGACCTGATATCCGCCGGTATAGAGAGACTCTTCATCGATGGTTCCTTCGAGTTTTCGGATGACATAGTCGATGAAATAAGCTGCTTTACGTTTAGAGGCAGCCAGGGGAAGAACATCCAGCGGTTTCTTTTTATACATTTCGGCCTGAGCCTGGGTGATGGACCCGTATTTGGCCATTTGATTGAGAACAACAGCCCGTCGTTGTTTAGCTCCCGAAGGGTTCGTATATGGTGAGTATCCGTTAGGGCTTTTGGGGAGCCCTGCCAACAAGGCAATCTGATGTAAATCGAGTTGGGTTACACTTTTGCCAAAATATAATCGGGAAGCTGCTTCTACCCCATAGGTTCCGTGGCCGAAGTAAATCTGGTTTAAATAACGTTCCAAAATTTCTTCTTTGGTATAATTCCGTTCAATTTTCATGGCCAGGAAAACTTCCTGGATCTTACGGGTAATGGCCTTCTTCTGAGTTAAAAGAATATTACGGGCCAGTTGCTGGGTGATGGTACTGCCACCTTCAATATATCCGCCGCCTTTGATGTCGACCCAGAGAGCCCTGGCGATGGCCCGTAGATCAATGCCGGAATGTTCAAAAAAACGGGCATCTTCCACATTGACGATGGCTTTTTTAAGGTTGTCCGGTATCTTTTGTAATGGGACTTCGAGGCGGTTTTCAACATAGATTCGGGTATATTCCTTTTTATTAATATCATAAAAAACAGTAGCCCGTTTAGGCGGGGGCAAAATTTCCACATCGGTGTTGATGGTGAATGCAAGGATAAATACAAAACCGGATAAAATGCCGATCAGAATGGTAATGGCGATAATCCAATAATTGGGAGTTGCATTTGTTGAACGTCGGTAATTTTTTTTGGGACTCATCTGTCTCCTCCAAAGTCATATGGTTGGGATTGTCCGATGTATCAAGAGAATGTCATGTTCAAATCAATATAACGATAAAATGGGCATTTGGAAAAAAGCTCATATGTATCACATCGTTCAAATCGTTGTTACTAATTATACCATAAAGCAAAATTTTACTGAAAGGTAAGATTTAATACCACTAAACAAGTGAATTAAAGGGAATTCAGCATGGATTTGGGAAAAAGGAAATATAGATGTTGTAAACAGTGCCCATTATAAAGTGGGGGATGGCGATGCGGTTCAATTTGAGGAAACGTTATATACCGTTACAAGTTCCTCCGTATAAACGGCGTATATTAGCGACAGTAACGGTGTTGTTCTTTTTTATCCTGATATCGATCGGAAGTTTTTATGTTGTCGATATCAGAATTCGGCCGACACTAAGCCATTTGGCTGAGGCCAAAGCCCGGCAGATAGCAACCCGGGCCATTAATGAGGCAGTACGTTCCAATATTTCACCAAATATTCGTTATCAAAATTTAATTATTCTCAATTTTGACAAAGAAGGAAAGGTAGCATTCATGCAACCGAATACCAGTGAGATTAACCGAATTTCGGCTGAGGCGGCGTTAGCCGTTCAAAATCGGGTGAAAGATTTACCCCAGCAAGTGATTAAGATTCCGATGGGCCAAATTTTGGGATTGAAAATGCTCTCCGGGATGGGGCCCGAGCTTCCAGTGAGAGTTCAACCCATTGGCATTGTAACCAGCTATATTGAAGATAGTTTTGATGTAGCTGGTATAAATCAAATCAGACATCGAATCTTTGTCACCGTAACAGCAACTGTTAAAATGGTCGTTCCTTTTGTCAACCGCCAAGTGCGCATAAGTTCGAAGGTGCCTTTGGTGGAAGCGATTGTCATGGGTGAAGTCCCCAATATTTATGTCGGGGGCAGCGGTGGCTTAATCATTCCTGCAAGTGAAGGGAAGAAGTAGATTTAACAGCAAAAAAATACCATGTTTTATATGTAATAATTAAAAATATTTAATAATTGACATCGGTATGATAAAATATGAGTACCCAAGAATTGATTTTGTTAACCAAAGGAGGAGTAACAAAAGATGAAGAATATCAAGATATCGGCATTATCCTTGTTCTTGTTGGTTACGGTAGTTCTAATTACCTTCTTTACCCTTGGGATCACCAAAGAGGTTAAAGCCAACAGCCAGCCGGAAGGATTCCCGATGGTTATTGAGTTGGAAGACTTTGATTTTAAAAATGGCCAAGTTGTTGAACATAAAGATGCTAGTGGCGGGAAAGCGGTGATTGCTACCAATTTGCAATTCACTGCAACAAAGACCGTTAAATTTCATCAACCCGGGTACTATGAGCTGACGTTTATCATGAACGCGCCTGATGGAGCAAGCGATGCGATTAACGTGAAAACAGATGTCGGACCATTCCGGATTTACCCGGATGAAGCGTTATCCGGTAACTTTACCGAATGTCTCAGAAAAGTCCCGATTAATGTGAAAAATCCAGGAGAAGAAATTACGATTTTCGTATTTACCAGTAATGAGCTGGGTGCGTTGTATGATAAAGTCGTGATTAACTATATTAAACCGTTATAATGCGGTCTTTGGAGATTTTACATATATTGAATCAAAAAAACAGCCAAACGGCTGTTTTTTTATTGATTATTCTTTAAAGCGATTGGTGATTTCGATAAAGGTTGATTCACATTGGAGAAAAGCATCAACGATCATGGGATCGAAGTGGGTGCCTCTTCCTTCGAGGATGATGGATTTGGCCATGGCATGGGAATATGCTTCTTTGTAAACCCGTTTGCTGACCAGGGCGTCATAGACATCGGCAAGGGCCACAATTCTGGCACAAAGAGGGATTTCTTCACCTTTCAATCCTTCAGGATAGCCGGTTCCATCATATTTTTCATGGTGGGAGAGGGCGATGGAAGCGCTCATTTTTAAATATTCTGCCCGAACGTCCCGTTCGGCTGCAGCGTTTAAAGTATTATATCCGATGATCGTGTGTGTTTTCATGATGGCGAACTCCGCATCGTCAAGACGGGTTGGTTTGACCAAAATATAGTCGGGAATACCGATTTTCCCGATATCATGCAAGGGACTGGTCAAAAAGAGATTGTCGATGAACAAGGCATCGATTTCCGGAGGGGGATTATCGCTTTTGGCCAGTGTTTTCGCTAAAACCTGGGAGTAATGACGGATCCGTTCCAAATGGTAGCCGGTTTCGGGGTCGCGGGACTCAGCCAGTTTGGATATGGCGAAGATGACTGTATCCCGGGATTCGAAATCCACAATTCGCCGTCCGGCCCGGATCCTGACCGCCAATTCTTCTTTGATATAAGGTTTGGACAGAAAATCATCGGCGCCTGCTTCGAGGCTTTCGACAAGGTCATGGGTGTCGTTCTTTGAGGTAACCATGATGATGTAAGTGTATTGACTGCCTTCAGAATTCCGGATCTGTTTGCAGAGTTCTATACCGTCCAGATTAGGCATTATCCAGTCTGTGATCACGATTCGGGGTCGTTCGGTCCGCCAAAGGTTTAAACCTTCTTCGCCGTCAGCAGCGACCAGAGTTTCATAACCGAGATTATTGACTAACCGTTCCAGTTTTTTTCGGCTGACCAATTCATCTTCAACAATTAAGATTTTCATTCTGGTGTTCCTCCTGATCTTGATGACGTTATGATAAATATTTCCTATGGGGATGGCGGTAAATTGATGCTATGGACAGATTTCCATCGTAAATGTTTCCAATTGATTCAGTTCTTCTCTGATTGTTTCGATGATCTCTGAAATGTTGGGATGATTCAGCCGATTATTTTTTCCCAGATATTCAAGGGAACGGGCAGCTTCAGCCAGTAAACGGGCATTGAGATTTTCGGCACCTCCTTTGATGGCGTGGGCTTCCCGGTATATCGTCGTTCCGTCTTGGACGGCGATAGCATCCTGGATGATCTGGAGTTGTTTTCGGCCATGTGTTACGAATTCTCGAATCAGGTTAAGTATAAATGGCTGATCATTATCAAATTCCTCCAAGGTACGTTCCCAATCCAGCGGAAGGTGGCCGGATGGTAATGGGGTAGCATTAGTTTCGGATGGTGTTCTCGATGGGGATGAATCCTGATTGGTTGGCGAATTGTCCGTAAAAGACAGCCAATCAACCACCTTTTCCAGAAACAGTTTTTTCCGAAATGGTTTCGTGATCACATCGTTCATGCCGAATTTAAAGCAGTTGGAGAGGTCCGAATCAAATGCGTTGGCAGTCATTCCAATAATCGGGACGGACTGACCGCCCGGAAGCGTCCGGATCAGTTGAGTGGCTTGATAACCATCCATCTCCGGCATTTGTACGTCCATGAGGATGAGATCAACGGGGTTTTTTCGAAATTTTTCAACGGCGATTTTGCCGTTTTCAGCGATATGAACGGAGCAGCCGAGGTTTTTTAGATGAGCTAATGCCACCTCGCGGTTGGTTGGATAATCTTCGACCAATAAGATTTGGGCATTTGGGATCAACGGTATGTTTTCCAATGGTTCATTGAATAGAAAAGAGGCCGGTGATGCCGATGACGATGTTTTTTCGAACCGGGCTGTAAACCAAAAGGTACTTCCGATTCCTGGGTGACTGTTCACTCCGATTTGGCCGTGCATTAATTCAACCAATTCTTTGGAGATACTGGTTCCCAATCCGGTTCCTCCAAATTTGCGGGTGGTCGTGTCTTCCGCCTGGACAAAGGGTTCGAAGATTAACTGTTGTTTGTCGGCTGGGATACCAATGCCCGTATCTTCAATCTCGAACCGTAAGGTGATCTCTGTATCGGTATGGCTGACCATTTTAACGTCGGTGGAAATATGACCTTTAAATGTAAATTTAATGGCATTTCCGATAAGATTGATCAAAATTTGCCGTAAACGTAATGCATCGCCCATAAGTGTCTCCGGAATATCTTCAGCAATATGTACCCGGTAAGTAAGGCCTTTATTATGGGCCAGAGTGGAATAAGCTGAAGTGATGGATTCCATTACTTCCCTAAGATTAAAGGGTTCGTTGACCAGGCGCAGCTTCCCAGTCTCGATTTTGGAGATGTCCAGGAGCTGATTGATGAGCTCGAGCATTTTTTCGGATTCGTCGACGATCAGGTTGAGATAACGTTGGCGTTCCTCGATATGGATGGTATTCTTCATAATTTCAGCAAAGCCGATGATACAATTTAACGGTGTTCGGATTTCATGACTGATATTGGCCAAAAACCGGCTTTTGGCTTCGTTGGCCAGTTTCGTATCTTCAATCGCTTGCTTTAATTGGTGATTTACCTTTTTGATGTCTTCATTTTTGTCTTCCAGTTCCCGATTTTTTATCTCCAATGTGCGAAGAAGTTCTTCCCGCTCTTTTTCGATTCTTTTTTGCTCTTCAATCGTTAAAGCGCTGTGCAAGGAAGAGTTGAAATTAGCCCGGAAAAACTCATAAAGAGCACCCTCCAGAGGACCCATTTCAAATACAACATAACCCAATTCCCGGTCTTTGTAAAAACAGGATTCAATCAGGTAGCTGACTCGCCGTGAAGTATTCAGAAACCGTTGGGGTAGGATCTGATAAGAAGGAAAGCTTTGATTTTCGGCTTCAGAGATGCGGCCCTCCTCATTGAACGCCAGAATGAGGCGGGCTTTATCTTTGGGATTAGCGGGATTTTCATAAAGCGCCAAATAACATCCTGGAATGTTCAATGATAAAAGCTCTTGGGAAATTAATGTGGTGAGCTCTTCCAAATTTCGGGCATCATTAAATAAACCTCCCACCTGAGCCAGATGATTCGGATCTAAGTCAAAGAAGAACGATTTTGGAAAAGTGTATTCCAAACTTTTGAAGAGTAGGATCCGGATCTGGTGCCAAAGGTCCTCAGCGGTATGGAACAGCTCTTTTTCCTGTAATTGGGGAAGAAGCATTTTGCGCAGTTCAGTCACTACATTTTGCCAGTGGAGCAAATAACAAGGTATTTTTTTGGTTTGATTAATATAATCGCCAAGTGTATGGAGAAGTTCAACTTTATCTCCATTTTTTTCAAAGAAATCAATCACTACACTGATGAATTTCCGAATGGGATCTGCAGGTAGCTCGGAATCGGCGCTAATGGCTTCGATCAGACGATTTCTTTCCGCAATCGTGATTGTAGACGGCTCAGTTTGGGCATGTGTGACGGTTGGGGTAGCCGTTGTCCGCCTGATACTTCGCTCAAAACATCCGCAAGATTGACGAATGATGAGTTTAGCTGGGATTCTGGTTGTCTCTGGACAGGAAAGATGATGGATCTGTTTAAGCAAGTTTTCAACAGCGACGTAGCCGGTTTGATAAAAATCTACGTCCACTGTTGTTAAGGGAGGCCAGCACTGGTAGCTTTCCAAACGGTTGTTAAAACCGACGACCGCCACATCATTGGGGACTTTGATCCCGCGGCGGTTCAATTCGTCAACGACGACAGAGGAAAAGACATCAGAAACCGTAAGAATGGCCTCAACATCTTCTTTAGGCCGGAGTTTACGTTGGTCAAAGAGGACTTCGATGGCTCTGACGGCTTCGCTGGGAAAAATATCATCAGTTTCAACGACCAGGTTTGGGTCGAAGGGAATCTGATATTTCCGTAGGATATCGAGATACGCTTGAAAACGTTCCCTTGAAGACTCATGGCCTTCTCTTCCTCTAATAAAGGCGAATCGCTGCAAATGATGGGTTTCGATCAGATGTTGCATCAGCAGGTGGATTCCCTGGCGATTATCGATCTGGATCGAAGGGATACCCCCTTAAAGGCCAGGGAAATACTGACCATGGGCAGGGAGTGAAATTTTTGCAAAAAAGAGTTGACTGCATCTTCGTTCATATAATAATAGAGGGAAGATGTCCAAGAAATTAACCCGTCAAGACTGTCTGAAGTTAACAGGTTGATGGCGGTCATCTCAGAAAGGTTGATCTCCCGTTGGCTGATGGTGGAACCTCCGACAAAGCATAGCAAATTAAGATCATAGTCTTTGGCTGCGTTATAAATGCCATTCATAATTTGCAGGCCAATACCGTTATAAGCATGCTGGCCGATATAGCCGATGGTCAATCGGTTGGTGCGTTTTCCAGCTTTCGATGGAAGATACACGTTATGCCTCCATGTGTCTAAAGTAGTTTATTTATTTATTGTCGGAATATTGGTATAAATTCTTTACTGAATATTCTGGCATGAAGCTGCCATGTATTTCGTGTATCGGCATTCAGCATATCAATTTTAAGTCCGTAGTGAGCAGGAACTAACGAGGGTCTTCGTGAATGAAATAAGCAATGAATCAATGAATTAAAGGGGATAGTATAATGCTTAAATTATGGCCAAATGTTCAGGAAATGCCGGGTTACCGTCAGGATTTGCCGGAAGAGATTCCCTATTTGGTTCCGTTTTTACTTAAAAAGGGGGAGCCCCATGGGGCGATCATCGTTTGCCCGGGAGGTGGTTACCACCATCGGGCGGAACATGAGGGGGCACCAGTGGCCGAGTGGTTAAATTCCCTAGGGATCTCGGCCTTTGTGTTACATTACCGGGTTGCTCCCTATCGGCATCCTGTGCCACATAAGGATGCGAGCCGGGCTATTCGCTTTGTGCGGTATCGGGCTAGCGACTGGAATCTGGATCCTGAAAAAATTGGTATCTTAGGTTTTTCGGCCGGCGGTCATTTGGCTGCTTCAACCGGTATATATTTTGATGAAGGAGATTGTAACGCGGTTGATCCGGTGGAACGGATGAGTTCCAGACCTGGGCTGATGGTATTGGGATATCCGGTTATAACCATGAACGGTGAATTTGCGCATCAAGGTTCCAGGGAAAGGTTGTTGGGCGAAATGCCGGAGTCCCAGTTAATTGCCAGGCTGTCTCTCGAACAAAATGTTTCCGTCAATACACCGCCGACCTTTTTATGGCATACGGCCAACGATGCTTCGGTACCGGTGGAGAATTCGTTGATGATGGCGGCAGCATTGAGCCGCTGTCAAGTGCCTTTTGAGTTGCATATCTTCCCTGAGGGAAAACACGGCTTGGGGTTGGCGCCGAGTATCCCTGAGGTGGCGGTCTGGAAAGATTTATGTGCAACATGGCTTAAAAAACAATGGAAGATGGATTAATTGAGATTAAAATTTCAGCTTTGATGATCGTCGAATCAAAAATATGAAGCACTTTAGGAGGTTATCTTGTTCTCATCTGTTCAACTGGTTACAACTCTTCTGCGTTTACCGGCAATTTTATTCGCTTTATCGATTCATGAGTTTGCTCATGCGTATACTGCCACACGGCTTGGAGACCGGACGTCGGAAGGCCGGCTGACTCTCAATCCTCTGGTACATATTGATCCAATGGGTTTTATTTGTCTGCTGTTACTCGGGTTTGGTTGGGCAAAACCGGTGATGATTGATCCAAGGGCATTTCAAAAGCCTCGACGGGATGAGGTTTTAGTCTCTTTAGCCGGTCCGGTTTCCAATATTGTGTCTGCGGTCTTTTTTGGACTTCTTCTTAAGTTGTTGCTAATTTTTGGCAAACAATGGTTTGCCCAGCCCTATCTGGGAGAAGCGTTGCTTATCATGATGATCAATTTTGTACTGATTAATATCGGCCTGGCTGTGTTTAACCTGCTTCCGATTCCGCCGCTGGATGGTTCTCATTTGATTTCGGTGCTGATTCCCGACAAACATTTTCATCTGAAGGTCGCTTTTTATAAATATGGCAGCATGGTATTGATCGGTATTATTTTGCTGGAGACTGTGATTGATGTTGATATTCTGCCCATTGGCCGGGTTATTGCATTTTTAGCCCGCTTCATTTTTCAAATGTTCGGTCTGGGAAATTCTATATAAATAACGGAGTTTCAGATCGATGGCGTTGTATCCGTTTAGATTTACGCCAGTCTATAAGGATTATTTATGGGGAGGCCGCTCTTTAGAACGGTTGGGTCGGAAGCTGCCGCCGGGTAATGTCGCTGAAAGCTGGGAAATATCAGCGCATCCCGACGGAGTCAGCGTAATTTGCAACGGCCCGCTGGCCGGCTTGACACTACCGGAGTTACTGGAGAAGGCCGGAGAGGAAGTGTTGGGACGGGCGTTGGAGCCAGCCTTCCGGCAAAGATTCCCTCTGTTAGTGAAGTTGATTGACGCAAACCTACCCTTGTCGGTGCAGGTCCATCCTAACGACGATTATGCCCGGCGGTTTGAAAGTGAAACTTATGGAAAAACGGAGATGTGGTATATTATCGGAGCTGAAGCGGAGGCGGCGATCGTTTATGGCTTGCAGCCGGGAGTTACTGCGGCCGAGTTTCAGGCAGCATTGGCGGAAGGCAATATCGAAACTTGCCTTTATTTTCGAAAAGTATGCGTCGGTGATGTGATTGTGATCCCGGCCGGGACTGTCCACGGGCTTGGGAAGGGTATTGTCCTTGCGGAGATTCAGCAAAATTCCAATGCGACTTATCGGATCTATGATTACCGGAGGAAAGATGCCAGCGGTCAAGAACGGCCTTTACATATTGAAAAAGCGATGCAAGTAATGGATTTTTCGCCGGGAGATCCGGCCCATTTTTCCCATCCGGAACCGGAGCAGATTGGACCGGGACAGGCGAAAGCGGTTATCGCTCGAACCCCGTATTTTACGGTGGAATTAATGATTGGGGATGGGGAGTGGCCGGAATGCGCCGATGGCAGCCGGTTTGTGTTGTATACCTTTTTTGCGGGAACTGCGAAGATTTATTTTGAAGGTGGCGTTTTGGTGCTAAATATTCCCGAGTCGCTGATGATTCCGGCCGCAATGGGCGATTATACGTTGGAAGGTTCTTTTAAAGCATTAAAAACTTATGTTTCTTAAGAACGAAGATGCGATGAAAGAGGAGGTACTATGAAAAAAGTATGGCTTTATTTCGCTGCAATCATCGTCGCTGTATTAATCCTCATGGGAGTGCTGGCTCCTAAATTAAAGCCTATGGGGTTTGAGAGAGAGTTAACTTTAACTACACCGGCATTGCTTTTTCCGGCTATATCTTTATTGTTGCTGGCTTATACCAACCGATTTTTAGTCTTGGCCCAGCTTGTCCGGGAACTTCATGCCAAATATATTAATAACCCAGATGAGCTTTTGTTGGAGCAAATTGAGAATTTAAAGCGACGTATCGGGTTAATCAAAGATATGCAGTTTTTGGGCGTATTCAGTTTTTTCTTGTGTGTCTTTTGCATGTTGCTCCTCTTTTATCACCGTTATTTTTTAGCAGAGCTGATTTTCGGTTTGAGCCTGCTCGGATTAATGGCTTCGCTGGGATTGTCCATGCGGGAGATCCAGATTTCAGTGGATGCACTCACGGTACATCTGCGGGATTTGGAAAATGAAAAGAGGAAGTGTGACGGAGACAAGGTTTGTTAAAAAAGTCTAAATATTACCATTATTGGTGCCGATAAGAAAAGTGTTGGAACGCTCCAGGATACCGTCAATGAGTAAAAAACGAAGGGAATCCCTTCGTTTTTTATTTGGCAGAATTCACATAAAATTATTGGTGAATGCAGGAAAAAATGGTGAATGTGGTGAATTTAATACAATGATGGTTCTGAGAAGAAAAACTCTTTCAGTTATTATATTGAAGGCGGTGTATCGATGAATTTCAAAAATTATATGGAAGATGTTGTATTAGAGGTTTATCAAGAATTTATCGAAAGAACCCCCCAATATTGTTCATGTGATCGCTGCCGTGCCGATACCATGGTCATTGCCTTAAAGCAATTGCGGGGTATGTATGCGGTCAGCCAGGAAGGGGAGATTTTTACCAGAGTATCCCGGGATGATCGGCAAATTAGGGCTGATGCAATGGTTATGATCATCGAGGCGGCAAAACGCGTTGCTCAGCAGCCCAACCATTAATTTTTTCAGTATTTTTCGCGCTTATAGATTTCACATTCACCGCTGTTATAATGGACGCAGGAATCGCAACCTGCGTCTTCTATTTCCTCTTCTCCATAGGCCATGGATAAGCTTTTAGCCGCTTGAATTGGCACGTATTCACTGCACTCCTGTGTGACATTGTTCAGTTCGATCCGTCCCTTATAATCCACGTTTTATCCTCCTGCATTATAAAAATTCCTTAGGCACTAGTATTTTTACATTTTTTGAACAAAATAATACTGTTAAAAAAATCAGGAGACATAGGGAGCTTACAGGGGTGTCGGTGAACACTTTTGGTACTTGTTATATATTCTCCGGTTTTGCTATAATGAATAGACAATGGGTGCGGATCGTGGCTGTCTTTTTCTCGTGACATGTTGAGCGGAAAATTAAGGATGACAAATGACTTTTGGACTGTAACTCGTTTAGTACTTAGAAAGCACATAGGAGGTGTTTTTTTTATTGGCTCTTTTTGGAAAACAAGATCATGTATTTATTGTTCCGTTAGGCGGATTGGGCGAAATTGGGAAAAACATGACCGCCATTGAACACAATAAGGAAATAATTGTTATTGATGCCGGTTTAATGTTTCCGGATGAAGATATGTTGGGTATTGATCTGGTGATACCGGATATTACGTACCTTTTGGAAAATAAAGACCGTGTCAAGGGGATTATTTTAACTCATGGTCATGAGGATCATATCGGCGCTCTGCCTTATGTTTTAAAACAGCTGAACGTGCCGATTTATGGAACGAAGCTCACTTTGGGCTTGGCAAAAGTGAAATTCGAAGAACATGGTATGGCCAAGTCCGTCACGATGCATTGTGTTAAAGCCGGAGATCATATTAAGCTTGGAAGTTTCTCTATTGAGTTTATTCATGTCAACCATAGTATCGCCGGAGTGGTAGCATTAGCGATCCATACATCGATTGGAACAATACTTCATACAGCGGATTTTAAATTCGATCATACTCCGGTGGATGGTAAAACTACCGATTTTCGCAAATTGGCAGAACTCGGTGAAAACGGGGTCTTGGCCCTTTTATCGGATAGCACCAATGTAGAGCGGGAGGGATATACCCGTTCTGAAAAAGATCTGGCTCAAACCTTTGAAGAGCTTTTTATGCAAGCTGATGGCCGGATTTTGGTGGCCACTTTCGCTTCCAATATTCATCGTATTCAGCAGATTGTGAATACGGCTTTCCGCCATGACCGCAAGGTGGCTTTTATCGGCCGCAGCATGGTTAATGTGGTTTCTATCGCCCGGGAATTGGGATATCTTCAAATCCCGGAAGGCGTGCAAATTGATATCGATGAAGTAGATCGGTACCCTGTGGATAAGGTTGCCATCATTACGACTGGAAGTCAGGGAGAGCCTATGTCAGCCTTATCCCGAATGGCGACTTCCGATCATCGGAAAATTACGATTATTCCGGGGGATACTGTGATTATTTCGGCTTCTGCCATTCCCGGTAATGAAAAATTTGTGGCGCGAACCATCAATCATCTATTTAAACAAGGGGCTCGGGTAATCTACGAATCGGTTTCCGGGATCCATGTTTCGGGCCATGCTAGTAAAGAAGAACTGAAATTAATGCTCAATTTGACAAAGCCAAAGTATTTTATTCCGGTTCACGGTGAATACCGGCACCTGGTCCAACATGCCAAGCTTGCCACGGATGTAGGGGTGGAAAGCGAGAATGTGGTTATTGCCGAGATCGGGGATGTTATTGAGATTTCCAAGCAAAAAATCAGGATCGCTGGCAAAGTGCCGTCGGGCAAGGTGTTTGTCGACGGATTGGGCGTCGGCGATGTGGGTAATATTGTTCTGCGGGATCGGAAGCAATTGTCTCAGGACGGTATTTTGATTGTGGTTGTTACCATGGATAAAAATACTGGGCAAATTGTGGCCGGACCAGATATCGTTTCCCGGGGATTTGTGTATGTTCGGGAGTCGGAAGCTTTGATCGAAGAAGCTAAAGCCAAAGTGAAGGTGGCTTTGGAGAATTGTTCTGAGACGGCCGACTGGTCCACGATGAAAAGCCAAATTCGGGAAGTGTTGAGTAAACATCTTTATGACAAAACCAAACGCCGCCCCATGATTCTGCCGATCATTATGGAAGTTTAAATCAATCTGCATAGGAAATAAAAAAACATGGAAACATGGCTGAAAGGCCATGTTTTTTTACGTAGTTAACAGTTGACAGTGTACAGTGGACAGTTAATTACAAAGGGTACACAGTTCACAGTACAGATAATGGCTGGGGTCCAAGGTGGGTAGTTGGTAGGAGTCAGTAACAGGAGACAGGGGTCAGGAGCTTTAAATAGTTGACAGTGGGAAAACTGTCAACTGTAAACTGTCCACTGTCAACTATACTCGCGCCTAAACCGTGCACTGTGTACTGTGAACTAAATCAGTGCTTATCGAAGGGATTGTCCAAATTATCCAAGATCCGGCGCAGTTCATCTTCCCATTTTAACTGATGATAAGTGAGTACTTCCCGTTTCACCAGTGACGGTGTATGACAGTGGGAGCAGACGATCCCTAAAAGGTTGTGTTTGTTGTTGATGGTGTAATGAATGGTATCGACTTCGCAATGGGGACATAAGTATACATGTTCAATTTCGTAGGTTTCCATCGTGAGGGCCTCCTTCGGTGCATCTGTCCTTATTATGAAACGCTAACGCCAAAAAATGCTGGGAAGATAAGTAAGGGTCGGGGCAACGAAACAAACATCAAATGGAAGGATAAGGAAAATTTTCCACGAATTATAGAGCCGGAGGTGTCGATGTATGGATCAGCAAGAGTTACTTTACTGGCTGGCGTGGAATCGGGTGCCGGGGGTGGGACCGGCACGATTTTTCAAATTATTGGAGGATTTCGGTAGTATGGAGGATGCCTGGAATGCCCCACTGGATACTTTGGAAAGGGTGCTGGGGCCGAAAGTATTCAGGCAATGGAAGAATATAGCGTCCCAACAGGAAAACTTGGAGTTGGAATACTTGAAAGCGGAAGCTGGCGGCTACCGGATTTACTGCTATACCGATACGGATTATCCAGCTCTTTTGAAAAAAATTCCCGATCCGCCTCCGGTGTTATATTGCCTGGGAAGTTTCGCGTATGGGGATGATGCGGCCATTGCGATCGTCGGAACTCGAAATCCCTCGCCGATGGGAAGTTATCATGCCCGGGAATTAGCCCGGGACTTATCAGCGCAAGGGTTGACTTTAGTCAGCGGTATGGCCCGCGGGATTGACTCTGAAGCTCATTGGGGAGCATTGGAAGCCGGTGGACGTACTATTGCGGTGTTAGGCTCAGGGATTGATGTTTGTTATCCACCGGAAAATGAGGCGCTGATGGATCGAATCGCTGCGTCTGGTGCGGTAATTTCAGAGTTTGCTCTGGGAACACAGCCGGTGCCCAAAAATTTCCCGGCCCGAAATCGGATTATCAGCGGTCTAAGTTTGGGAGTAGTGGTGGTTGAAGCCACCGATGACAGTGGTTCGTTAATTACCGCCGGTTTTGCTTTGGAACAGGGGCGGGAAGTTTTCGCTGTCCCCGGTAGCATAGAAAATGAAGGAAGCAGAGGCCCTCATAAGTTGATTCGTCAAGGTGCAAAGTTGGTGGAAAGTGCTAAAGATATTCTTGAAGATTTGGCTATACCTTATTTGGATTTGGCAGCCGAAGAAGTGAGCGCTGGGCGGATGGGGCAGCTAGACCCCGTTGAACTCCAGGTATATCGATGTTTGACGCGAGAACCATCCCATATCGATCAGATTATCCGAACGACTCAATTAGGGGTGGCTCAAGTGAATGCCATCCTGATCCAGTTAGAAATGAAAGGTTTCATCAAAAGTTTTCCGGGCCAGCTCTATCTAAAGCTTCCCTAGAATTGCTTTACAAATAAGCGAAAAATGATATAATTATGAAAGCTCAGGACATTATGGAAAACTTTTGTCCTTTAGTGAATCTGGTTTTCCGTCGAAGTTTTAAAGGGTATGAGGCAGCAACCAGATTAAGGGGATGATGGTCAGTGGATCGTGTGATGGAAATCGTCAATTATGTCATGAAGCATATGGTACGGCAGGGGGAAAATCCTCTGACAGAGAAAGATCTTATGGAAATTCTGGCTGGATTGGGTTATCATCCGGATGAGATTGATTCGGCTTTTAAGTTGTTAGGCCTTGTTTCGGAGACTTTGCAGGACGACGAGGAACAACTGGATGAAGTGACGTTGTTGATCGCGCCGAGCAGCAAAGGACAACGGGTTTTTAGCCCGAGCGAAGAAAAACGGTTTACTTTGGCCTTTCGTAATGAAGTATTAAGGCTGGTAGCTTCGGGTCTGTTGACCAAAAGAGAGATCGAGGAGTTATTACTGGAAGCCTATTTAACAGAACGTCAAGAGGTTGGTTTACGGGAGTTGGAGATACTTTTGAATAAAGTCATTAAGGATGAGGAACGATTAATGATAATTGCTCCTCATTTGTGCGAAAAAACGCCTTCGTTTTTATTAAATTAAAATTAAACCAGGGGTTAACATTAACCCCTTTTTTGTAGCAAAAAATAATCATTTGTAACAGCATTTATGAAAGTTAATGCATAATTAATAATAGCAAAAGCATCTCGGAGAATTTGGAATCGGTTTCGGAGGGAATCTTATGAAGTCATTGGTGATTGTGGAATCGCCAGCCAAAGCAAAAACCATTGAAAAATATCTGGGGCGGAAGTTTTCGGTGAAGGCTTCCATGGGGCATGTGGTGGATTTGCCTAAAAGTCAATTTGCAGTGGATATTAAAAACGGATTTAAACCCAAATATATTAATATTCGGGGTAAAGGTAAACTCATTCGGGAACTGAAAGAAGCTGCAGAAAAAGCGGATGCGGTTTATCTGGCCACCGACCCTGACCGTGAGGGAGAAGCGATCTCGTGGCATTTGGCCAATACGTTAGGGGTAAAAGATAAACCGGTTCGCCGGATTGAATTTCATGAAATTACGAAAAAAGCCGTTGAGGATGCTTTAAAACATCCCCGGAGTATCGACATCAATCGGGTCAATGCTCAACAGGCCCGAAGGATCTTGGACCGAATCGTCGGTTATCAGTTAAGTCCCTTGCTGTGGAAAAAGGTACGCCGGGGATTGAGTGCTGGCCGGGTTCAATCTGTGGCTGTCCGGTTGGTTTGTGATCGGGAACAGGAGATCGCTTCGTTTGTTCCGGAAGAGTATTGGACCATTGAAGGTCAGTTTACCAATGGCGATAAGGCTGTTTTCACCGCCAAGTTGTATTCTAAAGGAAAAAAGAAAATTGAAATTGGATCTGCGGAAGCCGCCAAAGAAATTGAAGCTGATTTAAAAAAAGGCACCTATGTGGTAGGCGAGGTTAAAAAGAAAGAACGGTTACGTAATCCGGCTCCTCCGTTTACCACCAGCAGTTTGCAGCAGGAAGCCGCCAGAAAATTGAATTTCCCTGCCCGGAAGACGATGATGATCGCTCAGCAATTGTATGAAGGGATCGAGTTAGGCGATGAGGGAAGCGACGGATTGATTACATATATGCGTACCGATTCGGTCCGGATTGCCGAGGAAGCTCAGCAAGCTGCACGAGAGGTTATTGAAGCCAAGTTTGGTTCGGAGTATTTACCGAAGAAACCTCCGGTGTATAAAACGAAAGCGGCAGGGGCTCAGGAAGCTCATGAAGCGATCCGTCCGACCTTGGCGTCGCGTCATCCTGAAAAAGTAAAACCTTTTTTAACCCGGGATCAATACCGCCTTTATCAATTGATCTGGGACCGTTTTATTGCCAGTCAAATGGCACCGGCGATCTTCAATACGGTGTCGGTTGATATTATGACTGCTGATTATCTTTTCAAAGCGACCGGCAGTACCATAAAATTTCCCGGATTTTTAGAGGTTTATCAGGAAAGCAAGGATGAAGACGAAGGAGAGGCTGAAGGACAGCTTCCGGAGTTAAATGAAGGGGAGACGGTCCTCCTTAAAAAGCTCGACCTGAAGCAACACTTTACCCAACCGCCACCCCGATATACCGAAGCTTCACTCATTAAAACCTTGGAAGAGAAAGGTATTGGCCGTCCCAGTACATATGCACCGACCATTGAAACCATCTTGAAACGGAATTATGTCACTTTGGAAGATAAACGGTTTAAGCCGACAGAACTTGGTCAAGTGGTTGTTGATCTGTTGAAACAGGAATTTTCCCAAATTATCGATTATGATTTTACGGCCGATATGGAAGAGAAGCTGGATCAGATAGCCGAAGGCGAAGTGGATTGGGTTAAGGTTTTGTCGGATTTCTATGAACCTTTCAGCCAGGAATTGGAAAGTGCCCTGGAAAAAGTGGAAAAAGTCGAGTTGGCGCCGGAAGAAAGCGATCAGAAATGTGAAAAATGCGGCCGGACGATGGTTTACAAGTACGGGCGTTTTGGTAAATTTTTAGCCTGTCCCGGTTATCCTGAGTGTAAAAATACCAAACCCATCCGAAAAGAGTTGGGTATTCTTTGCCCCAAATGTGGCGAAGGAATGATCATCGAACGCAAAACCAAACGAGGCCGGTTATTTTTCGGATGTAACCAGTATCCCAAATGTGACTTTGCCAGTTGGGAGTGGCCTTATAAAGAGCCTTGTCCCCAATGCGGTGCCATGATGGTAGCTAAAGGCGGGAAAGGCGAGGCGCTGACGGTCACGTGTCTCAATGAACGGTGCAAACACAGCTTTGTAGTGGAAGCCAGCGAACAGGGGGCAAAAGCATGAGGCCGGTTTATGTAATTGGTGCCGGCTTAGCCGGTTCGGAAGCTGCCTGGCAGCTGGTTCGGCAGGGTATTCCGGTGCGTTTGTATGAGATGCGTCCCGATAAAATGACTCCCGCTCATCAGAGTGGGGATTTTGCTGAATTGGTTTGCAGCAATTCGTTGCGGGGAGCCTCGTTGGAAAATGCCGTCGGCTTGTTAAAAGAGGAGATGCGCCGCCTTGGTTCCCTGGTGATGGAGGCTGCGGATGCCACCCGGGTTCCGGCCGGAGGAGCATTGGCGGTTAACCGACATGAATTTGCGGAAATGATCACTGAAAAGCTTTCCAGTCATTCTCTGGTCGAAGTGGTTCGCGAGGAATGTACGGAAATACCGGATGGACCGACGATTATCGCCACCGGACCCCTGACTTCGCCAACTTTAGCTCAGCGGATATTGGATTTTACCGGGAAAAATTACTTTTACTTTTACGATGCAGCTGCACCCATCGTTAGCGGTGACTCCATCAACCGGGATATTGTTTTTGCAGCTTCCCGTTATGACAAGGGAGATGCCGATTATCTCAATTGCCCCATGACGAAAGAGGAGTATCTGGCCTTTTGGCAGGAACTGGTCAATGCTGAGGTTTCTGAAGCTCATTTGCCAGATGAACGGGCTATCTTTTTTGAAGGATGTATGCCGGTTGAAGTTCTAGCCAAACGGGGCGTTGATACCTTGCGTTTCGGGACGATGAAACCGGTGGGTGTAACCGATCCCCGAACTGGGCGGCGGCCATACGCTTTAGTTCAATTGCGGCCGGAAGACCGTGAAGGACGCCTGTATAATCTGGTAGGTTTTCAAACCCATTTGAAGTGGGGAGAACAACAGCGGGTCTTCCGGATGATACCTGGCCTGGAGAACGCTGAATTCATGCGTTATGGGGTCATGCACCGGAATGTGTATATCAATGCGCCGACGGTTTTAAAACCGACGCTCCAGACTAAGCGGCGGGAAGATTTATTCTTTGCCGGACAGATGACCGGCGTTGAAGGATATGTGGAGTCGGCAGCAGCTGGTTGGCTGGCCGGAGTCAACTGCGGACGAATGCTGAAAGGTAAGAGTTTGTTGGAATTTCCAACGGAAACGGCTTTGGGCGCCTTGATCGGTTACATTTGTAACGCCGATCCCAAGTATTTTCAGCCGATGAATGTGAATTTCGGGTTGTTTGCACCTTTAGCAGAAAAACCCAGGGGGAAGAAAGAACGGAATTTAGCTTATGCCGAAAGGGCTTTATCCCGGTTGGATGAGATCATAAAAATATTAATGGAAAACTAAGCTTAAGGATTTGGGCGGTTTGAACCGGAGAACATTGGAAGTTCTCCGGTTTTTCTGTGTTTATGGCGGTTTTAAGGAAAAAAAATGGATGAAAAGAGTTTATTAATTTCAAATTAAATTCGATATAAGTAATGGATATTGGATTGAGGCATTTTACCAAATATTTTAAAATACTATTATCAAAGATTCATTTTCGTCAGTGATAAATCATTTGGGATTCCAGTGAAGGTTTTGAAATGATGCGGATATTTTGGGTTGGTTCTGGATTGGTAAGGTTTCATGGTCACCTCGTGGATTAGGAGCGGCGTAAGGGGGATGGAACATGTTTGGGCGCATGAATGCTTATGATCGGGCGATCGTCAATATCAGGGACCGGGTATTGGCCATCAGCGAACAGGTTGATCGGCAGTTACATCTGGCGATGCGATCCTTTATTGAAAAGGATGAAACACTGGCCCTAACCGTCATTAATGCCGATGATGCCATCGATCAGGCTGACAGTCAGCTTGAGCTCGATGCTTTGGAACTGATATCCATTCAGCAACCAGTAGTTCAAGATTTACGGCGCTTGGCTGCAGCGATGCGGATCAGCCGTGAACTGGAACGTATTGGCGATTATGCCTGCGATATTGCTGAAATCATGCTGCGGCTGAAGATGAAAACGGAATGGTTTAAGTCCTTAACGGATGTGCCGCGCATGGCTGAAAGGGTCCAAATTATGCTAAAGAAAAGTTTGTCTGCTTACCGGGATCTCAATTTGACGGCAGCTTGGGAGCTGGATACCGATGACCAGGAGATTGACCGATTGTATCTGGAGTTATATGATGAATTAACTCGTTATGTTCAAAATAATCCCGATGCAGTAGAGCAGGCCTTCGGTATTTTACTGGTCGTCCGTTATTTGGAACGGATCGCCGATCATGGAGTTAATATTGCTGAAATGGTGATTTTTATTGAAACCGGAGAGCGGCATCCTTTTAAGCGAAAGGTGGAACCATCGTCATGAACTGGTTTTCTCCATTGATCGGGATCGCCGGCGGGTTAGGGTTGTTTATCTTCGGGATGCAGATGTGCTCCGAAAGTTTACAAAAGATGACGACCCGGCGGCTGAAACAACTGACCAAACTCCTAACCCGTTATCCTGGAATGGGCTTGGGAGTTGGTACAGTGGTTACATTGGGACTGCAAAGCAGCAGTGCTACTACAGCGCTGGTGGTTGGTTTTGTCAGTGCCGGTTTGATTCCATTGGCTCAAGCCTTAGAGGTATTATTGGGTTCTTCCATCGGGGCTTCATTGACTGCCCAGATCATTGTGTTTCGGACGACGGATTTAGCATTGATCCTGATGTTTGTAGGTTCATTGCTATATATGTTTTCCAAGCGGATGAAGCGCCGCAGTCTGGGGCAAGCCATCCTTGGCATGGGGCTGATATTTTTCGGGACGATCGTGATGTCAGTTTCGACCGAACCGTTGCGGGATAACCCGGCCATATCTCAACTACTCATCGCTTTACGGAACTATCCGGTGTTAGAGTTCATGGTGGGAATTTTAGTGACGGCTGTCTTTCAGAATAGTACGGCATTTTTAGCGTTGTTGATGACCTTAGGTTCTCACCATTTGATCGATGTATATGCGATTATTCCGTTTGTGTTAGGTGCCCATTTGGGAGGTACGTTAACTGGACTGCTTTCCAGTTGGGGGGCGCCCGGGTTGGACTCTAAACGGGCGGCCTATGCTAATTTTGGTTTTAAACTGATCAACGGAGTGGTTTTTCTCCCGTTTTATCGGCCGTTAACCGAGGTTATCCGATGGAGTTCCGGGGATATCAATCATCAGATCGCCAATGCCTATACCTTATTTTCCATTGTGATGGCCATCGGATTTCTGCCGGTGGTGAAACAGGTGGCGATGCTGATGGAACGGCTCTTACCGGAGAAATATCCAGATTTGGCTGAAGCCCGGCTGTTGAAGGAAGACTTACTTGAAGTTCCGGAGTTGGCCGTGGACCAAGCCCACCGGCAAACGGTGGAGATGGGGCGGATACTCTATGAAAATATGATGCAGCAAGTATTGCCGGTGTTTCATTATTTGAATGAGGAAGCCATTGACCGGATGAGAGAAACGGAAGGGGCTATGGATGCTCTTTATAAGAAAATTGCAAGCTTCCTGGCTGGGCTGGGTTATAACCGGTTGACCGATGACTTGATGCAGAAAACGATAAAGATTTTGTATACAGCCAACGATTTGGAACATATTGGCGATGTTCTGATGGGTGTCGTACAAATTGTTTCCAAAATGGATCAGGAGGAATTGCGTTTCTCCGAAGAAGGTTTTGAAGAATTGAACCAGATGTATCAACAGATTCAGAATAATTTTATTTTGGCGTTACAGGCCTTTGAAACGGAAGATAAGGCGTTGGCTACCCGGGTGATTCAGGAACATCCGCGGATTTTACGATTGGAAAAAGAGTTTCGGTATAATCATTTTGACCGGATGCAGTCCGGTAACCCGAAGACCATGGCTACCAGTTCGGCCCATTTGGATATTATCGAATTCTTACTCCGGATCGACGGCCATTCCGTGAATATTGCCCAAGGGGTGCTGGGTATCGTTTGATCGAAGTGTCATGTGGCAGATATAGATACCGTGGATAACTCATTCAATTAAAAAGGGGAACTTTCAACTGTTAGCTGATTTGACTGAACATCGGAGGGTGTTATGGTTTCATTTGAAAATTTAGCGGATGAGTTTTTGACCCATCTTCGCGCCAATTTAAACTATTCGGATCACACGTTGGAAAGCTACGGGCTGGATCTTAGCCAGTTTTTTCAGTTTCTCCGCGATGCCGAACTCGATGATATCACGCAGATTAATTATACGAATATCCGGAGTTATCTCGGGAAATTAAAACGGGAAGAGATGGCAAGAACCACTATTTCCCGGAAACTCTCCTGTTTGCGCTCTTTCTTTAAGTATCTTTCCCGGCAGGGGTATCTGAATCATAATCCGATGGTCACCATCAGTACACCTAAACGGGAAAAGCGGTTGCCTCAATTTTTTTATCCGGAAGAGGTGAATGCTCTATTGGAACTGCCGGACCGAAAGGATCCGCTGGGACTTCGGGATGCGGCTATCCTGGAATTGTTTTATTCTAGCGGCCTGCGCTTGAGTGAAGTGGTTGGGTTAACCTTGGCTGATCTTGATCTGAGCCGGGGTTATGTCCGGGTTTTTGGGAAAGGCTCTAAAGAACGCCTGGTTCCGCTGGGCGGAGCGGCGAAACGGGCACTGGGCCGGTATCTTTCGGAGGTTCGTCCGGTGTTACTGGCAAAGGGCGAAGCTACCTCCAAGTATGTGTTTTTAAATTACCGGGGAACCCGTCTTAGCGGCCGCGGCATTCAGCGGATGTTTGATAAGTATTTGAAACGGCTGGCCTTGAACCGGAAGATGAGCCCTCATACGTTGAGGCACACGTTTGCCACCCATCTTCTGGAGAATGGGGCTGATCTTCGGGTGGTTCAGGAACTTTTGGGTCATGTGGATCTGTCGAGCACCCAGGTTTACACTCATTTGACCAAAGAGCGGATTCGTTCCGTTTATACCAAGTATCATCCGAGGGCGTAAACGACGAATGGTACGAATTAAATTGTATTGTCTACCGGGACAATGCTTATTTTTTTATGGTGACCGGATCCTCTTTTTCCATTATGCGCAACATAATTATGTAGTTAACCGGAAAAATTTTGCGTATTCACATTTATGCAGCTAAAGTGTAGAATTACAACCAAGGAACCTTGAAAACTTCATCCGGTTAAACAAAGGGGCCGCTTAAAGGAAGCAAGGTACCGATGTCGTTGTAACGTGGTTTCGATTCATGGTTTTCATCGCAGCATTTCAACAAAACAACATTCTAGGAGGCAACACAATGAAGAAATTCATCGCACCCATTCTCACCTTAACCATGGTATTCTCCACAGCAATCGCAGTATCTGCAGCCCCTGCTATCTCCGGTGAAGTTGAATACAAACTCACGGAACATGCCAGTGCTCTTGAAACCGAAATCAGTATGGATGGCAAATTGAACACCAATATTGATTACAATTTGACCTTGGAGTCCGATCTTATGGATTTGGTTCAAGTCGATGAAGCCAGTTTAACGTACAAGAGTGACTTGGTCACTGTTCAGGTTGGACAATTTGGAAACAACCCGAGCGTTATGGATATGATGGACGGCGCCAACTTCCATGAGATGAAAGCTCCGTTTGCTGTCAATATTTCGCCGAACTTGGGCGAAAAGATCAATTTGGAAATCGGTGTTCAGTCGTATGAAACCGTTGGTGACTTAGGTCAAGTCGAAGCTGACAACGGCGCTTACCAGATTGAGCTCGATTACAAAATCTCTCCGATGATCACTGTTGGTGTGAACTACCAGGATCTGAAGACTGGTGACGCAGCATTGGTATGGCAGGTTGAAGCCCAACCTACCGAGTCCGTGACCATCTATGGTGAGTATGGTAACCCGGTGAACACATCTGATGAACAAGCGTTGATCGGTGCCGCATACACCCAAGACAAAGTCAGCGTCCGTGGCGAATACAACCTGGACAATGATGATTGGGCAGCTAAAGTTGGTTACAACGTAACCAAAAACATCAGCGCTGAATTCAAAACCAATTCTGCAGATTTCAATCAGTTGACCCTTGGTTACACGTTCTAAATAACCCTAATCAACAACAAAAAAGCAGCCTACGGGCTGCTTTTTTGTTGTTTTATCTTTTGCAACTGTCAACTTTCCACATCAAACTGTAAAATGAAAATTACTTGTATCTTCAGCACGGTCAGGGTAAAATAGCCCTATGATGAAACATCGTAATCAATTCTTACCCATTTCCCGGGCTGATATGGCAGAGCGGGGATGGGACCAGCTGGATTTTTTATTGATTAGCGGAGATGCTTATGTGGATCATCCCAGTTTCGGGACTGCCATTATCTCCCGGTTGTTGGAGAGCGAAGGCTACCGGGTGGGTATCATTGCGTTGCCGGATTGGCGGAGTACCCGCGATTTTGAGGTGATGGGGCGGCCTAAATATGCCGTGTTGATCTCCTCCGGCGTTATCGACAGTATGGTGAATCACTATACTGCCAGCAAGAAGCCGCGGAGCGAAGATGTATATGCTCCCGGCGGAAAAGCGGGAATGCGCCCGGACCGGGCGGTTATCGTGTATACCAACCGGGTTCGGGAGGCCTTTAAGGATATTCCAGTGATTTTGGGCGGAACCGAAGCCAGTCTGCGGCGGTTTGCCCATTACGATTATTGGAGCGATTCGGTACGCCGCTCGATTTTGGTGGATTCCAAGGCGGATCTGTTGATCTATGGCATGGGCGAAAAGCCGATACTGGAAGTTGCCGCCCGCTTGGCCAAAGGTGAAAGGATCCAAGAGATCCGGGATGTCCGGGGCACTTGTTATCTGACAGATGATCTGACGGGCCTTGAGAAAAGTGTCAAAACGGTGATGGTGCCTTCTTTTGAAGAGGTAAAATCGGATAAAGTGCGCTATGCGGAGGCTTTTAAAATCCAATATGATGAGCAGGATCCCATCCGGGGCAACATTTTGGTTCAACCCCACGGGAACCGGTATCTGGTACAAAACCCTCCGGCTCTGCCGCTCACCGTGGAGGAGATGGACCGGGTTTATGCTTTGCCTTATCAAAGGACCTATCATCCGGTTTACGAGGCTGAGGGCGGTGTCCCGGCCATTCAAGAAGTGGGATTCAGTATTACCAGCCACCGGGGATGTTTTGGGGGATGCTCTTTTTGTGCACTCACCTTCCATCAGGGCCGGATCATTCAAAAGCGGAGCCAAGCGTCGATCCTTGCCGAAGCAAAGAAATTGGTATGGATGGATAATTTTAAAGGATATATTCATGACGTGGGAGGGCCTACGGCTAATTTCCGCAATCCGGCCTGTAGGGTGCAAGCCAAACAGGGAACTTGTAAAGGTAAACAGTGTATGGATAAAGGCGGTTGCCGGCATCTGGTCGTTGATCACAGCGAATATTTGCAACTGCTTCGGAAATTGCGGGAATTGCCCGAAGTGAAAAAGGTTTTTATCCGGTCCGGAATTCGTTATGATTATCTAATGCTCGATAAAGATGATACCTTTTTCGAGGAACTTTGCGAACATCATGTCAGCGGCCAGTTGAAAGTGGCGCCGGAACATGTGGTCGACCGGGTGTTAAGCCGGATGGGTAAACCCGGCCGGGCTGTTTATGACCGGTTCGTCAAAAAGTTTTATGAGATCAACCGGAAACTGGGAAAAGAGCAATATTTGGTGCCGTATTTGTTGTCGAGCCATCCTGGCAGTGATTTGGCGGCAGCCATTGAACTGGCGGAATACTTGAGAGATATCAGGTATACGCCGGAGCAGGTTCAGGACTTTTATCCGACGCCGGGGAGCCTTTCCACGTGTATGTTTTATACTGGATTGGATCCGCGGACCATGGAAAAGGTGTATGTGCCCAAATCGCCGAAGGAAAAGGCGATGCAGCGGGCACTCTTGCAATATCGGAAACCGTCTAACTATAAATTGGTCTATGAAGCCCTTACTCTGGCGGGGCGGGAAGACCTGATCGGCTATGGGCCTAAGTGCCTGATCCGGCCGCCAGGCAGGCCGAAAGGAGATAAAGGAGCAAAAGCCGGGGTTAAACCCGGGAAAAAGGCCGGGAATAGGTCGAAGGAAAAACCCAGTTTTGGGGGAACTCAACGGGAACCCAAGGGTCGTACTGTTACCCGGGGTGCAGCGTCTAAACGCAGAGGTTAATTAAAGTAACAGGGTATTTGGGAGTGTCCGGAAGAGCCTAACGTTTATTGTTGGGCTCTGATTTTTTGGGGACAAACTTATAGGTTTTATGAACGGTAATTTGAACGATGATTCCAGGATATTTCTCAAAAAAATGGCTGTGTCTATCCGACTAACAATGCTGGAAGTATATTCCGGCAAAAAGTATCATATTATCGGCATCTCAGAGGTTGAGTTTTGCGCAATTATTACTTATAATGCAACAAGATGATTTTTTGCAATTTCCGAGGTATCCCGGTAAAAAAGGGTGTAAATCGAAACTTTCAGCCATATTTAGGGAAGAAAAAACTGGACACGCCATATATTGGGTTATATAATATTAATTGATACAAGATGTGGTATTAAGGAGGCTGAAGGATGCTTTGTCCTTATTGTGGCCGATCCGACAGCAAAGTCATTGATTCCCGAGCATCGGATGAAAATAATGCCATTCGCAGGCGGCGGGAATGTTTAGAATGTCAACGGCGTTTTACGACCTACGAACGGATTGAGGAAACGCCGTTAATTGTGATTAAAAAAGATGATCGCCGGGAGACCTTTGACCGACAGAAGATTCGCAATGGATTGCTCAAAGCCTGCGAAAAGCGGCCGGTTTCGATTATCACCATTGAACGTTTGATTGATACAGTCGAACGGGAATTACGAAACCGGATGGAGCCGGAAGTGCGTTCCACGGATATCGGTGAGCTGATTATGGCCGAACTGAAAAAGTTGGATGGCGTTGCTTATGTTCGGTTTGCTTCGGTACATCGCGAGTTTAAGGATGTGGAAACGTTGATGCGGGAATTGCAAGAGTTTTTGGATAAACGAAACGAAAAACCGGAGGAGAAAAGCTGATGGCAAAGAATTCAATGGAGTTAAAAATGGATTTTGAAGAAGCTCCGAATGTTGTGCAATTTATGAAACGGAGTCCGGAAAAGACTTTTCATTCCATTCGAAAGAGGGATGGCCGGGTCGTTGAGTTTGATTCGTCGAAGATTGCGGCTGCTATTTTTAAAGCAGCGAAGGCTATTGGCGGTGAGGATCGGCAGTTAGCCGAAGAACTCGCCGAAGTCGTAGTTCAATATTTAACGAAGAAACTGGGAATGATCGTTCCGACCGTGGAAGATGTACAAGATGCGGTCGAAAAAATATTAATCGAAACGGGCCATGCGAAGACTGCGAAAGCTTACATATTGTATCGGGATCGCCGTACCCGGATGCGGGAAGCCCGTTCAGAACTGATGGATATCGTACAAGATATCCTGGTGGAAACCAGCCGGGAAAATGCGAATATCAGCAATTCCCCGTCTGCCAAGATGTTGCAAATTGCGTCAGCTGCCAGTAAACAATATTATCTGAACCGGTTAATCCCGGAAGAGATGGCCCGGGCGCATATTGAAGGGGATTATCATATTCATGACTTGGATTTTTACGGGAAAACGTTGACTTGCGTTCAAATTCCTCTGGCCCGGCTTTTAGAAAACGGATTCAATAACGGCCATGGCTTTATTCGGCCCCCGAAGCGTCCGAGTTCGGCGACGGCTTTGGCTGCGATCATTTTGCAAAGCTCGCAAAATGATATGCACGGCGGACAGTCTTTCGCTTTCTTTGATCGGGATATGGCCAAGTTTGTGGCTGGCGCATCGGAAGATGAAGTTTATCAAGCTATGGAGGCATTGATTTATAACTTAAACTCCATGCATAGCCGGGCTGGAGCTCAGGTGCCTTTCAGCAGCATCAACTTGGGTTGCGATACCACGCCGGAAGGACGGTTGGTTACCCGATCTTTGCTGTTAGCTTATGAAAAAGGATTGGGCCATGGGGAGACTCCGATTTTCCCCAATATTATCTTCCGGTTGAAGCATGGTGTGAACTTTGATCCCGGTGATCCCAACTATGATCTCTTCCAGTTGGCGATGCGGGTGTCGGCCCAACGGCTCAATCCTACGTTCGCTTTTATGGATTCGTCTTTTAACCGTCCCTTTGGGGATGAAGCATCATATATGGGCTGCCGTACCCGGGTGTTGGCTAACCGGCATGGGGCTTCTGTCAGTACCGGCCGGGGGAACTTATCCTTTACAACGATTAACCTGCCTCGGCTGGCCATTAAGTCCGGCGGTGAGTTAGAGGCTTTCTTCCGGGAACTGGAGTCGGTGATGACGTTGGCAGCGCGGCAGCTTTATCATCGTTATCAGGTTCAATCCAAATTGAAAGTGCGGGATATGCCATTTTTAATGGGACAAGGCCTCTATCTTGATTCGGAAAAACTGGGGCCCAATGATCCGATTGCTCCAGTGCTTAAACACGGAACCCTTTCCATTGGTTTCATCGGGTTGGCGGAAACCTTAATTCGACTGACCGGGAAGCATCATGGAGAAGATCCGATGGTGCAACGGTTAGGGTTGGAGATCGTCAGCACCATGCGGAAGTTAACCGATGCCTTTGCCGAAGAATACGATCTCAACTATACCTTACTGGCGACACCTGCTGAAGGCTTATCCGGACGTTTTGTCAAACTTGACCGGAGAGATTTTGGCGTGATTCCCGGAGTAACGGATCGGGAATTTTATACCAATAGTTTCCATGTGCCGGTGGATTATGAGATTTCTTCCTTCGACAAGGTACGCATTGAAGGGCCCTATCATGAGTTCACCAATGCTGGTCATATCAGTTATGTGGAGATGGAAGCCCCGCCTGTGAACAATCTGGAGGCTTATGAAAAACTCTTACGGCATATGGGTCATTGCAATATGGGGTATGTCGGGATTAATTTCCCCATCGATGAATGTACCAGCTGTTTCCATCGAGGGATTATCGAAGATGAATGTCCTTCCTGCGGTTCCACGCAAATCCGCAGAATTCGCCGGATTACCGGATATTTGTCGACTATCGACCGGTTTAATGATGCCAAGCGGGCGGAATTGTACCGCCGGGCAAAACACCAGATTTAAGAGGGTTTTATGAAGACGATTCAATTGCGGATTGCCGGTGTGGTTCGGGAAAGCATCGTGGACGGCCCGGGATTACGGCATACGATATTTTGTCAAGGTTGTGAGCATGCCTGCCCCGGGTGCCATAATCCGGAGACCTGGGATCTTCACGGAGGGGAAGTCGTGGACGGGGAAACGTTACTGAAACGAATCCCCTTAAATCCGTTAATCAGCGGAATCACTTTCAGCGGTGGAGAACCGTTCTTACAGGCGCCGGCCTTGGCGGAGTTTGCGGCGTATTTTAAGAAATATGACTTGAATATTTGGGTGTATACAGGCTATCAGTGGGATCAATTGTTGAACCATATTGATCGGCCGGGGTACCGGGAGTTGTTATCCTATACGGATGTCTTGGTGGATGGGCCCTTTATCCAAAGTCTGCGGACAACGACACATCCATTTCGAGGTTCATCCAATCAGCGCTTGATTAAAGTGGCTCAGAGTCTGGAGTCGGGAGCAGTTGTCGAATGGCTGCCTTAAGGGGTGGATCCGTTGAATCGTTGGTTTAGTTGTTGTTGTGGTGAGCTGGGTTATGTCCAGTGTTCCGAATTAAATGATTCCTCTGTCATTCAGGGGTTTTCCAATCAAAAAGCGGGGAATATGGCCTTACATACGGGAGAAAGCCTTGAGCGTGTGATGGCAAATCATCGCCGCTTTTTGCGTTGTTTGGGGTTGGAAGATTATCCGTTGATTGCCGGGTATCAGGTCCATGGCACGAGAGTGGCTTTAGTGGATGGGAGCTATCCCGGTAAATCAGTCATGGACGTGGCCGATTTAATTCCGGAAACGGATGGGTTGATTACTCGGGAACCCGGATTGGCGTTGGCTGTATTTATGGCTGACTGTATGCCCATCTTTTTCTATGATCCGCGGACGCCGGCCATTGGGATCGCTCATGCCGGCTGGAGAGGTACACTTCATGAAATTTCCCGGATAACATTAGAAGCAATGGTGGAAGCCTTTGGCACTAATCCAGCCGACTGCCGAATTGGTTTGGGTCCGGCCATTTGTGGAAAATGCTTTCAGGTTGGTGACGAATTAGCCGATATATTTAATGAAAAATATCCTGATGCCGTTCGGCGGGAGGACAACGGCACCTTTGTGGATTTGGCCGCAGTGAATACGATGATATTACAACAGGCGGGTGTTCCCCAAAGTGCCATTGTGCAGTCCAATATTTGCACAATCTGTCATTCGGAACCGTTTTTTTCCTACCGGGCGACTAAAACAACCGGACGAATGATGGGGGTCATTGCCTTACGTGGAGGTTGTCACGTTGTTTCGACATAAACGTTCGCGCCGTCTGGGCAAGTGGTTGCGAATTTTGGTTTTAATTTTCTTTTTTCTGTTGATGTTGGAATTAGGATGGCTGGTTGTAGCGAATTTCCCACAAAGAACCGTTATTGTTGAAACCGGAACGATCACAAAAGGCTGCTGGGTGGAAGCGGTTTATCTTCGAAATGAGACGCTACTCCAGGCTCCGGCGGACGGTTATTTAACGATTCGGATTCCTTCAGGGACCAAGATTCCCTGCGGTGAAGTGGTCGGTTGGATCAGTCAGGAACCCACCGAAGATCTTCCTGAAGATGCATTGCGGTTGGCTAAAAAAGTGGCTTTGTATCAAAGTGAAAACGATGGCTTGGAACTGGAGCTGCAACGGTTAAACTCTGAAATTTTCCGTCGCCAGGCTATGTCCAATAAAGGGGCAGCCCGCGCTGATTTAGCGTTACTTGAAAAAGAACGGCAACGAATAGTTCAGAGTATTCGTAATTGTCGGGATGAAGCCAATAAAGCTCTGGTTAAACTGGATTATATGACTGGTGGAATCGTGATCATTTCTTCGACGTCAGCTGGGATATTTTATAGAGAGTACGATGGTTTGGAAGAACAGCTTAATCCGGAGAGCATCCGGCAGTTGCCTGCGGATATCTTCAAAAAGAAATTCCCTTTAAAAACTCCTCCTTCCCAGATATCCAAGGGTGAACCCGTTGGTAAACTGGTTGAACCTTTCACCGAGGTGCTGGTGGCCAAGGTTGACCCGCGGGTGGTCGGGACGCCCTGTTTAGGCGATGAATGGGAAGTTAAAACAACAAATGGCTGGAGAAATATTAAAATCATTGATATAATTTCCTTGACGAATGATAAAATGATGGTAGGATTTTATAATAATCATCCGGAAATACGGTTTATGCCGGATAGGCGTCAGAAGTTATTTATGGTTTATCGCCGTGTCAAGGGAAGTTCCATTCCGGTTCAGGCGATCTTTCGCAAAAAGGATAAAACCTGGGTACGTATTGTGAAAGGAGATGAATTTAAGGAACAGGAGATACGGGTCGTAGAAACAGATGGTAACAGGGCAATCGTTACCGGATTGGAGTTTGGCACTGCCATTTTATCACGATAGGAGGCCCGCCTTTGAAAAAAACATTTGTATTGGATACCAGTGTGTTGGTGCACGATCCAAAGGCATTGACCGCCTTTCAGGATAATGATATTATCATCCCCATTGCAGTGGTGGAAGAAATCGATGGCCATAAGAAACGCCAAGATGAAGTGGGACGAAATGCCAGGTGGGTATCTTCGTTCCTTGATAAACTCCGGACAACCGGCCATCTGGATCAAGGGGTTTCCTTGGGGGAAAACCGGGGTATTCTCCGAGTTGAACTTAATCATCAAGAGATTGACCGACTTCCGGCGACGTTGGACCGGAATAAAATCGATAACCGGATCATTGCGGTAGCTCTTGCGTTGAAAGAAAGCACCGATAAGCCGGTGATTTTAATTACCAAAGACATCAATATGCGAATCAAGGCGGATGCCTTGGGCATTCAGGCGGAAGATTACGAAACCGATAAGATCGATATTGAAGAAGTTTATACCGGTTTTCGTACTGTTAAAGTAGCTCCCGAACTTATTGATACCTTTTATAGCACGGGGTCTGTTGTTCTGACTGAGCCGGATCTTTATCCCAATCAAATGGTGATTATCGAAGACAGTTATGGTTCCTCCAAATCGGCGTTGACCCGCCATCTTTCCGGGGGTAAGCTGGTTCCACTGCGGTATGGCAATATGGATCCCTTTGGCTTGAAGGCCAGGAATAAAGAGCAGAAATTTGCGCTGGATCTTCTGTTGGATGATGATATCCGGCTGGTGACATTGATCGGCCGGGCCGGAACCGGGAAAACCTTATTGGCCCTGGCTGCCGGATTGCAGAAAGTGATGGAAGAATCCAAGTATCGGAAACTCTCCGTTTCTCGCCCGGTGATCCCGATGGGGCATGATTTGGGATTTTTGCCGGGGGATATCAATGAGAAGTTGCGGCCTTGGATGCAACCGATCTATGATAATCTGGAATTTCTCTTTAGCAATCACGAGAAAAACGAAAAAATTGATAATTTGGTCAACAGTATGAAAGATATGAATTTGCTGGAATTGGAGGCATTGACCTATATTCGGGGCCGGAGTATTCCGGGACAGTTTTTATTGATCGACGAAGCCCAGAATCTTTCTCCTCATGAGGTGCGAACCGTGATCACCCGGGTTGGGGAAGGGACGAAAATCGTCCTGACCGGCGATCCATATCAGATTGACCATCCGTATTTGGATTCGAACAGTAATGGATTGACTTTTGTAGTGGAACGGTTTAAGAACGAGAAAATCGCCGGGCATATTACGTTTGTTAAAGGAGAACGTTCGGATCTGGCTGAGCTGGGTTCGAAGTTATTGGGGTAATTGAGATGGCTAATGTGGTTCAAAATTTAGCTGAAATTCGGGAAAGGATCCGAGAGAGTGCCTTTCGGGTAAATCGGGATCCGGCTGAGATAACTCTGATTGCCGTGACTAAATATGTGGATGTGTCGCGGATCGAGGAAGCTATTGCCGCCGGGGTAACTCATATTGCTGAAAACCGGGTTCAGGAAGGGGTCCGGAAATTTCCGTTACTTTCCGGAAATGTGGTTAAACATTTGATTGGAACCCTTCAAACCAATAAAGTGAAGGCTGCTTTAGAACATTTTGATTTAATTCATTCGGTGGATCGGCTAGGTCTAGTGGCAGAATTGGCCAAGCAGGCCGATAAACTTCAAAAACAGGTGAAATTCCTGATTCAGCTGAATATTTCGGGGGAAGCAACCAAACATGGATTATCTCCGGATGAACTTCCAGGGTTTATGGAGAACTTAAAAGCTTATCCCAGGCTTATTCCGTGCGGTTTGATGACCATGGCTCCTTTATCAGATGAACCTGAAATGGCTCGTCCGGTTTTTAGGCGGTTGCGGGAACTTTTTGATGACATTGCCGAGACGGGCGATTTTTCCCAGTGGCGTTACTTGTCGATGGGAATGAGCCAGGATTATCCGATTGCGGTAGAAGAGGGAGCCAACCTCCTTCGTATTGGCTCGGCAGTATTTAAATGATGGACGAACGATAATAAACGAGGTGGTTTTGAATGCGGCATTCACGGGACAATGAGTTTCGAAACGAACCAGGTCCGGCCGGTGAAACGACAAATCCCGGCTTTTTTGAGAAGATTTTGGGTTTGTTAGGATTCGAAGCGGAAGAAATCGTTGAAGATAACGAGATAGCAGCGACCTATGAGGAACCTTTGAAACGGGATACCCGGGAGTCCAGGGAATCCAGGGATCGGGGAAAGGTGGTTAGTCTTACCAATTCGTATAAATCGATGAAGATGATCATTCTGGAGCCGACGGAGTTCGAAGAGGTTCAAGCTATTGTGGATCACTTGAAAAATAAGCAGACCGTTATTTTAAATTTGGAAGAGACAGATAAAGTTATAGCCCGCCGGATTGCGGATTTTTTGGGTGGCGCCGTTTATGCGCTGGATGGTTCGGTGAAGAAAGTGAGCAATTCGATTCTTTTGTTTGCTCCTGCAGGTGTTGAAGTGACATTGCCGCTTCGGCCTATCGTTCGGGAGGAAGAGACGGAACGAAATGCTTTTTCAGCCTCGTTATCGTCGACGTTATTTAAAAAAGAAAGGGAAACCCGGAGGGATTAATGGAACGGTTGGGTGTTATTGGCGGAGGAATGATGGGTTCCGCCATTATTCAAGGGGTTTTACATAACGGGTTGTTGCAGCCGGAACAGATCGGCGTGGTGGAGATCAATCCGGAGCGGGCTGAAATATTACGCCGCACGTTGGGCGTTTATTTGTATCATTCATTAAAGGAGTTGGCCGAGGACAACCCGGTGTTACTTATTGCGGTTAAGCCGCAAACCATGGAAAAAGTATGTCATCAATTAGCACCAATGATTGGCCCGGATCATTTGGTGCTTTCTATCGTTGCCGGGGTAACCGTAGCCAGTTTGGAACGACTTTTACCGGGGGCCCGGGTAGTTCGGGTCATGCCGAATACTCCGGCACGGTTGAATCGGGGAATTTCTGCTTATGCCACCGGAGGCGGGGCTATCGAGGAGGATTGTCAAATCGTTGAAGCGATTTTCAGAGCAGTGGGAAAAGTTGTCCGGGTTGCTGATGAGCAGATGGATGCGGTGACGGCAACCAGCGGAAGCGGCCCGGCCTATGTTTTTCGCTTTGCCGAGGCGATGATTGATGCCGGGGTGATGCTGGGTTTGAGTCGGGACCAATCTCGATTGTTGGTTGCGGAGACGTTGGTCGGAGCTGCGGAAATGCTCAGCCAGACCGGATCTGAACCGGCATTACTCCGCCATGAAGTGACGTCTCCGGGCGGGACCACTGCGGCTGCTTTATATGAGTTGGAAAAAGGGGCTTTAACAGGCATTGTGATTCAGGCCATGGAAGCCGCAGCCAAACGTTCTTCACAGTTAGGAGCATTGATGGAGAAAAAATGATGAGTGAATCAAGTCAGGATTTTAAAATATTATTGGCGCGAATCGATGATTTAGCGGATGCAGCTCTCAAAACCCAGAACCCGCAATGGACGGACTTTTTGGAACCGCCAGAACGGGAACAGGCTGAAGCAGCATTGCGTTGGAAAACCGGCGTACGGTTTAATTCCTTTGGAGGTTATCCCAAATCGGAACGCCGCCGCCTGGTGATTTATCCCGATTACTATTTTGCAGAGACCATCCAACCCGAATTGGCTTTTTTGGAAATAACTCCGACGGCACCTGGAGTTTCCCCAAGCCATCGGGATTATCTTGGGGCGTTGATGGGCCTGGGAATTCATCGGCATAAACTCGGAGATATATTGGTTGCCGATGGGAGCGCCCAGCTGATCGTCGTTCCCGAACTTGCCGATTATATTCAGATGAATTTAACGACTGTTTCCAGTTATACTGTGAAGGTTGAAGGCATTGATCCCGAACAGCTGAATTTACCGAACCGCCGCGAGAAAGAGATTCGGACAACCGTGGCCTCTTTGCGTTTGGATGCTTTAGCGGCTTTGGGCTTCGGTGAATCCCGCACGAAAATGGCTCGGGATATAAAGGCGGAGAAGGTGAAAGTCAATTGGAAACCGACCCGTTCGCCGGATTTACAACTTAATCCGGGAGATGTTATCTCTATGCGGGGCCGCGGCCGGGTAGAATTTCGGGAGATTACCGGCCAATCGAAAAAAGGGCGTATCGGAGTTGTTTTGGTTAGGTTGATATAAAACAGTTGGCAGAGATTAAAAGGTACACAGTGCACAGTGCACAGTTCACAGTTAATGGTTATTAAAATGTACAATTTTAAAATGACAAAGCCTGAGATTTTGGTTTTTTGTTGTTTTGAGATATGTATTGCCCTATTGTGAGTGTGTACTGTGAACCGTGTACTGTGCACCTACATATTGAATTGGGTGAATAATTGAAAGAGGAGTGATATTTGATGCTTACCCCGGTAGATTTGGAAACGACGGTTTTTCGACGTAGTTTTCGGGGCTATAATGTTCAGGAAGTTCAGGAATTTATGGCTAAGATTACTCATGATTATGAACATTTATATCGCGAAAATATCGACCTGAAGGAAAAGTTGGATGAACTCAACGCTAAACTGGCACAGTATCAATTGATGGAAGAAACGTTACGTAATGCAATGGTATTGGCTCAAGAAACGGCGGAAGAAGTGAAAAATGCTGCCAAACGACATGCCGATCTGATCATTCGTGACGCTGAGCAAAAGGGCGATCGGATTAAAGGGCGGATCAAAGAAGAGATTCAAGGGGAAATTCAGAAACTGGCAACCCTCAAAAATCAGGTGGAGTTTTTCAAAAGCCAATTTAAGAGTTTCTTAAAAGGGTTATTGGATATTGCTGAAAATCAGCTGGAAATCAATATTCAACTGGATAAGCAAATTCAATCGGAAATGAAATCCGAAGAAAAGGAGCCTGTTCCGGAACAGGAGTTGCCAACGGGAGATAATAATCAAATCAAAACCGCTTTGGATCAGGTTTATTCAGTGGCCAATGAGTGATCCGATCCATAATGCCATAGCAAAGGCGGCCAACTCGCTGATGAGTCCTACGGCTATTAGATGACGGCTGTCCCGGATACCTACGGAACCCAGATATAATGAGATGACATAAAAGGTGGTTTCGCAGCTTCCTTGAATGATGGATGCAGTCATTCCAAGGACAGAGTCGGGTCCGTATTTACTCAATAATTCGGCGGTTGTTCCCAAGGCGGCTGAACCGGACAAAGGCTTTAAAATGCCAAGGGTTAAGAGATCCGGAGGCAGATGAAGCCAGAGGAGTACCGGCCTGAAGAGACGGAGAAGCCATTCCAGGGCACCGGATGTCCGGAATAAGCCGATGGCCGTAAAAATGGCAATGATATAGGGCATTAACTTGAAGGTAGTTTGCAGTCCTTCGATAGCTCCTTGAATGAAAACTTCATAAACTTTGATTTTTTTATAATATCCTGTGCCTAAAATGGCCAACAGTAAAATGGGGATGCACCAGTGGGAAAGTTTAATCAGCCAGGCCATGGTTATCACTCCTTACGGCGAAACCACTGGTGAGCGCGGAGTAAGAGATAATTGGCAGTTAATCCGGTAATGGTTCCGGTTAGCGAAACCAGAATGACCGGAATCAGAATGGCACCGGGATTGGTGGAACCGGCTTTGGCACGGACGGCAATCAAGGTCGTCGGCAAGATACATAATCCGCCTAAAATCAAGGACAAAAAAGTACAGATTTCATCTGAAGCCCGTTCAGACTTAGGATTGAGTTTTTGAAGTTCTTCCATGGTTTTTAGGCCGAGGGGAGTGGCGACATTCCCTAAACCTAACAAGTTGGCAGTCACTGTCATCGAAATTAAACCGATGATGTTCCGGTGGCCTTTGAGAACCGGAAAAAGTCGGGTTAATAGCGGTTGAAAAAGCCGGGCAATGATCCGGGTGATCCCCGAAACTTCAGCGATCTTCAACATTCCGGACCAGAAGGCGATAGCTCCCGCTAAGCCGATGGTGAACTCGACCGCATGGGCTGTACTTTTAAAGATGGATTCGGATACAGTGGTCAATCGTCCATCGGCTACTGCAGTAAAAATACTGACAAAGATCAAAAAAAACCAGATCGTATTGATCATCGGCCCCCTCCGTATCTTCCACTGCCACCGGCGAAATGATATCTCCGACAAACCTCGATTGTTTCATCCCGTATTTATAATTTATTCCATTTTTATGTTGGTATATGGTTGAATATACTTATCATTGACTGCTCGTTTCCCTAATAAAGAGATTAACCGGCGAATTGCTCTATGTATTGGGAACCAGGCAGTATCAACTGTGCTTATGTCGACTGGACTATGCACAATAAAAACTGGAGGGAAACATGGAACGTTTTTCTCAACAGGTTCGAGATGAAGTGACCCGTGCTGAATGGAACGGATGCGTTGATTGTATTAAAGCGGAGCTTGCTGCTATATTGCATATATCGGGATGCATTCATATTGTTGGAAAAGAGAAGTGGTCGATTTCGATCACTTCCGAATCAGCAGCAGTGGTTCGGCGGGTTGTCCGTTTGTTGAAATCCAGTTATCAAGTGGTATCTGAAATCCGGGTCGAGCAGGTGGAACGACTGGGTAAACATCATCGCTATTTGCTGATCATACCATACCAGGAACGGTTGGCCGACATGACCTATGAATTGGGGATGTTAACCCGGGAAAATCGGATTGAAAGCGGGATTAATTCTGATTTAGTGCGCAAACCATGCTGCCGGGCTTCTTTTTTACGGGGGGCATTTCTGGCGGGAGGCTCCATATCTGACCCCCAGAAAACCACCTATCATCTGGAATTGGTAACTTCAAACGAGGAATTTGCCGATAGCTTGGTTTATCTGATGAGTTTGCTGAATTTAAAAGCCAAACAGGGAAAACGGAAAGATCAATATCTGGTCTATCTGAAAGACAGTGAAAGCATCGCCCGTTTTTTATCTTTGATCAATGCTTATCAGGGTGTCATTAAGTTGGAGGAGATTCGGGTGATCAAAGGATTACGGGGTGAAGTCAATCGGCTCGTCAATTGCGAAACCGCCAATCTGGAAAAAACCCTTTCTTCTGCCTGGAAGCAGGTTGAATTAATCCAGCAGTTGATGGAACATAATGCTTTGTCTCAATTATCTGCAAACTTGCAATATACGGCGTCACTCCGCCTTGAACATCCTGAAGCCAGCTTAAAAGAGTTGGCTGAACTGCATCAACCGCCGATCAGTAAATCGGCAGTAAATCACCGTTTGCGGGATATATGTCGATTTGCTGAAAAATTTGTGAACAATGCAGGAGATGTATTAATTAAAGAGAAAGAATAATTTGGTTTGTCCCATGGAATCCACAACTGTCGGCACTTTGCATAAACGTCGGAATTATGGAGATGATTCATTCGATATAGGTGGGTTAAATAGCTATCGGAGCCGAAAGGATGGCTAAAGATTATCGCCGTTAAGCCGTTCGATGAGGATTCCAAGGGTAATCCGATAGTCAATATAGTAGAGGAGGTTCCGCATGAGAAAATTATCAATTGATGACATCGAAGTCAAGGGTAAACGCGTCTTAGTGAGAGTCGACTTTAACGTTCCGGTGGATGATAACGGTAATATTACCGATGATCGCCGGATTCGGGCGGCCGTTCCCACCATTAAGAGCTTAACGGAACGGGGAGCTAAAGTGATTTTGGTATCGCATTTTGGCCGTCCTAAGGGGGCAGTCAATGAAAAGTATCGTTTGGATGCCATTGGCCGCCGTCTTTCCGAGGTTTTAGGGAAAGATGTAGTGAAAGTGAATGATTGTATCGGTGATGAGCCGAAACAAGCTATTGCAGCGCTTCCCGAAGGCGGAGTAGTTCTCCTTGAGAACGTTCGGTTCTATAAAGAAGAAGAAGCCAATGATGCCGAATTTTCAAAGAAATTGGCTGAGCTTGCAGATATCTATGTTAATGATGCTTTCGGAACAGCGCACCGGGCTCATGCTTCAACAGCCGGTGTAACGGCGTATTTAAAACCGGCTGTAGCAGGATACTTAATGCAAAAAGAGATCGATATCATGGGCAAAGCTTTGTCCGATCCGGATCGTCCCTTTGTTGCGATTTTAGGTGGAGCGAAGGTCTCCGATAAACTGGGTGTGATCCGAAATCTTTTGGATAAAGTTGATGCATTGATTATTGGCGGCGGTATGGCTTATACGTTCTTAAAAGCTCAGGGCAAAGAGATTGGCCGTTCGTTGTTGGATGCTGAAAAGATCGATTTTGCCAAAGAGATGATGGCCAAGGCGGAAGCCAAAGGCGTCAAACTGCTTTTACCGGTTGACACGGTTGTTACCGATGATTTCAAAAATCCGACCTTGACAAAGACTGTATCATCCGATGCCATTCCTGCGGATTTACAGGGAGTAGATATCGGGCCGGAAACCATCAAGCTCTTTGCCGATGTGGTTAAACATGCCAAAACCGTCATTTGGAACGGACCGATGGGCGTCTTTGAAGTACCTCAGTTTGCCGTAGGTACCAAAGCCATCGCTGAAGCCATGGCTCAATGCGCAGGTACGACCATCGTTGGCGGAGGCGATTCGGCCGCAGCCGTCGAACAGCTGGGGTATGCCGATAAGGTGACCCATGTATCCACCGGTGGCGGCGCTTCCCTTGAGTTTATGGAAGGGATCGAACTGCCGGGTGTAGCGGCATTGACCGATAAAGAATAAGTTTGTGAGAGACCGGGCAGAGATGCAGTTGACAGCGGAGAATCATGAGGGGAGAGTCTAAAGAAAGGCTGTCAACTGCGGCCGGTTACTGAAAATTAATAAGTGGAGGTTGTGAATGCGTAAACCGATTATCGCCGGAAACTGGAAGATGTACAAGACAGTTTCCGAAGCTGAAGAATTGGTCAAGGCGGTTGTGGCGAAACTGGGCGACTATGACGAAGTGGAAGTAGTGTTTTGCCCTCCGTTTACAGCCCTTGCTGCTGTGAAACAGCTAATTAAGGGAACCCGTTTCGGCCTTGGAGCGCAGAACCTTTATTGGAAGAATGAAGGGGCCTACACTGGCGAAATCTCCCCGTTAATGCTCAAAGAGATTGGCTGCGATTATTGTGTGATCGGCCACTCGGAACGGCGGCAGTATTTTGGTGAAACCGATGCTGACGTCAATCAGAAGGTAAAAGCTGCTTTGGATGCCGGGATTAAGCCGATTATTTGCGTTGGAGAATCGCTGGAACAACGGGAATCCGGCCAGACCGAGTCGTTGGTCCGGATGCAAACCGAAAAAGCATTGGAAGGCGTTGAGCCGTCCTTAGTTCCGCAGATTGTCATTGCTTATGAGCCGATTTGGGCCATTGGTACCGGAAAGTCATCTGATGGTCCGGATGCCAACCGGGTCATCGGTTGGATTCGGGATACCGTCAGAGCTCGGTATGGCCATGAAACGGCTCAAGCGATGCGCATCCAGTATGGCGGCAGTGTGAAACCGGATAATATTAAAGAGTTTATGGACCAACCTGAGATCGATGGCGCTCTGGTCGGCGGAGCCAGCCTGGATCCGGAGTCCTTTGTGAAAATCGTGCGTTACAATCAATAGGTGATAGTGGAGGACAATATTTTATGGGTTATAGACCAGTAGCTCTCATCATTTTGGACGGTTGGGGAGACAACCCCCGCTCGGAGCACAATGCCATTAAGCAGGCGTCAACTCCGTTTCTAGATTCGCTGTTCCAGAAATATCCCCACGCTACCCTGCTATGTTCCGGAGAGGCTGTCGGGCTTCCGGAAGGGCAAATGGGTACCTCTGAAGTCGGGCACTTAAATATCGGTGCAGGCCGGGTGGTTTATCAAAGCCTGGTCAAGATTTCGAAAGCCCTGCGTGAAGGAGAATTCAAACAAAACAAAGTTTTTCTCGATTTGATCAATTATACCGTTAAAGAAAACCGTCCCTTGCATTTGATGGGATTGGTTTCACCGGGCGGCGTCCATAGCCACACGGAGCATCTTTACGGTTTATTGCAGTTGGCTAAGGAATTTGGAGTAAAAGAAGTTTACATTCATGCTTTTTTGGACGGACGCGATACACCGCCGGCCAGTGCCGCGGAATACTTGGATGAATTGGAAAAGGTCTGTGCGGAGAAAGGCATTGGACAAATTGCGACGATCAGCGGCCGTTACTATGCGATGGATCGGGATAACCGCTGGGAGAGGGTTGAGAAAGCCTATGCTGCCATGGTTTATGGCGAAGGAGAAAGTGCAGATTCAGCGGGACAGGCCATTCAAAACTCCTATGCTAATCAAGTGACCGATGAGTTTGTATTGCCGACGGTGATTACCAAAGACGGCAAACCGTTAGGTCTTATAAAGGCAGGCGATCCGGTCATCTTCTTCAATTTCCGGCCGGACCGGGCCCGAGAGATTACCCGGACCTTTGTTGATCCGGATTTTAAAGGTTTTGAACGCCGTGGCGGTTTCTTAAATACCCATTTTGTTTGCATGACGCAATATGACGAGACGTTGAACGCGCCTTTACTTTTCCCGCCGGAAGAACGGATGAAAAATATTTTGGCTGAAGTCTTAGCCAATCACGGCTTGAAACAGTTACGGATTGCTGAAACTGAGAAGTATGCTCATGTGACCTTCTTTTTCAATGGCGGAGAAGAAACCCCATTCCCGGGCGAAGAACGGATTTTGATCCCTTCTCCGAAAGTACCAACCTATGATTTGCAACCGGAGATGAGTGCCATTCCGGTGACGGAAACCGTTTTAGAGCAGATCGCTTCGAATAAATTCGATGTCATTATTATGAATTATGCCAACTGCGATATGGTCGGCCATACCGGAGTTTCGGAAGCTGCCCGCGCAGCTGTGGAGACGGTCGACCGTTGCCTTTCGAAGGTTGTTCCCGCTATCCTTGAGAAAGGCGGTGCCGTAATCATTACGGCTGACCATGGAAATGCCGAGTTGATGGTTGATTATCAGACCAATGAACCGTATACGGCCCATACCACTTTCCCTGTACCGGTGATCATCGCCGGTGTGGAAGGGGATTATACTGTTAATAACGGCGGCTTGGCCGATTTGGCCCCGACCGTATTGGATCTGTTGGGCATCGAGAAACCGGGAGAAATGACCGGGAATTCACTGATTAAAAGATAAGTATCAGGTTGGGTGCTGGGTAATTAGAAGTCAGTAGACAGGAGACAGGAGTTAGGAGATTTAAAAGACAGAATATAGAAGATAGAAGACAGAATCTCAAGTGTAAAGGGAAAAAGGCAACAAACCTCATGCCTTAACTGTGAACTGTGTACTGTGCACTATTGCTTAGAATCCATACCCGCAACATCTCCTGTCTCCTAACTCCTGACTCCTATAACCCGGAACTCGGACTCAGAAATTGGACGTTGCATTAAATCTATCTGAACATTTAAAAATAAGATTGACTGACTCGGTAAGGATTTGGTAATAATTATTTGGAAAGATCTTCGGTTTTAAATATTCAAAAATGGGAGGATCATCAAATGACGACAATTGTTGATGTTTATGGCCGCGAAATATTAGATTCCCGCGGTAATCCTACGGTTGAGGTAGAAGTGGAATTAGCTGACGGTAGCGTTGGCCGGGCTGCGGTTCCTTCGGGAGCATCTACCGGTGCTTTTGAAGCGGTTGAACTTCGGGATGATGACAAAAAGCGTTATCTTGGGAAAGGCGTTCAAAAAGCCGTTGATAATGTAAATGATGAAATTGCTTCTGAAATTGTCGGTTTAGACGCTTTAGATCAGGTTGCTATCGACCGGTTAATGATCGAGCTCGATGGCACGCCGAATAAATCCAAATTAGGTGCCAATGCCATTCTCGGTGTATCTTTGGCTGTTGCGAAGGCTGCAGCAAATAGCTTGAATATACCGCTCTATCGTTATTTAGGCGGTTGCAACGCAAAAGAGCTTCCGGTTCCGATGATGAATATCTTAAATGGCGGTAAACACGCTGATAACAGTGTGGATCTCCAGGAATTCATGATCATGCCGGTCGGTGCCGAAAGCTTCAACGAATGCTTGCGTTGGGGTGCAGAGATTTTTCATGCGTTGAAAAAAGTACTTAAAGATAAAGGTTACAGCACGTCGGTAGGGGATGAAGGCGGTTATGCTCCGAACTTAAAGAGCAATCAGGAAGCTTTGGATGTAATTATGGCAGCCATCGAGAAAGCCGGTTTCAAACCGGGCGATGATATCAAGATCGCAATGGATCCGGCTTCTACCGAACTTTGGGATGCTGCCAAAGCAAAGGGCGAGGAAGGCAAATATTACTTCTGGAAGTCCGACATCATGAAGACCTCTGAAGAGATGGTCGAGTTCTGGGCGGATCTGGTCAAGAATTATCCGATTATCTCCATTGAAGACGGTATGGCCGAAGAAGACTGGAACGGTTGGAAGATGCTTACCGAACGTTTGGGTAAAACCGTTCAATTGGTTGGTGACGACTTGTTCGTAACTAATACCGAACGTTTGGAAAAAGGCATCAAACTTGGTGTTGCCAACGCGATTCTCATTAAGGTGAACCAGATCGGTACCTTAACCGAAACTCTGGATGCGATCGAAATGGCTAAACGGGCTGGTTATACTGCGATTATTTCGCATCGTTCCGGTGAGACCGAAGATGTTACCATCGCTGATATTGCCGTAGCTACTAATGCCGGACAGATCAAGACCGGTGCTCCGTCCCGGACTGATCGGGTTGCCAAGTACAATCAATTGCTCCGGATCGAAGACATGTTAATGGATCAAGCTATCTATCCGGGTAAAAAAGCTTTCTACAACCTGAGCCTGTAATATCAAACGGGTACAGGATACTGGGTATTCGTATGAAGAGGGGATTGAGAGTAGTCTTGATCCCCTTTTTTACGCTGTGAACTGTGTACTGTGTACTGTGAACCGTGAACTGTGTACTGTGAACCGTGAACTGTGTACTGTGACCCTCAAAAATTATATCTTTTTTCGAATGTAAGCGAGGCAAATATTAGAATTTTGCTTGTAGATTCCCCTTTGATGTGCTAAAATATTGAAGTGAATTTGGGTTGGGGGTGTTTCTTTTTGAAGATATTTTTGCAAGTTTTATTGATGATCGCCGCCGTAGCATTGATTGCTATTATTGTATTGCAACCCAGTAAGGGAGAGGGTTTGGGAGCTATTGGTTCCGGTGGCCAGCTGTTTTTTGCAAAAAATAAAGGCTTAGAAAAACTATTGGATAAAGCCACCATGTGGTTAGCGATAGTTTTCGGTTTACTCTTGATTTTGGTCGAAGTATATGACCGGGTTTTTTAGGGCTAAAGGCCCTTTTTTTTGTGTGAAATTGACGATATAAGTTATAGAGATCTGGAGGAAATCTACTAATTTTGTCGAAACATAAAATATTCAGCGTCGGAGAGGCTTGCAGATTGCAACCGTTTCGTATAAAACAGGGAGGGAATGATGTTGAAATTTTTTTCCAGCATTAAAACGAAGTTTCTCGTTAGTATTATCATTATTTTTGCGATTAGGACTTTAGTGTTGGGATTGGTTCCTGAGGAAAATCAAGTATTGAGAGTTATCATGACGCTGGTTTGTTTGATAGTAGCTTTAGGTATGGGTAGTTTGCTGTTGGAACGTTGGGTTATTTCACCGTTACGGCAAATCGCTATCCTCTCTAAACAAATTGCCGAAAATGATCTCAGCGGCGAACTGGAGATCAATAGCAATGATGAGTTTAAGTTCTTAGCTGAAATGTTTAATAAGATGTTGAAAAACCTTCGGACTGTATTGCAGGAAAATTTGAATGCAGCTGAACAAGTGGCTTTAGCTGCTACTGAAATGAGTTCAATGGCCGAAAGCGCCAATATTGCAACGCAAAAGATTTCCGGGACCATTGAGCAGATCACCAAGGCGACTGAAGAACAACATGAAAATGTTCAAATTTCAGTGTTGGCTACCGGGCAAATGTCGGAAAATGCTCAACAGGTTGCTGCTGAAGCCCAAAAAGCGGCTGAATTTTCCAATCATGCTGCAGAACGTGCCAAGAAGGGCGAAGAAATCGTTCAAAATGTTCATGATAAAATTATGAAAGTCAAAGAAACCGTGGACAGCTCCGCGGAAGTCGTCCGGCGTTTAGGTGCCAGTTCGGTGGAGATCGGAAAGATCGTCGATGTGATGCGGGGAATTTCCCGTCAAACCAACTTGTTGGCCCTCAATGCTGCGATTGAGGCTGCCAGAGCCGGTGAACATGGTCGGGGGTTTTCTGTGGTTGCTGATGAAATCCGGGTGTTGGCTGAGCAGTCCACTAATTCGGCGTCTCAAATCGTTGCCATGATCAGTGAGATTCAAACGGAGACCCAATCAGCGGTTGAAGCGATGGCCATTGGAACGCAAGTGGTTGATGAAGGAACGGAATTAGCCATCGCAGCCAAAGAAACCTTTAGCCAGATTACGGAAGCTGTAAACCAGACGGTGCACGCCATTCATGAAATTGCCGCAGCTTCGGAAGAGCAGGCTGCCAGCAGTAAAGAAATGAGTTCTACCATGAAACAGGTTGCAGCCATTGCCCAACAAAATGTGGACGGCGCCAATCAAGTGGCTGCATCAACCCAAGAACAGCGGGTGAATATGGAAAATTTGGCTGTATCTTCAGCCCAATTGGTGGAAATGGCTGGTCAGTTAACCGCATTGGTTGGGCGTTTTAAAGTTAAACGGGATTTCCAACGGTGTTGGCGGGTTCTCGATTGTAATCAGGTGAACTGTCCGGCATATCAAAGTAAAGAGGAAAAATGCTGGTTGATCCCAAATACACTGAATCCTGACGGAGCGCCGATGGGAAGCGCCAATGAAAAACGGGAATTTTGTCATCAATGTGAAGTCTTTAAGATCAATACGAAAGTGGACTAATTAATAATTAGAAGCCGGTTATACAACCGGCTTTTATATTGTTGCCAGCAATATGTCTTACTAAAAAACGATAAATTAAAAAATTGCAACAAATTCGTAATATTAAGGATGTATAAATTCAATTGCTTCTGGTATTTGTATGATCTATAATAATATTCGTGATTTACTAAAAACTACATGATTGTTGGGAGGCCTTTCTTTTGTTAATACTCGTTCTTAACAGCGGCAGTTCTTCCCTGAAGTACAAATTGTATCAAATGCAAACCGAGACTGTGCTCGCCTCGGGTGTGGTGGAACGGATCGGAGTCGGCACCGGCAACTCAGTCATCGGGCACCAAAAGTTAAATGAAGAGAAGCTGAAGATTGAAACTAAAATTTCCAATCACAGCGAAGCATTGAAAGCTGTCTTTGACTTATTAACGGATCCTCAAACCGGCAGCATTGCTTCTTTGGATGAAATTAAAGCTGTCGGCCACCGGGTGTTGCATGGCGGTGAGATTTACTCTTCTGCGATTGTAATCACTGAAAAGGATATGGAACAGATTGAAAGTTTACGTGAACTTGGTCCGTTGCATATGCCTGCCAATATTATGGGGATCAGGGCATGTCGGGAATTAATGCCGAATACTCCGCAAATTGCAGTATTCGATACGGCATTTCATCAGACAATGCCTCGCAGTTCATACCTTTATGCATTACCCTACGTATATTATGAAAAATACCGGATTCGTCGGTATGGTTTCCATGGAACCTCCCATCGGTATGTCTCTCAACAAGCCGCAAAGTTCCTGGGCAAAAACCCTTCCAAATTTAAATTAATCACATTGCACTTGGGTAATGGTAGCAGTGCAGCTGCTATTAAAGACGGTAAATGTATCGATACATCCATGGGTTTCACCCCTCTCGAAGGAATGGTTATGGGAACCCGGTGTGGAGATATTGACCCGGCAATTGTGGCCTATTTGCAAAATAAATTGAACTTAAATCCGACGGAGATTGACAATTTACTGAATAAAAAGAGCGGATTCTTGGGTATGGCCGGTTTCAGCGATTTGCGCGATATTCAAAAAGCACGGCTTGAAGGCGATGAACGGGCTATCGATGTTTATAATGTGTTTATTCAGCGGATTGTCAAATATGTCGGTTCTTATTATGCCGAATTAGGCGGCTTGGATGCCATCGTCTTTACCGCCGGAATCGGTGAAAACGACTGGATGGTCCGTGCCGATGTCTGTTCGAGACTGGCTCATATGGGTGTCGAATTGGACGAAAAGAAAAATGAAGGGCTTCATGGAAAAGAAGCTGTGATCACAAAGTCCCGTTCGAAAGTGACGGTTGCGGTCATCCCCACCAACGAAGAGTTGTTGATCGCTAGAGATGCTTACGAACTGGTAAAGAATTAAGCATCACCAACGGATTAACCTAGAAAGAATAACAACAGGTTCCTTAGGGAGCCTGTTTTTTTTATGACTAAAGGGTGAAAACCGGTAATAACATTTAGTACGGTTGACAAATAAATCTATCATGCTATAATAGGAAAGCACAAATGAAAGTGAAGGGATCTTCATGGCTGAACGGAAATCAATCACAATCAATCGCCGGGCAAGGCACGAATATTTTATTGAGGAAACCTTTGAAGCGGGGATCGTCCTCACCGGAACCGAAGTGAAATCGCTTCGCAACGGGAAAGGCAATCTTCAGGATAGTTTTGCAATTATCCGGAACAATGAGGTATTACTGGAAAACTGCCATATCAGCCCTTATGATTACGGTAACCGTTTCAACCATGATCCTTTACGGACCCGGAAACTGTTGATGCATAAAGGGGAAATTCTCCGGCTTTTCAGCAAAGTGCGGGAACAAGGATTGACCTTGGTGCCGTTGGAGATGTATTTTAATGAGCGGGGCCGGGTTAAGGTGACATTGGCGTTGGCCAAGGGGAAGAAGTTGTATGATAAGCGGGAGGATATTGCGAAACGTGATGCCGCCCGCGAGATCGACCGCGCAATGCGTGACAGGGCACGTGGATGTTAAGTTATTGTTCTGCAAGTGCTGTTCTTTTTTTGCCGAAATTCGCGAGTGCGGCGTGATAAGCTGCTTTTTGCTCGTCACTTTCGCGCTGCGATACTCACCGTACTTTAGTACGGTTCCGTCTCTCGCTTGGTCGTTCCCTGCATGACTTGCCTCTGACGCCGCAAGTTGATTCGAAGAAGTTGGCTCGTTCATTTCGGCAAGAGTCATCTGGTGCGCTGCTGTGAAGGCGCCGGATCTAGATCTTCCACAACGGTTTATCAAGCAAAAGGAAAACCACGCGGGATCTTGAAAAAACTAATTGCCTAGAACTTGCTATTTAATTAAATTGAAAGATCGCATATAATAAAATTGATGAGGAGATGGCTGACGGGAGAATTCAAGCTTCATGCCTCATCCTTGAACGACACTACCTTAACAAATCGGGGGCGACCGGTTTCGACGGGGAGTGTGTTAATCGGAGAAGCGGGTCGAGGTGCTGTGGCCTCGTTAAACTGCAGCAAGCACAATAAGTGCCAATAACAATTACGCTTTAGCTGCTTAATATAAGCGGCCGTCCAAACCGAACTTAACCCGGGAGGTCGGGGCGGGCGTCAAATAAACCGGGGCGCTCGCCAGTCAATTCTCGGAGACTGGCGCTAAGATCATCGAGATAGCCGACGGCTAGTTCGTCTGTAGACGAGCCGAAGGCGAAGTTCAAATTGCAGTCTGCACCCGGAGATGCTTCGGTTAATGCCTTTTCGGACGGGGGTTCGACTCCCCCCGCCTCCACCATCAATATCGACAATTATCTCTGATTTCATCATTGTGATAGTAACTTAAGTACATAGTTGGAGAGTAAACCTGCAGAATGTTGCAGGTTTTTTTATTTTCTGGCCTGGAGATTATAGATATGTGACATGGATGAAAGGAGATTTGGAGGTATTCCAAGTTATGAAGACGATCATTCCTGAATCGGCTTTAATCGTCCAAAAATCGGACCATGGTCCCTTTGATATTATCGGAGATATCCACGGATGTTTCGATGAGCTGAAAATCTTACTTGAAAAGCTGGGATATATAATTATCGAGGGTTCCGGTGAATACGGGTTTACCGTGACTCATCCTGAAGGACGGAAAGTGATTTTCTTGGGTGATTTAGTTGACCGAGGCCCTAAGGTTGTATTGGTTTTAAAGATTGCCATGAGCATGGTACAAACAGGCATTGCCTATTGCGTACCGGGAAACCATGATATGAAATTAGTCCGTAAACTTTCGGGCCGTAACGTTCAGATTAAGCATGGGCTTGCTGAAACGCTAGAGCAGTTGGCTGAAGAACCGGCTGAATTTTCGGAGGATGTTAAGGAGTTTCTGGGTGGTCTCCCCAGTCATTATCTTTTTGACGATGGAAAACTGGTGGTAGCCCATGCCGGAATGAAAGAAGAATACCAGGGCCGGGAGTCGAAAACAGTTCGGGAGTTTGCCTTATTTGGAGAAACCACCAGTGAAATCGATGAATTTGGTTTGCCTGTACGTTATGACTGGGCTTCGGAATATCGGGGAAAAGCGATGGTGGTCTTCGGGCATACGCCGGTTGCCAAGGCGGAGTGGTTAAATAATACCATCGATATTGATACAGGATGTGTTTTTGGAGGCAAGCTGACAGCCTTAAGATACCCGGAAAAGGAATTGGTGGATGTACCAGCGCGTTATACTTACTATGAACCGGCGAAACCATTTTTAACAGAAGATATCCAAGCCCCAAGCTTTAGGGATAATCTGGATTATTAGTCATTGAAAAAGTTATGCCATTGACCGGTTATGGTACGGACAAATCAAAGAATATCATACTGTCATAGGGTAAGGTAAACCTGGGAAAATGGTGCGTTTTTTGGTTGTTATTGATACGTCTAAACTCAATTTAGCAGTATTTTTTTTGACTTTCACCGAGTGGCAGATTGACAAACCATTAACTTTTGACTATGATTAAAACTAAGAAATACCAAAGGAGGAACATGTATGAAGAAAAAGTTTGGTTTATTGGTTGGGGCAATGTTAGTATCTTTATTTGTGGGCAGCTTTATGGTTGCTAATGCAAATGCTGTGATCTTAAGTGAAGATTTCAGCGCAAAAGATACGGAGACTTTCTTCAGTGCTGCTTACAAATCCTTGCCAACGGATGCTTCCAAACCGTTGTATCTGGTTACCGCCGGTAGCCCTGTTGTCGCAAACGGAACCTTAACGTTGGAAGGCAGCCGGTTTACCATCGGTGCTTTGGACGTTACTCCGACCACTGCTGGTTCTACTCCTGGAGGAACCTTGGATTTAAGCAAACCTTATAAGATTTCCTTCAAAGTGCTTGAAGTGAAAGGAAATCCTGGAAAGAAACTTCAGGTTTATGTTGATAACAACACCACTGGAATGGCCAATTCACCGCATGGTGGCGCTTCCAGACTTTACAGCACCGAATTGAGCGCCATTAAAGCTGGTAGCACCGTTGAAATCCAAGGAGCAGTTGGTACCGCCAATTCCTTCATCCAAATTCGGACTGAATCCGAAGCTATTGTTGTTATTGATGATCTGGTGATCGAAAATATCTAATTTTCTGGGAGGCTATATTAAATGGCCTCCGGCATAGTTGAAAGTTTAAATGGTAAAAACGGTTTTAGCTATCAGCTAAAACCGTTTTTTATCATATCGATGATTAGCAGTGATAAGATTTTTGAAACATATTCATTTGCAATGATCAGGAAATTCAGGCAAGTGTCTATGAATGATTTTTCGGAGGATGATCGGGAGTTACGGGATGCGGGTTGTGCTCACCGTCATTTGGTTCCAATTTTAATACGCTGATCTCGCTTTCGGTCGTTTCCGGAATGGTCTGAAGCAAAAATTCGTTCACTTCGGGTGGATCGAGATTAATTTCTGTGGCGATATTTTCTTTGGAGTATGCCCCGTGAATGGACGGGGAGGTTTTATCCTTGTTTTTCCTTTGTTCCATACAAAAATCTCCTTGAAGGTTTTGGTAGTAGTGTAAGCAATTGACGGATGATTATTCCCGGCTAAATCATTGTTCAATGATGCTTTGAGGTTAACGGTCCGCTGGAGGGTTTGATATGTCAAATATGGATATTATGCTTAAGTGGATCATGGCTTTTGGAGTTGTTGCTTATCTTTTTTGCTTGGAAAGGGGGCCGATGAAACGTTGGGTTTCTTGGACGGGCATCGGCATCCTTTTGGTCGGAGTCAATTTATTACTTTGGCATGCTTTGAAGGTGGGGATCATAGCTCTCATGATTGGAAATATACTTGGCTTTATGCTTATCCGGGGTATTTACGAGTTTTGGGATGAACGACTGGGCCGTCAGCAGTTGCGGCGATTTGAGCAAAACCGAAGTGCGTTGGTTCGGGCCATTATGAATAAACAAGAAGTTTTTTTGATATTGACCGATGGAACGGAGCATCGTTTTTATCCTCATAATTTAATCCAATATGGCGTTTGCGTTATTGGGACTGAAGGTGGAGAAACCAAGCAATATGGGCTTGAGGATATCCAGGAAGTGCGTTTGTAGTTATGATAACGTTTTCATCGGTAAATCGCAAGGTAGATGGAGAATAATTAGTATTCCAACCCTTGTCACAAATGACAAAATATAACAAAATAGTGATAGGTAGTGGTTGTTTTATTCTATAATTGAGGCAAGGGGAGATGAAGGGATGAAAAAGTCTTGGTTTGGTGTTGGACTTGTTTTTTTGTTGACCGTTGCTTTGATTGCCGGTTGCGGCGGTGGCGGTAAAAGTAGTAATGGTGGTGGTGGGACACCCAAGGATCCAAGCAAAATCGTGATTACGAGTACCCATACGGCCGATCTGTCGGCAGCGACGAATGAAGAGAAGTATGCCAAAGCCTATAAGTTGACTGTCGAGCAGATTAAAACGATGTTGGATTATGATAGTGATATTGATGTCGCAGAATCAGCCAATGGGATCACCTTTACCAGTACCGTGGTGGTCGATCCGGTAACCCAATTACCGAAGGGTGATGCCAGAAACCGGTATATCCGGATCGCTTATAATAAGTCAAAGCTGCAAGGGATGCTTGATCTGACTGCGGGCAATCGATTTGTATTCATGTTTATGGGGATGTGGATTTAAGTAAAACCAGTAATGGTTTTTATGTCAAAATTAAAAATGCTTCCGGGGAAATCGGTACTGCCAAAAACGTTCCCAAGGAAACAGTACTGTCGGATACAATTCTCGATACTACCGTCAATAAAAGTGCGGACAATGCCTATATCGAAATTACTTTGCCCTGGTCGGGAAGTGTAACTGTAAAAGGTATTTACCTGTTTATGATAACGAGAGTTGATGGCTTTGCCGACATGGCATCGCGAATCACCGGAGGAACCGGGGCTGCAGCTGAAAACATTTATACTGTTACTAATGCGACAGAATTGTATGCGGCCTTAACTGAAGTGAAAAAAGTCACCCCAATGCCTTCCATCATTCGGGTGAACGGGACCATTACCTATGATGATTGGAAAGCGGTAAGCGGATCAACGTTACGCTATATTGATCTCGGGAGCAGCGTATCTAATCTGACCATTGTTGGTGTTGGGTCCGCCGGGGTGTTCGACGGGCTTGGCTTTAAGATTACGGGTACCAATACGATTATTCAAAATCTGACAATTACCAAAGTATTGGGAAGAGACGCTATTGAAATCAATAATGCCAGATACACCATGGTTGACCATTGTACTTTATTCAATGAGCCGATTGTGGCGAATCCGTCCGAAGAATTGAAAGACAAGTACGATGAACTGATCAGCGCCAAAAATAACGCAGAATATATCATTGTATCCTGGAACCATATTTATAACAGCTATAAAACGATCCTGGTCGGCAGCAATGATAATGCCGATGCTTTGCCGGACCGGAAGATGATTATTCACCATAATTACTTCCATGATTGTAATTCCCGGTTGCCGCTTTACTGGGGCGGCCATGCCCATATTTACAACAACTATTACAAAGATATTCTTTCTGATGCGATCAACTGCCGGACCGGTTCGAGAATCCGAATTGAAAACAATTATTTCGAAAATGTGAAAAAGGCCATCGGGTATTGGCATGATACCAGCAATAACCCCAGTGGCCAGTGGCAGGTATCTGGCAATCGATATGTGAACGTTGAAACGGATAAACCGGAAACTTCGACTTGTACCATTGATTTTGGGAATTATACCTATACGTTGGATCCGGTCGATAGTGTTCCGGGTATCGTAACAGCCGGTGCGGGTGCCGGGAAGATTTAACGCATTTAAAAGGGTATCAAAAAAGACGTGAGCAATCACGTCTTTTTTATTTCACTTAGATTTACTTTGATTCTTTTGGGAGCCTTTTTTATTATCGTATTCCTGAGCAAATTCCATGGAAGCATTTTCGCCTAATTGGTCATTATTCACATTTAAGGCACTATTCACATTTTCATTGGGTTTCTTTTGATTATCAGCCATCGGAAATACCCTCCTTTTTAATGTTAGGTTGTCAAAAGAGGATGATTTTATACCAATGATCGATCGATTGGACAGGAGGGGATGGTATGGTAAAATGGTTGCAGGAAACAGGAGTTAGTAGATAGGAGACAGCAGTTAGAAGGTAGAATATAAAAAATACATGATTTTTAAGATGAAGGGTACTGTTTCCTGGTAATGGGTGCTTGGTAAAGGAGAGTTCATAAGGAGCCAGTAGTTTAAAACAGGCAACAGTTCCTTTATAAGATCTATGCACGCGTTATTTGATTTAGAATCTAAGGCTTGAAACTATCTCCTGTCTCCTGACTCCTAACACTCGTTAAATTTTCGCTGTGAACCCATCAATAATGAAAAAATTGAACATTTTGAGGTATATAATGCTACGAAAATTCATCCATTGTTCCGATCTTCATATCGGCCGGCAACGCTTGGAAGGAAAATTGCCGGAGAGTGATTTGGCCAAGGCGTTTTCTTACATAGTTCGATATACGATTGAGTATAAGGCCGATGGTTTATTGATTGCCGGAGATTTGTTCGATTCGCCGTCGATTCAGCCGCCTCATCTGCAGATGGTTGTGGAGTGTCTGGCGCCGTTGAAGGAAGCGGGAATTCCCGTATTTGCCATTGAAGGGAATCATGATCGGCCGTCATTGTCATCGGCCATGCCTACTTGGGTCCGGTATTTGAATGATCAAGGATACTTGCATCTGTTAACCATTCCTTTTACTGCGGACGGGCCGGAGATTACCCCGTGGGATCCGGAAACCAGGCGGGGTTCTTATATGGATTATCAAGGGATTCGAATTGTTGGTGCAGGCTATCTGGGAGCCGGGACGGCTCGGCGTATGAAAGCCATTGCTGATGTCTTGGAGAGGCTGGACGAAGGACAGGCTCATCCTCCGACGCTTATGTTGTTACATGCCGGGCCGGAGTATATTGTCCGCGAAACCGGCGGTTATGATCAAGAGTCATTGGATTTTATCCGAAATGTGGTCGATTTCATCGCCCTTGGGCATATTCATAAACCGTTGCATCATGGCTGGGCGGTTAATCCCGGAACCGCTGAAAATATCCGGTTGGAAGAAGCCGGGAATTATAAAAATCCGGTAGCCAGAGGAATGGCTGAGATCATTGTTGATTTGAGCGGTTCCGAACCTGTATTTACTGCAGAAATTTTGCCGGTACCCCGTCGGCCTGTAGTTAATGTGGATTTTGATTGTACTTCATTGTCAGGCCGGAATTTGGCTGATAAAATTCACCGGGAACTGTTGGAGTATATTCGAACATTAAATGTAGCGCCTGAAACGGTGTTGCGGGTTTATTTAACAGGTTCCCTTAATTTGGCCCGGGCTGGTTTGGATCCAGCGGAATTAGCCGCTTTTTTGGAAGAACAGGTGCCAGTCATTGCTGCTGATATTGTTTTGACTCAGTTGAACCAACCGTTGGTCGCAGAATTGGCTGAGGAAGCGGAAGATTTGCTTTTATCCAGAGAGAATATTGAAAGGCAGGCCTTTACGGAATTGTTGCATGATATATCGCTGCCCGGTTTGGATGACGAAGCGGTGCCGAAATTGGTGCAGTTACTGATGGATTTGAAAGAAGATGTGCGTCAGGAGGCCAGTGCGGAAGAGATATTGGATCGGATCAACCGTCATCCCGTGACTGATCATTTGGCTCGGAAACTCACAGAAGAACGGGAGCGGGAACAGAGCATTGTAGAAGTGGCGGCCGGAGGTGAAAGGGATGATCATTAAGCAAATTCGGCTGAAAAATATTAAGTCCTTTGGAGAAGGGCCGGACGGTAACGGCGTGCTCATTCAATTTGACCGGGGGCTAAACCGGATTGGCGGGAAAAATGGGGCTGGCAAGAGCAGCATTATTGAAGCTTTGGGTTATGCTTTGTTCGATGCAGAACCCATTCGTGGCGATAACCGGATTCAAGTGGGAACCTATTTGGTACGGGAAGGCGCCCGAACCGGGTCTATCGATGTCTGGCTGGAAACACCGGACGGACTCTACCGGGTCGAACGGGATGCGGGTAAGATGGAACGCCGCTGGAAGGTGGTTCGGGAAGATGACGGTTACACCGAAGCAGAAGGCAACGATGAGGTGAAACGGATGTTGGCCCGGCTTTTTGGCGTTTCTGGACCGGAGCGGTTGGACGAATTCTTTCATTCATTGATCGGGGTGAAGCAAGGCCGGTTTACGGCATATTTTGATTGCAGGCCATCGGAAGCTAAAGCTCATTTTGATCCGCTACTGGATGTGGATATCTTTCGGACTTGCTTTGAGAATTTACTAGAACCTTTGAAATTGGTGCAAAAACGCCAGATTGAAATTGAAAAGACCATCAGTGAGTATCAAGGCGGGATGACGCAATTGCAAGATGCTCCGGAACAGATGGCCTTCTGTGAAAAAAACCTGGCTCAAGTCAAGACGGAATTGGAAAACATAACGGCCGTCGTGGAACAGTATCGATTGAAGTTGGACGCCCATGAAAAGGCGAGACAACGGCGGACTGTTGCAGAACAAAAACATATTGAAGCTCAGGGTGCCTTAAAACATGCTCAAATCCTTCGGGACAATGCAGAAAAAGAGATGGCAGAAGCGGAACAGGCTGTTCAAATCACTCTATCGGCCCTTCCCGGTTTTCAAGCGTATCAAGGTGCCGAACAGTCATTGAAAGCATTGGAAACCCAGCGGCTTCAAAGAGACCGGTTGCAAAAGGATGAAAGCGCTTTACATGTTCAAATAGAGCGGCTTCGTGCCGAAAAATCCCAACGTCAGGAGTCTGTGAAAACGCTGCATCAAGATATTGAATCCAAGCAGAGCGAGGGGAGCCGGCGGCGGGTTGAAGTCCAAAAACGTATGGCCGTGTATCAGACATTGGTTGCTGAAGTTGAAGCCCTGGCAAAACAGTATCAAGCGGTTGGAGAAATGCTTGATTGTGTGAAAGAATGGCGGTTTCTCCTGAATGAGCAACAAAAGCGCTTTGAAAGCGAATTGGCGGCGATGATGGAGTTAACAAAAGAAGCTGCGGGCTTCAACCCGGATGCAGCCGGGATTGCCGAAGACCGTTATCAGGAGGCACTTAAGGCTGAATCCGAAGCGAAAGAAGCTTTGGTCCGGGCGGATCAGGAAGAGAAGCAATTAGCCAAGCAGTTGGAGAGTATCCGGGATGGGGTTTGTCCGCTTTTGGGAGAGCGTTGTCATCAATTTAACCCTGAACGGATTCGGACACAATTGGATGTATTGGCGAAACAACGGGCGACACTGCAGGCCCGGTATGAAGCGGCGGCTGCCGCGGTCAATGAAACCAAGGCTCTTTTGGAGGCGGCTCGTGCGGATCAAACCCGTTTGGATCAGATCCGGCATGGGATCGAACGGGGAAAAGATGCTCTGCGTCAGTGTTATCAAAACCTTGAAAATAAAGGTGCCCGTCAGGCTGTTGAAGAGCTGGAGCGGATGTGGCCGGGCTTTGACTTGCCGGAAATCTCAACATCAGCCGATGCTGTCAGCGGGAATGAAGATTGGCAGAGATTACAGAGTGAGTTCGAGCGTTTGGCTGAAATGCTCCAGGCCAATCTCGATTTATGGGTACGGGAATATCAGAAGCTGGGACAGAAGTATCAGGAAGATGTGGCCCGGCAAGAACAAGGGAAAGCCTGGATTTCCCAGGAAAAGAATGCATTGAAACAGTTGGGGGACGATATTCTTCGTTTACAGAAACGGGTTGATGAAGAAAACGGGCGGATTGCCGAATTGGAACAAACACTAGCCGGGTTGAATCGAAAGTTAGTTGAAGTCCGTCAGGCATTAGCCGCTTTCCCGGATATCGAGGGCCAGATGAAAACATTGCAGGCACATAAGGATGAACATGAGGCGGATTATCAGTTATATCTTCAATACCAGCCGATCGCCGAAAAACAAAACGAGCGGCAGAAACAGTTGGAGCGAGCTGAAAATTCTGTCAATCAGGCTGAAAGGAATCTTTCCTTGGCAGCGGCGGAATGGGAAGAAGCCCGGAAAGGCTTTGATGAAAGGGCCTATCAGAATGATAATGAACAGTTTAAGCAGGTTTTGGAACGGCAGGGGCAAGTCCGGGCAGAGGTGGAACGGGCTGAAAACGAGTTAAACCAGCAGCGAGAGCGGATGCAGCAGTTGACAGCGTTAGAACGACAGTGCCGTCAGGCTAGGGAAGAATTGGACCGGATGAATGCTCAAAGTATGTTGCTGGAGAAAGCGCGGACCGTACTTAAAAATGCCCAAGGGTTGGTTGCCGCCGGACTGGCCAAACGCATCGGAAACCGGGCCCAGGCCATATATAACAGTATGAGTCCGGAACCGGCCCAATTTGAGTGGGATGCCAGCGATTATAAACTAACCATTCGCAATGCCAGCGGGGAACGGCGTTTTACCCAGCTTTCCGGAGGACAGCAGATGAAAGCGGCCATTGCCATGCAGTTGGCCTTGGTGAAAGAGTTCTCTAAGGTCGGTATCTGTGCCTTTGATGAGCCTACGTATGGATTGGACTTAGAAAGCCGAAGAATGCTGGCCGATGCCATCGCTGCCGTTTACAAAGAATGCCGGTTTGATCAGTTATTTGTGGTTTCTCACGATGAAACCTTCGATGATAAGGTGGAACATGTGATTAACTTGAAATATTCTCCTACCAAGGGGACGATGGTGGAAATGGAATGATAGAAGATAGTGATCATGTTGGATTCCGGTTTTGATTGATAGAGTAGTAATTAATTCGACACTTTAATAAGGGTTGTAACAATGTGTATATCAGGGTTATCGCAACAGTTTACGTTGATGATAACCTTCTTTTTTTGTCTGTTGAAGGAAAATGTATCAAGCAAAAAGGAAAACAACGAAAAACATCGAAACTTCCATAAATGGAATAATATACCAATATTTATTCTATAGAGAGGTGTCAAAGTGAGTTTTGATAGAAACCTTTCTCGCGCTTTAGCACTAGAACCTAAACTTGATTATTGGGAAAAACAATATCAGCAATTGGACCATAATCCCCATGCACAGAGTGACAGGTTTGAAATATGGAAATCCAACGTCGGCCAAATGCCGGAGAAAGAATATACGGAACCATTGTCTCCGCTCCGAAAACAGGCTTTCGGCCAACTGTCGCCCGGGGAAGAACGGCTAGCCGACAGCAAAGCACTGGCCAATGTGGCTTTTGCGGGTGACAAGATGGTTGCCAGAGCTCAGGCATCGCTAGTTATTGCCGGCTATCCTTTGGGAAATGAC
>JAKOTQ010000054.1 GCA_029776205.1 Bacillota bacterium | reverse complement strand
TTCCAAAGAAAAGTCCATGGTTACTTTTTTGAAAATAACCGCTGATATTGATTGAGTAATTGATCCAGTTTAATACTGGCATCCAGCACTTCGTCGTCGGTATAGCCTTTTGATTCCCAAAGAGAGTGAAGGTTTTTTCGGGCATCGGTAATTTTGGTTTCCAGTTTGGCCATTTGAAGTTGTTGATGATGCTGTTGTTTTATGGTCATGGCGTTCTTCTCTTATTTATCAAATTTTTATTGATTTTTTGAAAAATGCCCCATTTTGCATTGTGAATGGAATATGGTATAATATTCCTGAATTTAGGAGGACGAAAACGCACGCTAGACCTCACCACTCATCCGGATTTGGAAGGAGACGCGATTAGTGGTTCGGGGTATTTGGCGCTTTCGTCCGGTATCCAATCAAATAGCACGAAAACCAGGATTGTTTAGGTGGTATTTAATTGGATATAAATATAGTTAATTCGACTATATAAGCATACACAATGTAGGTTCGTATATACATAATACAAATAAATGGAAATTTTGTCAATACATTTATCAATGTTAAGGTAAAGGTGTCGGTAAATGGGCATTCATAGTAAATTGTCAACCATTCTTGGTGCAAAAAGACTTAAAATGGCTGATGTTGTTCGCGGTACCGGTTTGGCAAGAGATACAGTACGAAATTTGTATTATGATAAAACCCGGCGGGTTGATTATGAAGTTTTAGAAAAGATATGTGATTATCTTGACTGTGCCCTTGAGGATATACTGGAATATAAGAAAGATTGTTAACTAGAAAACATAAAGATCCTCTGCTTGGATGAAGTAGAGGGTTTAATTTTTGATATCTCTTTTAAATCAGGGGAGTTTTTTTACTTCCCTCGCAAAGCGGGCTTTAAATCGGTTGATTTTGGCAGTTGCGGATTATGATTTTCAGATTGGCCTATTATTTAAATGAACACCAGTGGTTTTGGACGACAGAAGGCGTTATTTACATTTCAAAATTACCAATTCATCTCTGTACACGGCGGACGGAAATTTTTAACTTTTATTTGCCTTGGTTTTTGCCGATAACCGTATTGACTATTAATATGGGGGCTCGGATATGAAAACGGTAATAGCCATTGTTACGGGGGTTTTTTGCGCACTTGTGGTTGTTTTTCTGGCCGTAGCAGTAATGGCACCAAGTCAGGTAATGGAGATTGCTGCCGAAGTGAAATCCGTTATAACAGCACAAACTCAACCGGATAATATGGGAGAAACTCCGGTTGAAAGGACACCGGAAACAAAAGAAGAAAAAGAAGCTAAGATTTATGATTTACAAAACCTTATGACAACCTGGACGAAGGTCCCGAGAGGTAAAACTGAGGACGATATCTTGTGGTTGCCTGAAATCCGGTTCAAAGTGAAAAATCTGTCGCCCAATAATATAAATAAACATTTTCGGGTTTTGTTTATGGATCATAATAATTCCATTGTTGGCGATGAAATTGTTCAAACCATCGGAATACTGCCTCCGGGTTATTCGAAAGACAATATATTTTTTAGAGGGACCATAGGATATACTAACGAAGCGGTATTTTGGAAGATGGTTGGAGACGATTCGAAGCATTGGAAAGCTGAAATCTTTGAAGGCGACAGTTACCGCGGGCCATGGAAGAAAATTAGGAGCGTCACCATATCCTTGCCGAAACCTTTCCAACAGTTGAGAGAAGTCATACGTTCTGATGCGGGAAAAAATGGTTCTAAAAGCAATGAGGCGAATGGAGTAAAAAGAGGAAAAGGAAAAACCCAATAATTTAAAGTTTAACGTAAACCCCAGCCATGGGGTTTCTTTTTTTACGGTCGTGAATCGGGCCTAGCCCGGTTGGTTTTGGTAGTTGAGATTTTAATCCTTGGTTTAGTTGTTAATGTATATCTGTTTCAACTTCGGTTTTCGGTGGTAGTGGTGGCTGAATTGACCGTCGAAGGGCTGATGGCGAAGGCCTGTAAAAAAACCCGGAATAGCAACGAAAATACTACCTACACGGTAGTTTTTGTTTTCTCAAAGGGACCATTTTCGGGCCTTCGTCATATATTGAACTAACGTTAGCTGAGAGCAAAACTTTTGGTTGAAACGGATTTGTTTTGTGGCCGCTAACAGAAGAACATGAAAGGGGGGAAGGGTTTAGTGAGTGCTGCAGAGTTTGAGTTAACCCGGCTTCCCGTCGGAAAGAGGGCCGAAGTTGTCCGTGTCGGGTCGGTGGGTTCGATGCGTAATCGCCTCTTAGATCTGGGGTTGGTTCCATCGACAGTGGTTGAAGCCGTTCGAAAAAGTCCGGCCGGAGATCCGGTCGCTTATAAAATCCGTGGTGCAGTGATTGCACTACGTTCGGAGGAAAGCCGACAAATTACAGTACGTTCATTGGATTAAATGGATAAACGGCAGGCAGAACTGGCGGCTGCCGGATGGGATACATAAGGAGGATAAAAATGGGACTCACCGCAAAATCTACAGGGATTTATGCATTTTTAGAAGATTTAAACCAAAGTTCGGTGAAAGCTGATGCAATCATTGCTTTAGCTGGCAATCCCAACACCGGAAAAAGTACGGTATTCAACGGTTTAACAGGGCTTAATCAACACACCGGCAATTGGCCTGGAAAAACTGTTGTATTAGCTAAGGGCAACTATCTATATCGTCATAAAAACATTACCTTGGTAGATTTACCAGGAACTTATTCCTTGTTGGCTAATTCCGCCGATGAACAAGTAGCCCGGGACTTTATCTGCTTTGGTGATCCGGATGCAACAGTAGTTGTAGCGGACGCGACATGTCTGGAACGGAATTTAAATTTGGTTTTACAAGTCATGGAGATTACGCCTAAAACCATTCTCTGCCTCAATTTAATCGATGAAGCCAAACGGAAGAAAATTGAGATCGACATCGCTGCTTTGGAAAATATCTTAGGCATTCCCGTGATTCCCACGGCTGCCAGAGACAAGACAGGCTTAAAAGAGCTGAGAGAGGCCATTCATCAAACTGTTTTTGGAAAACGATGCAATCATCCTAAACCGATGGTTTATAGCGAAAACATTGAGGTTGCTATTGAAAAGATTCAAGCTGAAGTTGAAAATCTGTTTCAAGGCCGGATCAACAGCAGATGGGTGGCGCTTCGCCTTTTAGACGGGGATACCACGATCATTCAAGAAATGCGAAATTATTTGCAACGAATGGAACCAAAAGATCAACCCGTGTCTGAAACCTATAAGGAGGTAGAGTGCTGTGGCTCATTTGGAAGCAGAGTTTAATCGGCTCCTTCAGTTGGCTCAAGCAGAAGGAAGCCAAATGGGTACGGTCCGGGACCGGATCGTCCAGACGATTTATCGCGAGGCTCAGGATATCGCTGAAAAGGCGGTAAAATTAAAGGGTAAAGCGGAAGACGTGGATCGGATGATCGACAATGTTGTGACGTCTAAGATTTGGGGTTATCCCCTAATGCTTGCCTTACTTAGTGTAGTCTTTTGGCTGACTATCAGCGGGGCTAACTTTCCTTCGGCTTTGTTAGCGGAGTTTCTCTTTGGTTTGCAGGACCAGTTAACTGCGTTGTTTCAGTGGGCAGGCGCTCCTGATTGGCTTCATGGGGTATTGGTTTTAGGTATGTATCGCGCTTTAGCATGGGTCGTTTCGGTTATGTTGCCGCCGATGGCCATCTTCTTTCCGCTGTTTACATTCCTCGAAGACTTAGGCTATCTGCCCCGGGTAGCATTCAACCTTGATAAACTCTTCAAAAAGGCGGGGGCCCATGGAAAACAGATTCTCACCATGTGTATGGGATTTGGTTGTAATGCTGCGGGAGTCATTGCCTGCCGGATCATTGAATCTCCCCGGGAGCGGTTAATCGCTATCTTAACGAATAACTTTGTCCCCTGCAATGGCCGGTTCCCGACCATGATTGCAATGGCTGCAATATTCATGGGACTCTTGGTAAGTAACTATAACAGTTTTACCGCTTCGGCGTTGGTTGCCGGGGTGGTCGTCTTAGGAGTCTCCGTGACGTTGGCTGTCTCCTGGATATTATCTAAAACCCTGTTGAAAGGGATACCTTCCACCTTCACGTTGGAGCTGCCGCCATATCGTATTCCAAAGATTGGATCGTTGCTCATTCGTTCAGTGTTTGACCGCACCCTGTTCGTTATGATGAGAGCGGTGGTTGTGGCGGCCCCGGCGGGTATGGTGGCCTGGATATTAGCTAATATTCAGATTGGCGGTTTGAGTATCTTGGCACATTTGGCAGGATGGTTACAAGGTTTTGGTTGTGCCATTGGGCTCGACGGGTTTATCGTCTTAGCTTTTCTTCTGGGTTTACCTGCCAATGAAATTGTGGTTCCGATCTTGATCATGAGTTACTTGGCTGAAGGGGCGATGGTGGAGTTAGATAGCATTGAAGCGTTGCGGGAATTGTTGGTGAACAACGGCTGGACGTGGCTGACAGCCCTCAATATGATGCTCTTTTCACTCCTCCATTTTCCTTGCGCAACCACGTTATTGACCATTCGTAAAGAGACCCAAAGTCTCAAATGGACTGTGTTGGCCGCATTAATACCGACCGGAATCGCCATTGCCGTTTGCTTTGTGGTGGCCCAGATCGTTCGTGGATTGGGACTGTTCTGAGTTCTGAATGAAACATATTTAGCATAGGCTAAAAGTGTAACGATGAAAGGTGGCGGTGAAATACACCGCCACTTTAGGAACAGGGGATGCCTATGTCTCAAGAATTAATTCTCACCGAAAGTATGGAAGATTACTTGGAAATGTTTTTTCGGATCGTCTCCAGACAAGGGTATATACGTCCGGTGGATCTTTCCAATGCGATTAATGTTAAGCCGTCTTCAGTGACCCGGATGATCCAAAAACTGGATGAAGCAGGGTTTATCAAGTATGAAAAGTATCGACATATTGCGTTGACGGAGAAAGGCATGAAATATGGCCGTTTTTTGGTTTGGCGGGATGAAAAATTAAAAGAGTTTTTGAATCTGTCTAAGGAAAATACCAGAGTTGAAGAACAAGTGGAAGGGATCGAACATTATATTACACCGGCTACGATGCGTTTTATCAGAAATTTAATCATCTATTTTACGGCAGACCCCGATAGATTAAGGGAATTGGAAAGTATTCAGTGTCAAACGGATTATCCGGACCGGGAAAATTTACAATATTTGCGGGCATGGCTGTTTAAACATGGCGACGTATAATAGCCTCCAGTTTTAAATACTGCATAAGGACCTGTTTCCGGGTCCGTTTTTTTATAGGTTAGAGAATAACGGAGGCATATCCAAAATTGACGCCGGTCAATATAAAATGCTATACTAGAGATAGTTAGCTAGCTAATCATTATCAGGTTAACGATTAGCAAACTAACAAAAACTTTCAAAATGATGGTGAGAGATTTACGAAGATGGATCATAATAACGATAAAGTCACCAATAAGCGAATTATTCGTCAACTTATTGATTTTGCCAAAAAGCACCGGAAACTTATGCAGCATTATCTGGATGAAACCGGAGTCTACCAAGCCCAGCATCGTTTGCTGATGGAAATTTCCCATCAGCCCAATGCTTCACAGGCGGAGATCGCCCGTTCCATGGATATATCTCCAGCCACTATCGCAGTATCTCTAAAAAAGCTGGAGAAGGGTGGATATATCCAAAGAGTCATGGATGAAACGGATAACCGGTTCAACCAAATCACCATCACGGAGAAAGGGAATCGGGTTGTCGAACAAAGCAAACAGATCTTTGAAACGACAGAAGGCAAAGTGCTGGAAGGGTTTACGGAAGAGGAGAAAACCATGCTTTCAATTTTGCTGCAAAAGCTGAATGCTAACCTCGGCAAGATGGAAGATGAAATTAAAGTCCGAAAGGATACCGTGAAATGAACCGTTATTGGAAATATGTGAAACCCTATCTGCCGGCATTTATCATCGGGCCGATTATGATGATTATCGAGGTTGTCGGTGAAGTGGTGATGCCTCTCTTATTAAGCCAAATCATTGATCAAGGCGTAACCGGCGGCCGGGGTATCTCCTATATTATCACCATGGGGATCACGATGATGATTACCGCGCTGTGCATGATGGCAGGAGGCGTGGGAGGCGCCTATTTTGCCGTAAAGGCTTCCACGGGATTTGCCAATGACTTGCGGAAAGATCTGTTTAAGAAGATTCAGAGGTTTTCCTTCACGAATATTGATCGCTATAGTACCGGTTCGTTGATTACCCGGTTAACCAATGATATCACGCAGGTCCAAAATATGATCCAGATGATGATGCGATTGGCTTTAAGAGCGCCTGGGATGCTGATTGGAGCGCTGATTATGGCCTTTATCTTAAATTTGAAACTGGCCATGGTCATCTTCTGCGTCATTCCTTTATTGGCATTGGCTATTTTTTTCATTTTAAAAATTGCTTTCCCCCGTTTTCGGGCCATGCAGAAAAAGCTGGACGCTCTGAATACCGTTACTCAGGAGAATTTAATCAATATCCGGGTGGTCAAATCCTTTGTCCGGGAGAGTTTTGAAGAGGAGAAGTTTTCCGATGCCAATCGGGAGCTGAAAGAAAGCACTGTCAATGCCATGAAGGTGGTCATCTTGACGATGCCTGTGGTGACGTTGGCGATGAATGTTACCATTTTGGCTGTAGTATGGTTCGGCGGAAAACAGGTTATCGTAGGCGGCATGACCACCGGGGTGCTGACGGCTTTCGTCAATTATGTAGGGCAGATTCTCATCTCGTTGATGATGGTCTCTATGGTTATCTTGAGCGGCTCCAGAGCTCTTGCCTCGTACAAGCGGATCGATGAAGTCATGTGTACCGTTATTGACCTGACGGATGATAACGCATTGAAAAAAGAAGCCACAGTCCAACGGGGAAAAATTGAATTCAAACATGTTTATTTTAAGTATTATAAGAACAATGAAAAGTGGGTCCTGGAGGATATTAATGTTGTGATCGAGCCGGGAGAGACTGTCGGGATCATCGGTTCCACCGGTTCCGGAAAATCCAGTTTGGTGCAGCTGATTCCCAGATTGTATGATGTGGATCGGGGTGAAGTCCTGGTGGATGATGTGAATGTGAAGGATTATGCTTTGCATAATCTCCGCAATGGAGTTGGGATCGTTCTCCAGAAAAATGTCCTGTTTTCCGGCAGTATTATGGAGAATCTGAAGTGGGGCGACCAGGCTGCAGATGACGATGAGGTTTACCAGGCTGCCCAAAATGCCCAGGCTCATGGATTTATCACTTCATTTAGCGAAGGGTATGAAACAGAGCTTGGTCAGGGCGGGGTTAATGTCTCCGGCGGACAAAAGCAACGCTTGTCTATTGCCAGAACTCTCTTGAAAAAACCGAAGATTCTGATCCTCGACGACAGTACTAGTGCCGTGGATACGGCGACAGAGGCTAAGATCAGGGAAAGCTTTAAGAACGAATTGCCGAGGACGACCAAGATCATTATCGCCCAAAGAATTTCTTCGGTCATTGATGCGGATAAGATTATCGTCATGGATGACGGAAAGATCGTCGGTATAGGTTCCCATTCGGAACTGATAGAAAGTTGTCAAACATATACCGAAATTTATTATTCGCAGATGGATAAGGAAGTGACGGCATCATGATCAGCGAAAAGAGAAAAGAAGAACTATTACGCAGATATGGGAGTAAAAACGTTAATCATTCCAGTGGCGGAGGGCTCAAAACCAGTCATATCAAGATGAGGCCCGGTGGGCCGAAAGGTCCCCATGCCGGGATGGTCGGCGGTAAACCGAAAAATGCCGGAACCACTATTAATAGGCTGTTGGCCTATATCGGACGGGATAAGATTAAAATTTTCATCGTTTTCCTCTGTGTACTGGGCAGTACCCTGTCTAACCTGGGTGGCGGTTATCTTTTGCGGCCGATTATTAACAATTTGGTTTCCCATCGAACGGTTGCGGAGAAAATGGGTAACCTCCTAACAGGTATCCTGATTATGGCAGGTATCTATGTGGTCGGTGTCATCTGTACTTATCTCCAACAGCATATCATGATTGGAGTTTCCCAGAATGCCTTGGTTCGGATCAGGAAAGAGTTGTTCGGTAAGATTCAAAAGCTGCCGGTGAAATATCATGACACCCATACGCATGGGGATGTGATGAGCCGATTTACCAATGATCTTGAATCTGTCGGCGAAATGCTCAACAATACTTTGCCTCAGATTTTTTCGGGTGTGCTGACGTTAGTTGGAACCATCATCCTAATGTTTATCACTAATTGGATTTTGGCTGTGGTGATTATACTTACGGTACCTTTGTTGTTCTACGTTGGCGGGATGATCGGTAAGCAAAGCAGTAAATACTACAAAGCCCAACAACAGGCCCTTGGTGCAGTCAACGGCTATATTGAGGAAATGGTGACCGGGCAGAAAGTCATCAAAGTATTTTGTCATGAAGAAACTGTGACGGAAGAGTTTGAAATACTCAGCGATGATCTGCGGCAAAAGCAAATTAAAGCTCAATTCTTCGGCGGCATCATGGGGCCAGTGATGGGCAATCTGAGTCAGGTTAGTTACTCCTTGTCTGCCACGGTTGGCGGTATTCTCTGCCTGACGTCCGATTTTGATATCGGCGGCTTGACTATCTTTACGAATTATTCAAGGCAGTTTTCAAGGCCCATCAGTGAATTATCCATGCAGATGAATACGATCTTCTCGGCGCTGGCAGGGGCTGAACGGGTCTTTGAAGTGATGGACGAGGCGCCGGAAGCCGCTGATCCTGCAGATGCCATTGCTATCTGCTCTGAAGCCAACCGGGTGGAAGGAGCTCGGTTAGTTAAAGGCGAAGTGACGCTGAAGGATGTAACTTTTGGCTATAATCCAGATAAAGTTATTCTCAGAAAAATCAATGTTCAGGCTGAACCCGGCCAAAAAATTGCCTTTGTGGGTTCCACCGGTGCCGGGAAGACCACTATTACCAATTTGATCAACCGATTCTATGAAATTGGCGAAGGACAAATTCTGATTGACGGAATCAATATTAAACATATCCGGAAAGATTCATTACGAAGCAATATTGCCATGGTGCTTCAGGATACTCATTTGTTCTCCGGGACGGTTCGGGAGAATATCCGGTATGGCCGGCTGAATGCCACCGATGAAGAAGTTGTCACCGCAGCGAAGATCGCCTGTGCCCATTCTTTTGTCGAGAGATTGCCCAATGGATATGACACAATATTAGAGGGGGATGGGGCCAATTTAAGCCAGGGAGAGCGTCAACTTCTGAATATTGCGCGGGCTGCGATCTCTAAAGCTCCCATCCTCATCCTGGATGAGGCCACCAGTTCCGTCGATACTCGCACGGAAAAATATATTGAACGGGGCATGGATCAGCTGATGAAAAACCGGACCACTTTTGTCATTGCCCACCGGCTGTCGACAGTTCGAAATGCGGATCGAATTATTGTGTTGGAGCAAGGGGAGATCGTGGAACAGGGTACCCATGAAGAACTGTTGGCGATGAAGGGAAGATATTATCAGCTCTATACCGGTGCAGTAGAGCTGGATTAGGAGGATGTCCGGTAATACGGGTTTTAATAAGGTCAAGAAAAGGGATATGCCAGCCTGGCATATCCCGAATATTTTCTTTTCTAATGTCGGCCTGACTGAAAAACGTTTAGCAACCGCAGGTAATGGTTGGCTTCTCTCAAGACATGGTCGCCCAGGAGGGGGAGGATAATGGAACGAATGGTGCAGGTAATCAGTCCTTCCGTTCCTTGACGTTTGAAATCACGGATATTGATCGTAGCTTGTTTGCTTTCCTCGGTAACCGCTGGTAAATCGGCGATTTGGTGAAGCAAAGCTTCGGCCTGAGCGGTCAGAATATCAAATCGATGGCCGAACTGATCGGCAGCATTGAACAACTGGACTTCCGTGGGATCCAACAGGCCCCGGATGAATTTGGCATGCTCCGCCATAATCCGGTTCCAGAAGGCTTCCTGCATGATCATTTCAGATGTCAAATCCATCATGGTCCGGCATTGGAGCCGTTCTAGCATGCTGACGAAGAGCCGGGCTTCCCGTAAAATATGTTCGATCAACAGAGGGTAGTTAAGGGTAAAGAGACGGCAACGGAGGACATCGTTTAAGATGGTGACTTTGAAGTCAATTAAGCTTTGGGTAACTCTGATTGCCTGTTGGTTTAATTGGGCTACAGGGTCCACCAGGGAATGGACATGAGGATAATCATTTCCGACTAGAGACAGTTCAGCCCGGGTTATATCGGTGTTCAGGGAAACATCGGTATAAAATTCAGTAAGTTCTTCGGCTTCCAAGGTATATGGGGTCACGATTTCGCCGCCGGCTAAAAAATTCCGGGAAAGGACGCCGTCGGCAAGGCGGACTGCTTCACTGAGTACCATGGTTAACTGGTTTTTAAGCATTTCAGCATGGTGAATCATGGCCGAATCTTTGCATGGGAACGCAGCTTCGATGAAGAAGGCATGTTCTTTCATGATGCGGAGGAAAAACAGATTCAGTTCCAATGATTGTCTGACAAAGTCCTGATCGGACAACACAATTTTCACCCCGATTCAAACGAACAGAATTGGTCGAACTTCAACCATTTCCGTACATTGTATGAATATGGGCTGAAATCCGTGTGCTAATTGCCAAAAATATTAAGAAAGAGGGTTTTGCAAGGCGGGAGTCGAAGGTAATTCTTGTAGGGTAAGGAACGTATTGCATGAAGATGCATAATTGAAAAGGGAAGGGATTCCATGGAAGAACCAAAACAACGGAATGAAAAGATTAAAAAAGACAATTACAGAATATTTGCGTTGCTCAGTCATTATTTAAATCATATGCCCGATTTTGTTAATGAGGAAATTGAGTCCATTGTGGAATGCGGCGTGTCTTATGAATATGCATTTGCGCTCATATTGGCCACGGCTTTTGGCTTGGACGTAGAGGCCAAAGAGGATGATAAGGATTTGTTCGTTGATTATTTTATTCCGATGATTCATCAACTGGATCCTGCGGCATATTACAGTAATCCTTATTATCAAAACATTAAGATACCCACAGTTAAAATTGGAAACAGTGAATTAAAATATGAATCTTATAAACCCTTTGAGGGTTTTGTCTGCAACGATATTGTCAAAACCCGGGAGGGGAGGCAAATCCCGCAGATCGGCTTTTTCCGGACGGAATTTCGGTTTCCGGCCATTTTGGAAAAAGGCAGGATCTGGATGACGATTACCCCCAATGAAATTGAAACCATGCGGGAAGCGGTGGATAAGGCGAGGGGACGGGTTCTCACCTTTGGTTTGGGCCTGGGGTATTATGCTTATATGGTTTCGGAGAAGGAAAATGTGGAGAGCGTCACGATAGTCGAAAGCAACCGGGATATTATTGATCTCTTTACCGGATATATTCTGCCTCAATTTAAAAATGCTCACAAGATTACGATTCTCCAAACGGATGCTTTTGATTATGCCAAAAACCATATGGCCAAGGGCGGTTTTGATGTGGTTTTTACGGATTTGTGGCATGATGTTTCGGATGGCCTCGGCATGTATTTACAGATGAAAACCTATGAAAAACTGGCTCCGAACAGTCTGTTTTTGTATTGGCTCGAAAAGTCGATCTTATGCTATGTGTGAGCCTTGACTTGTAAATGATTGCGAGCTCAGGTTGAAAATCGTGATTTTGGTTTATCCCTTGGAAAAGGAGGAACCTCATATATTAGAGTGGGGGTGCTGGTATGGCTGCTTCCACTTCATTTTGTGCAGATAACCAACTGATTCTCGTTACTGCCTTGATTTCGATACTGATCGCCGATGACTTAAGTGCGGACCAGTTGAATATTTTGGGGGCTTTCCTTACCAGTATCGGAGATTTGCTGGCGTTGAAAGCCGCTCAGCTTTCAGCTGCCCCTCAAAAAAACATTAAGCAACAGATTCAGGCTTTGGAAGAGCAAATTAAGAAACTGAAAGACAGTATCGGATAAACGACAGCCCGAGGGGAAGGCTGTCTTTTTTT
>JAKOTQ010000050.1 GCA_029776205.1 Bacillota bacterium | reverse complement strand
TTGCAAGTTTTTTGCAAGCCTGAGAAGGGTAATATGTGGTAATATGATATTAGGGAGCCGTATGGGAGAGTTGCGGGAGAGGATGCAGGGCCGGAACCGGTTTGACATGAGCCCGGACGACATGGCGGAGGTGCTGAACGTGGACCGGGCGACGTTTCATCGGTACCGGTCGGGATTCATTTATGGAGTAGCTGAAAGGTTGGGATGGTGGTGATATGGCTATCGAATACGGGAATTGGGTTTTGGGGAGCTCGTTTGGGGGTGTGAATGTGAAAGAAATTAAGGTTGAAGAAATCAATGAAATGTTAAAAAATATATTGACCCCTGGTCAGTATGTTGAACTTTTGCAGTTGATGATAAAAGAATGTGAAATCTTTATGGATAATAATGGGGGGATGGATAATAATGGGGGGTGTAGTAGTGGACTTCATAAACGGTTCAAGATTATCTTAAAAACGCTTAAAGCCTTGTGGGGCAAGGGCTAGACGAGATTCACTATATATTCAGGTGAGCTAATTTGTGAAAAATGCGGAGCAATATAATTACGCTTCCAAGGAAGCTGCGACTTTTCTGCGACGACTTTTAAGGGGAAATGGTTTATAATGTATAATAAGGAGCCGTCCGGTAGGGCGGCTTTTTGTATTGCAAAAACCGGCAGCCTGATAATGGGCGGGTCAGTACACCCCGGGAAGGCCAGGGGCGGGGTGGCGGGGTGAAAAGAATTGTATAAAAACCGTTCCAGCTAGCTTTCTAGAGGCGAAAAGGGTAACCTCCACCCCTGCTGGGACGGTTCAAATTTTAGGAGGGAAAACCATTGAGGAGGGATGGTTAATGAAGGTGTGTATAAATGACATTGTTGTTCCTATTAGCAGAAAGCGGCAAGTGACAGAAGAAAGGGTCAAGGAACTAGCTGACAGCATAAAACAGTTAGGATTGTTGCAGCCAATAGTGATTACGGCAGATAAACGATTGATTTCTGGGATGCATCGATTAGAAGCCTGTAAAAGGCTG
>JAKOTQ010000076.1 GCA_029776205.1 Bacillota bacterium | reverse complement strand
TAATCACCACGCTTTTTTATAACCTTTTTCCCTCGGGAAATGGCATATTCCCTTTCCTTCTCGCAACCTTCGCTGTCCCCATATATCCAAACCTCATCGCATATATCTATAAGCCTAAAACATACCTGGAGTATTTCCTCTCTCTTATCGTCATTCTCCATAAAACTAAATAAATGCAGAGGGCTAATCGGTAGTATTCCTTGCTTGGCCAAATCATGGCAGATAATATCAACCCGGACCCGATTTCCTTCTGGATCAGAAGAAAAAGGATGCGAAATAAATACTCGCTTCACTCTGCCAACACCGCCTTTCGCCCGTCAGTTCCTCCCAACGCTGAACTATCTATATTATATTGGAAAAGGCAACCTTGTTGCCGTCCCTTTCCAGGTAGACATCTCCGTCGTGCCCCTTGAGATTAATATACCTTTGTACGATAACATCACAGTATATCGGATCCAACTCCATCATGTAGCAGGTACGGTTTAGCTGTTCGCAGGCGATAAGGGTTGAACCGCTACCACCGAATAGGTCGAGGACGATGTCCCCCGATTTAGAACTGTTTTTTATTCCATGCCCACACAACTCAATAGGTTTCATGGTTGGGTGTAATTCAGAAGATGTAGGCCTTTTAACTTCCCACACCTCTACCTGTTTCCGATCTGCCACAAAAGACGATTTCTTGACCCACCCATAAAAACACGGCTCGTACATCCGTTGGTATTTTCCCGCAGCCAACACCAACCGGTCTTTTTTCCAGATTATAGTGGCGGACCAGTGAATCCCCGAATCGATAAAAGTCAGGCGTTGCCTCATGCCGTCTGGTCCGGGAGAGCCCCACACATATATATCGCCTTTACATACTATTTTGAATATAGACGCTAAGGCTTTATTAAACTCCACCCACTGTTCCGTAGTTTGATTGTCATTTTCTATGAGCCGGTGTTTACCAGAAACATGAGCAGTATATCTCGGATTTGACGAGTTTCCATAAGCCACGTTATACGGCGGGTCAGTAAATATCATATCCGCTTTCTTTCCATCCATCAACCGCTCCACATCTGCCGCTACCGTCGCATCCCCGCACAACAGCCGATGCCGCCCCAGCAGCCACAAATCCCCCGGCTTTGTTATCGCCTCTTCCGGCGGCTCTGGTACTTCATCTTCTGTTACCTCTTCAGGAATGTGTAGTTGTGTTATTAGATCTTCTATCTCGTCAATATCAAAA
>JAKOTQ010000025.1 GCA_029776205.1 Bacillota bacterium | reverse complement strand
CCAGAAATTCCAACGCCTTGGCAATACCAAGGCGAATTCCCTCAATCACTTGAGTGACCGGAACTCCTTTGAGCACTTCATTGACAGCTTCCGCAATCAAGGCTCCGGCTAGCAACGTCGCTGTCGTCGTCCCGTCTCCAACCATCTCTTCCTGATACTCTGCAGCACTAATCAATATCCGTGCAGCCGGATGATTCACATCCATCGTTTTTAGGATGGTCACGCCGTCATTGGTCACTTTCACGGAGCCGTCCTCATCAACCAACATACAATCCAAACCTTTCGGCCCCAGGGTTCCTTCGACAACTTCCACAACAGCCCTAACCGCCGCCGCATTAGTCATCAAGGCGGCCAACCGGCGGTCTGTGTCCGATTGGTCAGCAACATGCTTGGATGACATCTTATCTCCTTCATTGCCAATTAGATGTTTTCCTGATTATCATTGACAATTAAGGGTAATTTTATTTAGAACATCTCCGGCTCATTTGCGTCAACAGCTCGCTAAGGATAGCTGCTGTATTTTCCACAATCGGCAGAACTTTGGCATAATCCATCCGTGTCGGACCCAGCACTCCGATGACCCCAACCGTCCGGCCGGCTATCTCATAGCTGGCTGTCACAATACTGCAACCGGACAAGCCCAGGCTTTTGTTTTCGCTTCCTATCTTTACAAATGTGCCCCCGATATTTTCAGATAATAACTTATACAAACGTTCTTCTTCATCTAGGGCATCCATCAAGGGTTTAAATTTATGAAGTTCCGAAAACTCCGGTTGTTCCAGAATTTTCGTTGCCCCGTCAATATAGACTCTCTCTTTTGTCCCGGTCGTACCAATGACTCGGGTCAGCAATTGGATGGCTTCATTGTAAAAATCCTGGTGAGCGATAAGCTCTGAACGGATCTCACTGAGAAGCGACGAACGGAGATCCTTTAAACGAATTCCCCGCAATTTTTCATTGAGTATCAGCGAAATCCGATCCAACTCCGCATCGGAAATTCCACCTTCAAATTCGATCACTTTATTTTCCACATGACCGGAATCGGTGACGACCAAAGCCAGGATCGCCGTATCCGAAAGCCGCACCAATTGAATATGGCGGAAAACAGCATCTTCGCTATGGGGAGATAAAACCAGCGACGGATACCGGGTCATCTGGACCAGAAGTTTCGAGGTTTGATGAATAATGGACTCCAACTGTTGACGATGTCGATCCAGCTCTTGGTGAATCCGTTCAATCTCCTTCTCGGACAATTGCTGAAGGGACATTAAAGCGTCCACATAGTAGCGATATCCCTGATCGGAAGGGATTCGACCTGCTGACGTATGGGGTTGTTCCAAATACCCTCCCTCTTCTAAATCCGCCATCTCATTGCGGATGGTCGCGGGAGAAAGACCCAGATCATACCGCCGGGCAATCGTCCTTGAACCGACCGGTTCCGCTGAAACAATGTAATCATCCGTTATGACTTTAAGAATTTTCTTTTTTCTCGGATCGAGTTCGGAGGCCATGAAAAGCACCTCGCTTTAGATGGATTGTTAGCACTCTCGCTAGGCGAGTGCTAATCTACTACAAAAATATCACTGCTCCCAATGTTTGTCAAGGGGTTTTCCGCCTTTTAAAACCTCCAATTTAAGATAATATACGTGGGTTTTTCGCTCATATTTCACTTAACAATTTAGCGATCACCGTATTGCTGATCAAAACTCCTTCATCGGTCAAGCGAAGCCTATCATCCGTAATTTCCACCCAGCCCTCATCGACCAGATACTCCAAGGGGCCTTCAAGCAATGGTCGAAGATCAAAGCTATACTGTTCCTTCCATTCACCGAGATCAATACCGGATCGCAACCGCAATCCCAACAGCAACCTTTCCTCCGTTCTGGTTGCCGGATCCAAAATCTCCTCCTCTGCAATGGTCGATTGGCCCGCCGCGATCCGCTGGATATATTCCTCGGGATCTTCCAAGTGGGTCCAGCGTCTCCCTTTATATGTGGACGTAGCACCGGCACCGAACCCCAGATAATCCTCCCCCAACCAATATCCGAGATTATGCCGGGAGACATGCCCGGATTTTGCATAATTGGAGATCTCATAATGTTGATATCCGGCGTCCGGTAAAAATTTCATCGTCCATTCCATCATCGCTGAAATTTCTTCTTCGGCCGGAAGCTTGACCATCCCTCTTTCTACCCGTTCCCACAGAGGTGTTCCCTCCTCCAATTGCAACCCATAAGCCGACAGATGCTCAGGCTCCAGCACGGTCACAGCCGCTAAAGTCTCTTTCCAGTCCGTTACGGTCTGCCCCGGCAATCCGAAGATCAGGTCAACGCTGATATTAGTGAACCCTATTTTCCTTGCCATATGAAATGTTTCCAAGAAATCCGACCAACGGTGAATCCTGCCGATTTCCTGCAACAACCGATCTTGGGAAGCTTGCAGGCCGATACTCAGACGGTTAAATCCGGCCCTATATAATTGTTCCAGTGCTTCCGAAGTCACTGTCGCCGGATTGGCTTCCAGGGTAATTTCCGTTTCAGGTAAGAGCATAAACTGGCGGCGAACCGTTTCCAGCACATCAACCAACCGCTCTGGCGGCAAAAGACTGGGAGTCCCCCCGCCGAAAAAGAGAGAACGGACGGCTATCCCTTTATCAGCCGCCTCAATCTGGCGAATCAACGCGTCCGTATACGGCCCCATCAACCCTTCCAAGCCGCTGTAGGAATTAAAATCACAATAACTGCACTTCTGCTTGCAAAAAGGAAAATGCAGATAAATTCCGATGGGTCTCATTCGTTCACCCCGTTTACAATTAATTGGACAGTTGACAGTTAAAAGTCCAGAATTCTTGGTTCACGGTTCTTTACACTTTCAATTCCACCCATGTCCTGCTCCTCGTGCCTGTAACATATACTGTGAACTGTGCCTGTGTACTTGTACAGAATTTAGTACCTAATACCCTTGTCTTGACGTTTCTCCGGCTGTAGGATATTGTAATGATATAATCTATATTATATGAAAGTATCATCCTTCGAAACGAGGTCAAAAAATGGCGTTTTCACTCGGTTCCCGGTTAGTGTCCAATATGCCATTGTCAGAATATCTAAAAACAGTGGTCAGCGGTTTTCGCGTTATCGAGTTGCCGGCCGATCCACGGTATCTCTCGCCTCATTTCGCATATACGCAAGCTCAGATCAAGACACTCCGTATCTATCAAGACCGTTACCAATTTAGACTCACCATGCATGCACCCTTTACGGACTGCCGCCTGGGTGCCTTGGACCCGGATGAACGTTCCGCTGCCCTTCAGAAGATGTACAGCGCCTTGCAGTTAGCTTCCGAATTGCATATCCGCTTATTCACCTTCCATCCGACCACTCTGGAACCGGGGCAACCGGAAGTTTACCGTGAAAACTATCGCTACGAGGAAGAATCCATCGCTAAACTCCTGGAAAAAGCAAGAAATCTTGGAGTTACGTTACTCATTGAGAATATGCCGAAACATCCGCACTTTCATCCTAATACCAGTGACGGTTCGCGCCATCAGGAACTTTTATGGCTGTTTCCAGATAACCATTTCGGTCTGACCGTTGATATCGGCCACGCCCTTCAAGCAGGCGTCTCCGTTGATTCCCTGCTCAAAATGAACCGGATCAAACATTTTCACATCCATGACAACGACCGCTGCCTTGATCGCCATTATGCCATCACCAATCAATTGGATTGGTGGGGGAAACTCATTAAAAAACTAACCCGCAAATTTACAGAGGCCAGCGCCATCCTGGAGATGAATCAACTGGATGATCAAATGACCAGTTTCTATCATCTCAAGCCATTTATCAAACCCTCGGGCTTACCAAAATAACTGAAATAAAAACCGGAGTTTCCTCCGGTTTCATTTTTAATCTTCGATACGAAGCACGGCCAGAAACGCTTCCTGAGGCACCTCCACCGTACCCAACTGTTTCATCCGTTTCTTACCTTCTTTTTGCTTCTCTAGCAATTTCCGTTTCCGTGTAATGTCACCGCCGTAACACTTGGCCAACACATCTTTACGCAAAGCTTTTACGGTTTCCCGGGCGATAACCTTATTACCGACTGCTGCTTGAATCGGTACTTCGAACATTTGCCGCGGGATGATCTCCTTCAATTTCTCCGTCAACTGCCGTCCCAATTGATACGCTTTATCCCGGTGGACAATGGCGGAAAGAGCATCGACGATCTTCCCGTTGAGCAAAATATCTAATTTGACCAATTCCGACGGACGGTGTCCCAAATATTCATAATCCAAGGACGCATAACCCCGGGAACGGGATTTTAATTTGTCGAAGAAATCCAGTAAAATCTCAGCCAACGGCAGTTCATAGGTTAACATCACCCGGGACTCGGTCAAATACTCCATATTCTTAAATATTCCCCGCTTTTCCTGACAGAGTTCCATGATGGGCCCCACATAGTCGCTGGGTAAAATGATCGTCGCTTTTACATACGGCTCTTCCAGATGGTCAAGGTAATTGGCTGCCGGCATCTCGGCCGGGTTGGATATTTCCCGCACCGAGCCATCCGTCAGATACGCCTTATAATTCACGCTGGGTGCCGTGGCGATCAGATTGATGCCGTATTCCCGTTCCAACCGTTCCTGGATGATTTCCATATGCAACAGACCCAGGAAACCACAGCGGAAGCCGAATCCCAATGCCACCGAATTTTCCGGTTCAAACACCAGGGAAGCATCGTTCAGCTTAAGCTTCTCCAAGGCATCCCGCAGATCCTCATATTCCGCGTTATCGATAGGATACAGACCGCAGAAGACCATCGGCAAGATGGGGCGGTACCCGGGCAAAGGAACGGTGGCCGGATTGTCCACCGTAGTAATGGTGTCCCCCACTTGGGTGTCATTGACGTTTTTCATGGAAGCGCAGACAAAGCCCACTTCACCGGCTGACAGTTCTTCTGCGGGCGTCATCGTCGGCCGGAAAGTACCCAAAGCCGTCACTTCAAATTCCTTCCCTGTGGCCATCATCCGGATCTTACCCCCTACTTTCAACTTGCCTTCAAACACCCGGATATAAGCGATAACGCCACGGTAGGCATCGAAATGGGAATCGAAAATCAACGCCCGAAGCGGCAAACGGGGATCTCCCTGAGGCGGCTTGATCCGCTCAACGATGGCTTCCAATATCTCTTCGATCCCCAATCCCGTCTTAGCGCTGGCCAGAATGCTTTCGCTGGCGTCGATACCAATGATCTCCTCCAGCTCCTTTTTCACCCGTTCCGGGTCGGCGCTGGGCAGATCCACCTTGTTGATGACCGGAATAATATCCAGATCATGTTCCAAGGCCAGATACAGGTTGGCAATGGTCTGCGCCTCAACCCCCTGGGTGGCGTCCACCACCAATAGGGCCCCGTCGCAAGCGGCCAACGACCGGGAAACTTCATAGGTAAAATCCACATGCCCCGGTGTATCGATTAAATTCAAAATATAATTCTGCTTATTTCTCGCCTGATATTGCAAACGGACCGACTGGGCTTTGATCGTAATACCCCGTTCCCGTTCCAAATCCATGGAATCCAGGACCTGTTCGGTCATCTCCCGTTCACTGAGAGCACCGGTATATTCCAACAGCCGGTCGGCTAAGGTTGATTTACCATGATCAATATGAGCGATAATACAGAAATTACGAATGTGCGTTTGAATCAAGCGACTACCTCCACTATTTCCTCACAAAAATCTTTCAATATTATATCACCTCTATCGCTCATCGACAATGGCAGCCTAGCTGCAATGCTGCGAGTCAAACCCGTATCACTGACTGAAGTATTCGTATTGCATCGATCACAAATCCGGCAGCAATGACTAACAAAAAAGCCCCACACACCATCAAAAGAGCTTGATAAGCCCGGCCGGCCAGAAACCGGCGTCCCCCGGCCACTGCTGCTGCAATCAACGAATACCATACCAGATCCGATGAGATATGCCCCAGGAAAAATAAGAAAATCCCGACCCATCCATATTCCAGCGATTTAGTGATAAAACCCAGGCCAATCGTTGCCCACCATAAGGCCCAATAGGGATTGGAAGCGGAAATCAACATCCCTGCTCCCACCGGATGCAAATTGGTCAGCCCCGGACGGGATGGTGCTTCTTCCCTGGCTGCAGCAGTTTCTTCCAGCGACAAGGCCGGGTTCCGGCTTTCCTTCCATAATAGATCATAACCCATCCATCCGAGCAGCCCGCCGCCGATTAGCCATAAGCCGATTTTAGTGGCAGGCATAGCCAAAACCGATCCCAAACCGGCGATTACCCCGCTGATGAGCAATGCTTCAAGAATAGCGTGGCCCAGCACGATTTGGGGGCCTGTCCGAAAGCCCTTTTTATAAGCCAACTGAATGGTATAAGTCAGTAACGGGCCCGGCATCATTGCACCCGACAAACCCACCGTAAACGCCTGTACCGCAATTCCCATCAAAACCACAGTTAACTCACCCGTTTCGGCCAAATTTGCGTTTAAACGCCCGAATGGTCATGGCAATTTCATCCATCTTGAGCAGCCATGCCACCACGAAAAACACTGGGATACCGACAGCCATCCCGCAGGCAACCACAACCGCCGCTTCCCAATGTCCGTTCAGAGCCCAGCGGCCTGCCAAATGTGTGACGATTTGCTGTACCAGATAAATAGCGCCGGTCATCACCAGAGAAGCTCCCAATGTTTTTACGAAAGAGACCGCGATAGCCTGTCCATCAATGCCGTTGATTTTCTTCCGTAAAATGATCATCAGCAAAAACAGGTTGACCATACCCATGATGGAGAAGGAAAGCGCAAAACCGCCGACCCCCAATTGGGTATAATGAAGAAAGAGCCAATTCAAAGCGATACTTAAAGAAACGGATAACACGCTGACCAGCACCGGGGTCCAGGTATCCTTCAATGCATAAAACGCCCTGGGTAACATCAGAATTCCCGCATGGGCAAACAGACCGATACTGTAAAAAAGCAAGGCATAGGCTGTCATCATCGTATCATGAGAAGTGAACTTTTGCCCTTCGAACAATATCTTAATGATCGGATAACGCAATATAATCAATCCAAAAGCCGACGGAATCATGATAAAAAAGATAAAGCGCAACGCCAGGGATAAGTTGGTTTTAAACTGGCCCATCTCCTTTTGGGCTGCCAGCCGGGATAACAACGGGAAAAAAGCCATGGCCACGCCGGAAGCGAAGATGCCGATGGGAAGCTGAATTAAACGGTTGGCAAAGCGGAGCGCGGTGATACTCCCTTCCGGCAACGCCGAAGCCATCACATTGGTAATGGCGATATTGGCCTGGGTGGCCGACAGTCCGATAAGTGCCGGTATCATCAAAATCAACATCCGCCGAAATCCGGGGTTTTTCAGATCGATATAGCCGAAACGATACAACCCCCTGCCCAATTTGCTCAAAAACGCCAGCTGAATCAGGAAATTGCCGATGGCGCCGGCCACCACGCCCACCGCCATTCCGCCGATACCCAACCGGGGTCCAAGCCAAAATGCGCCGGTGATGATGGCAATATTATAAAAAATCGGACCCAACGCCGGCCCTAAAAAATGCTGATATGAATTGAGAGCTCCCCCCGTTAACCCGGCTAAAGCCGTAAAACAAACGGCCGGGAACATGATCCGTGTCAAATCCGCCAGCAGTTTCATTTTATCTGCGGAAAAATACGGTGCTTCCAACGGAGCCAACCAATCAGCAAAAACCACTCCCAATACTGTAAAAAGGGCTAAAAGCAAAACTGTAATATTGATGAAGGTGGCTGCAACCTTCCATCCTTCTTCTTCTTCACCTTTCGCAAGATACTCAGTAAAAATCGGAATGAATGCAGCTGATAAAGCGCCTCCCACCAACAAATAATACATGGTGTCCGGAATGATAAACGCCGCAAAAAACGCATCGGTTTCAAACCGGTTAAACAACCTTCCGGAGAGGTTTTCACGGATAAATCCCAAAATGCGGCTGAGTAAAAACATAAATGAGATCATGCCGGCGGCCCGGGCCGCCCGCATCGTATTCTGTTCGGACATTGTGCTACCCCTTTCCAGACTGCTAATATTCACCATCATGATTTCAATATCCTTTTTTAAGGGCGGCATTTTCCCATCAATTTTCATTCCGTCACCATCGTTATATTTTCGCTGCATTGGCTGAACGTCTCAGTCCGAAAAGGCTTTCCAACAACTCAGGATAAAGCTCCCCCGGATCCTCCCCGGCAGACAACCAACATAACCTGAAAATTTCCCGCTTGCCCTTGATCAATTTTTGCAATCGCACCCCGGGAAAATTAAACGCCACCACCATATGCACCAGGTCCGCTTCGGCGGCTTTCGGCAAATTGAAAAAAACTTCGGCCTCCCCCCGTTTCCCCGGCCGAATCCCAATACATTCCTTAACCGCGATTTCCCCGGAGTCCAACATAGCCAATGGCAAATTGTCTTCCGGATGGACCGCCATCAGCGTCGTCTTTTGAAAGAAACCGCTTAATGCGGTCTTCATTTGATGAATCCGCCGTCCATGAAACGGATTGAGGCTGGCCTGATAAAACAAGACCACTTCCCCGGGAAAGCGGGATTGAAACACCGTGATCTCCTCGGGCCCGCCCCGGGGCAGATCCGAATACGCACGAAGCGTTTCCAAATACCCGGCTGTCCGGTAAGCGATGGGTTCCCACAAGTCGGCACTGCATAAAAGCCCAAGCAAACCCAATGAAAAAAAGATCGCCCCATAAAAGAGGTAGATCTTTCTCCATTGCCCAGCATTCATGTTCATCACCACACCCCCTCGCAGAGAAGTATGATGAAAAACACAAGTTTAGAACCCGGTCACAGATACCGGAAAACCTCTTCCGGACTGACAGCCGGATGCAACGCAATATTCAAAGCCGCCGAGACCACTTTCGACAAATCCTCAATCATCACGTCGATCTCTTTGGGGGTCACGATCAGGCTGTTCAGATACGGCGACAACACCCGTTGAATGATTTCCCTCTGATTGACCGCTTTTGGATGCACCAGCGACGGATCCCGCCGTACCATCTCTCCGACGGCGTCATGAACGATGGTAGCCGCCTCCACCACGGTAGGCACGCCGATGGCAATAACCGGAATCCCCATGGTCTGCGGCGTAATGCCGATCCGCTTGTTCCCCAGCCCCGAGCCCGGATGAATGCCGGTATCCGCAATTTGAATCGTACTGCCGACCCGGTTGGTGCTACGGGAAGCCAAAGCGTCAATAACCACGATGAAATGAGGCTGGGTTTTCTGGACCACACCCATCACGATTTCGCCGGTCTCGATCCCCGTCGTCCCCAGCACTCCCGGAGCCAAAGCGCTTACCGGACGTAATCCGCCTTTCTTTTCCGGAGGGGTTAAATGTTTTAAATGACGGCTGACCAAAATATGTTCCACCACTTTCGGCCCTAATGCGTCGGGCGTGGCATCCCAATTGCCAAGGCCCACCACCAGGCACGGCGCTTCATCCAAAATCTGCAACCGGGCAATGAAGCCTTCGATCTCCCGGGCGACCAAAAAAGCGATTTCTTCATGTTTATCCCGGTCGCGGGTCCTCAAACCGGCCGCCTCCAGCGTCACATAGTATCCCGGTACCTTCCCGACACTGCGGCCGGCCGCTTCGTTCTCAATGAGCATCCGGGTAATAAGCGTATCCCCTTCCTGCTGGGTCTGGGTTTGCACACCTGCCGGTTCCTGCCCGGCGCCCCGTTCCATGGCCAGTTCCCGGGACTCAAGCGCCAGGTCGGTATGGATCTCGCCCATTCTTTCCAGAAATTCTTCAGACACTTTATCTCCTCCATCCACAAGCATCATCCTGTTTTTTTCGAGAACAGCCTCGGTTCTTCCGGGAGCAACGTTTCCATCCAGACGGCCCCCAAATACAACCATAGTATCCCCATCGGGCCCGTCTTTACTCCATCAAACAACCATACCGCCAACCAAATACCGGCAACGACCCCCAGGGCCGCAACCATTCCCCGTTGCCGTCCCGGTAGGCGGTGGCCGCCCAAACGGAAAAGCTGTATCCAATACGCGGAAACTGTCGCAAAAAACAGCAAATGGTACTTCCCGTCGATGACAAACCCGGGAAAGAGCAATGTCGTAAACAAAGTGTACAACGTGAGAAATACCACCCGAAACAGCAGTAACCACATGATTGTCTCCGGATATGCGGAAGATTCTATGCATATTCTTGCCGGAACCAAGATTCTTAACCCGTTTTCCATTACGCCTTCTGTATTTTCCCGCCGGTTTTGTGTTATAATTTTCTAAGATCCAATGATTGACAGAGGAGGGAACCCCTTTGCGACATAAACTATGGCTTATCCTCATCACAATGCTGTTGGGACCGGTCCTATTTCCAGCCTTCGCCGAAGACACCCGTTACCGTGTGGCGGTCCTTCCCTTTGACGACGGTTCCATCGAGCATTGGTGGGGCAAAAATTGGGACGTCGGTAAAGGCGTCGCCGACGAACTCATCACTGAATTACTTAAAATCGGCCGTTTCCGCCTGATCGAGCGGGAGAAAATCGATAAAATCCTCAGTGAACAGGATTTCGGCCAACAGGGCCGGGTGGATCAGCGAACCGCCGCTAAAATCGGAAAAATATTGGGCGCCCAATATTTAATCATGGGTAAAGTCACCGAATTCTCCACCAATTCCACAGGCGGTGCGGTTTCCGTCAGAAACTACGCCCTCGGCATCAAAACCCATACCGCCCGGGTGGAGCTGGATGCCCGTCTGGTGGATACCACCACCTCCGAAATTATAACCGCAGCTAACGGCGTGGGAGAAAGAAAGCAGAGCAATTTGGCGATGGCCATCAAATGGAACATCATCGCCTTCGGGAGCAATGAATTTAAACAAACCAACCTGGGTTTGGCTTTGCGGGATGCGGTCATTTCCGTCGCCCAACAACTCTCGGAGCAGGCTTACCGGACCGGCCAAGCACCCGTCTCTACCCGGGTTATTGAAGGGCTGGTGGCCGACGTTTACGGCGACAAAGTATATATCACCGTCGGCTCCGGCGACGGCGTCAAGCCGGGTATGATCTTCGAAGTCCAGCACATCGTCCGGACCGTCACCCATCCGACTACCGGAGAGGTCATCGATTACATCACCGAACCGGTAGCCACCGTCAAGGTGACGGAAGTTAAAGAACAGTCGGCCACATGCACCATCGTTTCCCGGTTAACCACCAAATATAACATTGCCCCCAAAGACCGAGTGGTTCTGAAAAATTAGGATACACGATGGTCCAAAATCAATCCATCGACTTCTTGCAAATTCATAATTTTCATGATAGAATATATTTTGTTTGAATTTAGGTATAATTTGCCTGCAGTCTAAGGAGGTGAAGAATTTGCCGAATATTAAATCCGCGAAGAAAAGAGTTAAAATCAGTGCTGTGAGACGGGCGGCCAATATGTCCAAACGTTCCGAATTGAGGACCACTATTAAGAAAAGCCTTTCCTCCATTGCTGCCGGTAATTTGGAAGTTGCCAAAAATGATGTACGGTTAGCCATCATTAAATTGGACAAAGCCGTTTCCAAAGGATTGATTCATAAAAATCAAGCGGCTCGCCGGAAATCCCGTTTAACCAAAAAATTAAACGCTTTGATGCAAGCATAATTCAAAGCGTTCCATCTTTCCAACCAAGGCCAAATAGGCCTTTTTTCTTTTTCCGAAGAAGGCACCGAAGGATGCACATGACACGGTGCGCGGTTCACAATCCTCCTGCCGCAGCTTCTCTATCTCTCTTTACACTTTACACGCAACACTTTGTATGTGTACTAAATTTAAAGGAACGCATACGCGTTCCATCCTTAACCCAGAACCCAGGACCCAGTGCTCGGAATCTAGACCCCATAACCTAAATTTTCACTCTCAAAAGATTGTACTGTGCACCGTGAACTGTATACTGTGAACCATTAACTAACTGTCAACCGGAAAACTGTCAACTTATGTTCAGTCCAGCCTTACCTCAATCCCGCAGGAGCGCAGGTATTCCTTGGCCTGACGGATGGTGTATTCCTTATAGTGAAAGATGGAAGCGGCCAAGACCGCATCCGCTTTCCCTTGGATAATTCCATCGGCCAGATGCTGCAGGTTACCGACGCCGCCGGAAGCGATGACCGGAATCCCTACGGCCTCAGCCACGGCCCGGGTTAATTCATTGTCGAAACCGTCCTTCGTTCCGTCCCGGTCCATGCTGGTAAGCAAAATTTCTCCCGCGCCCAGCGCTTCAGCCCGGACCGCCCATTCGACGGCATCCAGGCCGGTGGGCGTCCGGCCGCCGTGAATGTAAACCTCCCACCCGGAAGACGGATCATCCTTCACCCGCCGCCGGGCGTCGATGGCCACCACAATGCATTGGGAACCGAACCGTTCGGCGCCCTCGGAAATTAACTGCGGATTTTGGACGGCCGCCGTATTAATGGCCGTCTTATCGGCACCTGCCAATAAAATGCCGCGCATATCCTCAACGCTGGCGATACCTCCCCCGACGGTAAAGGGGATAAACACCTGCTCCGCTACGCGCGCAGCCATTTCCACCACCGTCTTACGGCGTTCATGGGAAGCGGTGATATCCAAAAATACCAGTTCATCCGCACCTTCCCGATCATAAAAAGCGCCCAGCTCCACCGGATCGCCGGCATCCCGCAGGTCTAAAAATTCCGTTCCTTTGACAACCCGCCCGGATTTAACATCCAGACAGGGAATTATCCGTTTTGCTAACATGCTTCCGAACCCTCCGTCATTTTAACCGGGCAAAATTTTTCAAAATCGTCAAACCCGTATGGCCGCTCTTCTCCGGATGAAATTGGACGGCATGGACATTCTTATAGGAGATGCCGGAACAATAAGTGATACCATATTCGGTACGGCAGGCCGTGACGCTCTCATCCAAAGGCTTCACATAATACGAATGGACGAAATAGACGAAACTCCCGTCCGCCACATCCTCTAGCAAAGGCGTTTCCTTCGCTTTATAAATCCGGTTCCAACCGATTTGCGGCACTTTCAGCTCCGCCGTCTCAAATTTCAACACTTCGCCCGAGACAATGCCCAAGCCGGGAACCGTCTTCCGATCCGGGCCGAAATATTCGGCACTGGTGTCAAAAAGCATTTGCAGTCCCAGGCAAATCCCTAAAAACGGCCGGCCGGAAGCGATTACTTCCCGAACCACCGGCACCATTCCGGCTGCCGTCAGATTCTCCATGGACTTGCCGAACGCGCCGACGCCCGGAAGGACCACCCGGTCCGCCTCCAACACCCGGAGCGGATCGGAAGTGACCTCCGCATGAAAGCCCAAGAATTGAAATGCCTTTTCCACACTGCGCAGATTACCGACTCCATAATCAATGATTGCAATCATTTATTCAAGGATGCCTTTCGTGGAAGGAATCCCTTTCACCCTTTCATCCATTTTTACAGCCGCCGCCAGAGCTCTTCCAAACGCTTTAAAGATCGCTTCCAAACAGTGATGCAGGTTATTCCCGTCAAGCAGGCGGATATGCAGGTTCATCCCGGCCTGGGCGGCCGCCGCTTGGAAAAACTCTTCCGCCAACTCCAGATCAAAGTCGCCCACATGTCCCTTTCCCACATCCGCATGGAATTTGAGATAAGGCCGGCCGCTCAAATCCAAGGCCACCATCGCCAAAGCGTCGTCCATGGGAATCACGGCATGGCCGTAACGGGCGATGCCCGTTTTATCGCCGATAGCCATCCTCAGCGCCTGCCCGAAAACGATGCCTACATCTTCCACGGTATGGTGGGCATCCACTTGCAGGTCGCCTCGGGCCTGAACGGTCAAATCCAAAAAACCGTGCTTGGCGATGTGGGAAAGCATATGATCAAAAAAACCGACGCCGGTGGCAATCGTATATGTGCCTTCGCCGTCGAGATTCAACTCCAGACGAATCTGCGTCTCTTGGGTATTCCTCTCCAGTTCCGCTTTACGCATGGTATTCACCGCCTTCATGAATTCAGCCGATCCAGCCTCAGTTGTACCGCATTGCCGTGGGCACCCAGGCCTTCTACTTCGGATATTTTGACGGCAGCCGGGCCGTTTCGCAAAAGTCCCGCACTACTGTATGAAATGATACTGGACTTTTTGATAAAATGATCCACATTTAAACCGGAAGCAAAACGAGCCGTCCCGTTGGTGGGCAGCACATGGTTGGTCCCGGCCACATAATCACCGATGGGTTCCGTGGAATAAGGCCCGATGAAAACGGCGCCCGCATGTTTTACCCGGTGCAAATGGTTCCACGGATCCTTCACCAACAGTTCCAAATGTTCCGGCGCAGTAAAATTCGCCAATTCGAACGCTTCGTCCAATGAGGTGGTGACCACGATCCCACCGCTCCTCTCCAAGGACGCTTCGGCAATGGTCCGCCGGGACAACGCCGCCATCTGTTGGCGAACCGCTTCGGCAACCGCCGCAGCCAATCCGGCATCCGGCGTCAACAAAAAGGATCCGGCCTCATTGACCGGCCCGTGTTCCGCCTGGGATAAGAGATCGGCAGCCACCCATTGGGGATCATTGTCGCCGTCGGCGATAATCAGCAATTCACTGGGGCCGGCCAGCATGTCCAGGCCGACAAAACCGTAAACCTGCCGTTTGGCTTCAGTTACATACTGGTTTCCGGGCCCCACGATCACATTGACAGGGGCAATGGTTTCCGTTCCGTAAGCCATCGCCGCAATGGCCTGAGCCCCGCCTACTTTATATATCTCCGTAATACCGCATTCCTCAGCGGCAGCAATCAAGTACGGGTTCACGGTACCGTCCTGCGTCGGAGGCGTACAGATGATAATGCGCTCGACGCCGGCAACCAGAGCCGGAAGGGCATTCATCAACACCGACGAGACCAGAGGCGTAGTTCCGGCAACTCCGCCGGGGACATACAGGCCGGCCGCCTCCACCGGAAGATACCGTTGGCCCAAAATGACCCCGTCGGGCCGGATATCCAACCAGTCCTTGGGAAGCTGCTTGCGATGAAAGGCGATAATATTCTCCTTGGCCAACCGAAGAGCCTCTATCACGTCAGCGCTGACCGTTTGCAACGCCCGTTCCCGTTCTTCCGCGCTGACCCGGAGTTGTTCCGGAGTTAATGCGATCCCGTCAAATTTGGCCGTCAGTTTTAAAAGGGCCTCATCCCCACCGGTCCGGACCGCATCAATAATACCGGCCACCGTCAGCGTCAGGGCCGTCCCCTGCTGCGGTTCAGGCCGGCGATTTAGCAACTCAATGACTGCGTCACGGTCTTGATCCGTGCGTAAGATCTTCATCGCTTATCCCCCGAACGTAATTTTACTTTAATTTACCATACGGCCTATGGACTGTCAACGCCGCTTACGTTAACAAAAACGGTTAACGGACCATCCCCGCTTTCTGCAAGATTCGTCCGAAAGCCTTGTCCCGTTCCGCCATAAACTCCATACATTGTTCCCGGGGCAGATAACGGATGGCATAACCGTTTTCCTTCATCGCTTTTTGGAAAGATTCGCTCACGACGATCTTTCCCAAGGTTTTCTCCAAAAGAGCCACAACCTCCACCGGCGTTCCCAGCGGCACTGCGATCCCCCGGAAACTCCCTTCGGTGAAACGAACCCCTTTCTCCGTCAGAGTCGGCACGTCGCTGAAATTGACATCCCGCCGTTCCGCCATGACGGCCAACGCTTTCGCCCTTCCGGACCGAAGGGCCGGGACCGCCTCCGGCAGACTGCAAATGACCACGTCCACCTGTCCGGCAGCCAATTGTTGCAGGGCCGGGGCAGCCCCGTGGCTGGGGAACCAAGGAAGGCTGTTCACCGGATAGTCCAACGCATTCAGCCAACCTATACGGCACAGATCCCAGATTCCGCCTTTGCCTGTCCCGGAAGCCCGCAATTTTCCGGGCCGCGTCCGGATTTCGTACTGTAAATCCTGGATCGACCGCCAACGGGCATCGGAGCGGACGATAATGGCCGCAGGATCGCCGTTGATCAGAGCCAAATGAATAAAACTTTTATAATTGATGGACGTTATCCCCATCCAATGAAGGGTCCCGATCTCCGTCGTAATCAATGTTAATGTATAACCGTCCGGTTCCGCGGCAGCCCCGGCAGTGAAACCGACCACACCGCCGCCTCCCACCCGGTGGACCACCGTGACGCGCTGGTGGAGTTCCTGTTCCAAATGCCTGGCTACATATTGAGCGACATGATCCGATCCGCCGCCGGGACTCCAGGGGCAGATGAGCGTGATGGGTTTGACGGGATATACGGGTTCGGAAGCAGAATCCACCGGAACCGACGGCGATAATAATGCCAACAACATGAGAATTATCCCCGTCCATCGCACATGTCGCACTTTGCCGCTCCCTTTCACTTGCAAATTTTCCGTTATATCGTGAGTATTCGACCCCCTTTTAGGCAAAACCTTTTTCAATTTCCTATTTTTGAAAATATTCATTCCTGAAAACCTTCGCCCAAAACTTCATAGGCATCGGTTATAATGACAAAAGCCGCCGGGTCGATCTGTTTGACCAGCTCTTTCAGGCGTATCATTTCCGCCCGGGCAATCACGCATAAAATCACTTGTTTGTCCTTTCCGGAGTAAAGCCCCCGCCCCAACAAACCGGTGGCTCCCCGCCGCAAATCTTTCAATATTTTCGAGGCGATCTCATCGGAGCGTTCGGAAATGATAATGGCCGCTTTTGCGTAATTCAACCCTTCCAAAATCATATCAATGGACTTGCTGGTGATAACGATGGTCATGATCGCGTACAACGCCAGTTCGGTGCTGCCGAAGACGATTCCCGCCAGGACGATGACGATCCCGTCCATCACCATCAATGCATGGCCAATGGACATGCCCGTATATTTGTTAATTAACTGCGCCGCCAGATCCGTCCCGCCGGTAGTCCCCCGGAAACGGAAAGCCAGCCCCATTCCGATGCCTGCCAAGACGCCGCCGTACAGGGCAGCCAGCAACGGATCCCGGGTCAAGGGAACCAGTCGGACCACCCGTTCCCAAAAATCCACCATAATCGAGATAAAGCCGGCACCGAACAACGTCTTGGCGCCATATCGGGGCCCAAAGACCCAAAGACAAGCCAAAAAAAGCGGGACATTGAAGCAGAGCATAGTGACGGCCACCGGCCAGCCCCACGAATAATAAAAGACGACAGCCAATCCGCTGACGCCTCCGGCAGCGATCTTATTGGGAATCAAAAACCAAACCAAACCCAAAGCCGTAAGGGTTACCCCCGCCCAAATTCCCAAATAGTCGATGATCTCCCGTTGAATCCCTTTCGAATCAATCCGTTGAAACAACACGACACCCCCGATAAACAGTTGACAATTGGCAGTTTACAGTTGACTGTCAATAGTCTAATGCACATTACACAGTTCACAATGGACAGTTTAGACATGGGTCAAGAAGCACGAGGCGTGAGCATAGTTTCCAGTTTACAGTTGTCAATAACAATTAAACGATGTTCACAGACTAATAAAGTTCGAGCTTTAATCTTTTACCTTTTCACTTAACTGTAAACTGTCCCCTATCAGCTGCGCATCTGTCAATTGTAAACTTATTCCTGTCTCCTGACCCCTGTCCCAGTCACCAGATACCTAGTACACAGAGGCCCTTACCCATCACTCTTTTCTTTTCCACTCAAAAGCACATATCTCACCCAAAACTGGGCCAGCTCGGGGAGTTTACGGCAGCGGCCCGGTTCCCGGACCATCCGGAACAACCATTCCATACCCGCAGCCTGAAGAAGCAAGGGAGCCTCCTGCTTCATGCCGGCCAACACGTCAAAACTGCCTCCCACCCCGATGCCGACAGTTCCCGGCAACTCTTTTAAAACCGAGGCCAAAAACAACTCCTGACGGGGCGTACCCAACGCCGCCAATAAAATATCGGGCCTTTTGGCCAAAATGTCCGAACGGGCGTCCTCCGGCCGATAACCGTCCCACATTCCGGCGATCCGGATCCCCGGCCATCTTTCAACAGCGATGGCCCGCAAGCGGTCCAACACCGGCCGGGATGCCCCGTAGAAATAGACGCTCCTGTTGACCCATGACGCATGCGCCAGCAGATCCCGGACCAGGTCGACCCCCCGGTACCGCGGTGGCGGAAACACCCCACCCCGCCGCAATGCCCGGCTGATGCCGATTCCATCGATAACCACCAGGTCCGCCGTAGCGATTGCCCGCTTCAACTCCGGATGCTTTTCCGCAGCCATCACCATCAAAGCATTTAAGGTGACCACCTGATACGATCGTTCCGGCCGTGCCAACCACTGGCCGATCCGTTCCCGCACCGTTTCCGGAGTGAGCAGATCAACCGGCAAACCGCCCAAAACAGCCCTATTCATCGGCTATGCTCCAATGCCCGTTTCAATATCGCCTGATTTTCCTTTGCCTTGGCCAGCCAGGACTCCCGCTGGCCACTCCAGGGTTTCCGTTCCTCGTCGGAAGCCTCCAGCATGGAAATGATCCGATTGCACAACGCCACCTGATCCATCTCCGGCATTAACGCCACAAAAGGGATCCCCCACTGGAGGCAAAAGCCGTCGATCTTCGGATCGTCCGACAGCCCGCAACAGGGGATATCACCCACCGCCGCAGCGATCAGGCCATGCAACCGCATGCTCAGCAACAAATCGATACCGCCCAGCAACTGTTGAAATTGTTCCCAATTTTCAATATCGCCAATCAACTCCGCATCAGTGACCGAAGCCAACTCGATATTGAAAGCGAGGTCCGCCGGATCCATCACGATCAGAAAAACGGACACTGTAGGCTTCCACTTTAAATGGCTGATAATTTCTTTCCAAAATTCCTTCCGTTTTACATCCGCCTTGAGAATCAGCCCAATCCGAACCGCCTGCGGCCAATGTTCCCAACGGGAGGCCACGGCGGCCGGCTCCGGCGGCGGAAGCGCCAGCAGAGGCTCGGCGGTAAAATAAACCTCCGGCCGGTGGACGCGGAGTTCCGCCAGGGCGATGACGGACAACCGGTCGCGGACTGTCATCATGTCGACCGCCGACAAGGCCCCTCTGGCCACCAGCTTTCCCAACCGGGATTCAACGGGGCCGATCCCCTGCCCATAAAGGAAAACCGGTACCCGGTAAAATTTGGCCATCCCGATCAGGGCCGAATAATAAAGCAGACTTCGCAGGCTGGTACGGTCCTGAAACAACGTCCCTCCGCCGCCGATAAGCAAGTCCGCCTTTAAAAGAGCCTTTCGGATGCGGCGCCATTGAAAACGGCCCACCGTGGCCACGCCGTAAGCCGTTGCCGTCTGCACCGGATCTCCGCTGATTACCGTAATCCAAATGCCGGGAAAATTCCGGCGGAGCCAACCGACAAGTTCCCGGAGATTGGTTTCATCCCCCAGATTCCCCCGGCCGTAATATCCGAAAATCACCACGTGTCGCTTTTTCATCGTTTTCTTCACCATAAGCTGCCGCCATCCCAACCATCAACCAGAATAGACCGTTCATCAACGGACTGGCCTGCCAACTTTCCGCCAATCCGAAACCCACAAAACAGGTCACGGGAATCAGCCGAAACGACAGCCGGGAATTCCGCGCCGAATCATAAAGCCAACGGAGGACCCACCCCAAGGCCAGCAGGCTGAAAAGGCCGTGCTCCAACCAAAACTGTAACAGCCATTGATGGGCATGACCGGCCACCACACCATCCGCCTGATACCACGGATAAACCCGGCCGAAACTGCCCGGTCCGGCCCCCCAAGGCCAATATTCGGCAATTCCTTGTAAAACTCCTTGCCAAATCCGAAAACGATATCCCAACGTGGTATCCATTCCCCGCCACAAACCGGCTATCCGGGCCCAACCGGGCCCCGATTGCCAGAGAAGCGCGCCGAGAACCAAAAGAGCCCACCCCGCCAGGGAGCGGAGCCAACGGTTACGGCAATACCATATCAGCACCAAACCGCCGATGAGCCAGCCGCTCCGGGAGTAGGTCCCGTAAAGGGACCAAAGCGCTGCCGTCAATATCACACCATACCCAAGACGCTGCCACGGCCGATCCGCCTTGGCCAGTGCTTCCAAACCCAAAACCATCAAAAGTACCAGGTAGATGGCATAAAGATTGGGATTACCGAAAACCGAACCAATCCGTACGGCAATAGTCTCATATTGATGGGATTCCAGCCATCCCAAAGGAATCCGGCGGACATAACGATATTGCCAAAATCCGATAAGCATCCAAACCGGAGCAAAACAAAGGAAAAGACGGATCAGCTTCTCCCGGCGCACCGATGTGAAAAACCAGGCGCTGAGGCCGGCCAAAGCCAAACCCGTCATCACTGTATACAAAGCCCGCCAGCCCGGGAGCAGCCCGCCGGAAAAAACCGCGGCAGTGCCGACGACGCCGGCCAGTACACCGAGGCGCCGCCCAAAGGGGCCAACCCCCGAAGCGTCCGTCCTGACGAACCACTGGATCGCCAGCAATAACACGACACCGTTCCAGTCTTTCAGTACCGGCGTCAACAGACAATAAAGAAGTGTTAGAATTTCCAGCCCTTGACTGACGGCCGGATGGAGAGGATAGGCCCCAACCAGCCGCCGGCGGGCGACTTCCAATCGCGCCGCCCACCGCGCCAAACTGCTGTCTACCCGGAAAGAGCCAAGCTGCGAAACGAACATCCGGCAACCACCGGCCGCCTTGTAAAAGCCGTATCGGACCACTGCGCCAAACCGGCTTTGCCGTAAGCATAAACCGACCGTCCGGAACAACATCATGGCATCTTCCTCAAATACTCAACTTCACCGCAAATACGGGTATACAGGGTATAAGCATCGATGGTTTCACCCACCCGGACGATGCGTTTCCCGAAATAGACCCCGTACTTGGCGTCGGACGTCAAAATTTCCGCATCCCGGCTCAATTCCAAACGGACATCCTGATGGATGGGGGATTTGGCCAGGACCATTTTGCCGCCCTCCGTCAGCACCACTTCCGCCGGCTGGGTGGACACAGCCTTGATTTTTCCGAGATAGGCATGGGTCCGACATTCGAACACATCCTGCCCTACGGCCAGGCTCTCCGCAAAATAGGACGGGACATTACGGACCACCACGCCTAAACGGACGGGATGTTTCTCATTTTGCAGCGGTAACGGCCGATAATCCGAAAGGACTTTGATGCCCAAAGCCAAAACGACTAAAATCACGATTAAATCCACAGGGTTGATGATCCCAAATAATTTCCCCTGCTCATCGATATATCGTTTCATCGTCGCCTCCTCACGCTTAGTTTATCCATATCCGCAAAGAATGTATCGGACAAACAAAAAGCCGGTTTCCCGGCTTCTCATGATGAACGCATTTTCTCCAGTTCCTGTCTGAGTAACGTGTTGACGATACCCGGGTTGGCCCGTCCTTTGGTGGCCTTCATCATCTGTCCCACCAGGAACCCGATGGCCTGTTCTTTCCCGCCCAGATAATCCGCAACGGATTTGGGGTTGGCTGCCAAGACTTCTTTGGCCAACCTTTCCAGTTCGCCGGTATCGTTGATTTGGGCCAATCCCTTTTCCTCAACGATGGTTTGTGCCGCTTTACCGGTCATAAACATCTCCTCAAACACCGCTTTGGCGGTGTTTAAATTGATTGTACCACTATCTACCAGACGTAGCAAGGCCGTTAACATCGAAGGCGTTACTTTGCTTTCGGTGATCTCCATCCGTTCCTGGTTCAGAAGGCGGGTCAATTCGCCCATCACCCAATTGCTGACCGTCTTCGCATCGCCATATTCGGCGACGGCCGCTTCGGCAAATTCAGCAATCTCCCGGGAACTGCTGATGAAAGAGGCATCATATTCCGGCAATCCCCATTCTTCGATATACCGTTTGCGTTTGGCCTCCGGCATCTCAGGCAGCCTGGCCCGCAACCGCGCGATCCGCTCATCCGTCACCCGAACCGGCAACAAATCAGGGTCGGGGAAATACCGGTAGTCGCTGGCCTCTTCTTTAGACCGCATAAACACGGTGATCCCTTTATTCTCATCCCAGGTACGGGTCTGTTTCACCATCCGTTCCCCGGAGTCCAACAGCTTGGCCTGGCGTTCCGCCTCATATTCCAAGGCGTTTTGAACGGCTTTAAAAGAATTCATATTTTTAATCTCAGCCAATACGCCAAATTCGGTGGTCCCTTTACGACGCAGCGAAATATTGGCGTCACAACGGAGAGATCCTTCTTCCATCTTACAGTCGGAAACTCCGGTATATTGGAGGATCGCCTTCAACCGTTCCAGGTAGTACCGGGCTTCCTCCGGCGAGCGGAGGTCGGGGGCGCCCACGATCTCGATGAGCGGAATGCCACACCGGTTATAATCCTCCAAGGCGAATTGGGAATTTAAAATCCCGCTCCCCGAATGGACGGTCTTTCCCGCTTCCTCTTCCAAATGGACCCGAATAATCCGGGCTTTTTTGGTTTTTCCCTTCTCTTCGGAGCTGGGAATCTCAATCCAACCGTTGGTACAGAAAGGCAGGTCATATTGGGAAATCTGATAGGCTTTCGGAGAATCCGGGTAAAAATATTGTTTCCGGTCGAATTTGCTGTAAGGCGCGATGGTGCAGTTCAACGCCAACCCGGCCATGATGGCATAATCCAGGGCTTGTTCGTTCAGCACCGGCAATGCGCCGGGAAGCCCCAGGCAAACGGGGCAAACATGACTGTTGGGCAGACCGCCGAACTCTGTGCTGCACCCACAGAATATTTTGGATTCGGTTTTCAGTTCCGCATGGACTTCCAACCCGATAATAATGTCATAATCCGATAAGGGCATGGGCTCAATTCCTCCCACCTGAAAATATCTGACAACGCGTTCGATGGATTATAAATTAGGACGTTTTTTATGGAAGTCGGTGGCCTGTTCAAAATGCCAGGCCGCCCTCAGCAACACTTCTTCTTTAAAAGCCGGGCCCATCAATTGAATGCCGATGGGCAGTCCCCGGTCGAAACCGGCAGGAATCGAAATACCGGGTATCCCCGCCAA
>JAKOTQ010000007.1 GCA_029776205.1 Bacillota bacterium | reverse complement strand
TATGAACTGCATGACGGATTGAATTCGGCCTTTACGGCCCAAGTGGACGCAAGACTCCATGACAATGTCATATTCAGCCTTACCCCGCATCTCCAGTGGGACGAGGACGATGATTTATCGTTCAGTTGGGAATCGGCCTATTTGAAAACCCGTTTCCGCAATACCCAGATCCAGTTGGGAAAAGATGCCTTCTGGTGGGGCCGGGGGAAACGGGGAAGCCTGGCGTTGACCAACAATGCCACGCCGTTTACGTCCATTGCCTTCAGGAATATAGAACCGGTCCGCTTTGAACACTGGCTTAAGATTTTAAATAAGATGGATTATGCCGTGGTTTATGCCGATCTGGAGAGAGACCGCAGCGATGTGCGGAGCCCCGGCTTTTTCGGATGGCGGACCGATTTTATGCCGACAGCCAATCTTAATATTGGAATGGCGTTGACGTCGATAATCGGCGGTGAGGGGCACGAGTTCAGCCTTTCGGATTTGTGGGATTTTATCACCGGCGAAAATGCCTGGACTGTTGAGGAAGAGAAATGGAATATGATCGCCGGCTGGGATTGGCGGCTTCGTATTCCCCGATGGCGCGGGCTCCAGCTTTACGGGGAGCATTACGGCGAGGATCAACGGGACAAGATTCCTTCTCCCTTTCTCATGGCGCATGTATGGGGGCTGTATCTGCCGCGGCTGACGAAAGACGGGGTCTGGGATCTGCAACTGGAAACGGCTCATACGAATCGCCATTGGTATGTTCACTGGGTGTATAAAAATGGATATACATACAAGAACAAGCTTATCGGCGATGCGATGGGGACGGATTCCAACCGGCTTTATGTCCGAGTGGGACGGTATTTGGCGGACGGTTCCGTAATGGCATTTCATGGGGAACATGTGGAATTGAACGATGCAGTGGCTTATCCCCAGACCGTGGACGCTTTCTGGGTGTCGTATCAACGAAAGTTAGATCATTCCTTAACGATAGATGTTACTGTCGGAGTGGCCTGGCTTGATAATGTGAACGAAACGGAAGGGAACTCGGATACGGATTATCTCGTTAAGCTTAAGGTGAAAAAAACTTTGAAATAGAGGTGATATGAGTGAATAAACTGAAAGAGGCTTTTAGACGGAGATTTCCCGATGTTTCCGATGTTGGAATGGTTATTTCCCCCCTCCGTATCTGTCCTTTGGGCGCTCATGTGGACCATCAGCACGGTCTGGTTACCGGCATGGCCCTGAATGCGGCGGTGTATTTGGCCTATGCACCGGCGGATAACGGATATATCCGGGTGCAGAGCCTGGACTTTCCGGATGAAGAATATTTTGATCTCAACACCGTTCCCGGGATGGTTCCCGGTTTTTGGGGGAACTATCTGCGCGGAGCGGTGTTATCTTTGAAACAGCATTATGTGTTAAAACGGGGAATCAATGCTATCGTCAGCGGGAAATTGCCCATCGGCGGTCTCAGCTCGTCAGCGGCTGTGACGACAGCTTATCTGATGGCGTTGTGCGATGTGAACGGGATTTCGGTGACCGGAACGGAACTGGTGCAGTACAGCCATTGGGTTGAAAACCAATTTATCAAGTTGAATAACGGAATATTGGACCAGGCGGCCAATATTTTATCCAAAGACAACCATCTGATGTTTATGGATACCCGGACCGGTGACTATCAATTGGTCCCCAAACCGGCGGACATGCCTCCTTTTGAGGTGGTGGTCGTTTACTCCGGGATCAGTAAAGCATTGATCGGGACGGATTATAACAACCGGGTGGACGAGTGCAAGGTGGCTGCTTGGGTCATTCAAGATTTGGCGGAGATGGAGATCGCCAGTCTCAGAGAGACACGGCTTCGGGATGTTGATGAGGCGACCTACCGCCGGGTACGGGAGCAGTTGCCGCCCCGCTTCCGCAAACGGGCCGATCACTTCTTTGCAGAAAACGAACGGGTGAAACAAGGGGTTGAGGCTTGGAAAAAAGGCGATCTTAAAGCTTTTGGCAGATTGATGTTCGCTTCCGGTGAAAGTTCTATCCATAATTATGAATGCGGCTGTCCGGAGTTGATCACCATCTTTAATATTTTGAAAGAAACTCCCGGTGTTTACGGTGCCCGTTTCAGCGGTGCCGGTTACAGAGGGTGTTGCATCGGGCTGATCGATCCGCAATATAAAGAAACTGTCAAAGCCGCCATCGACCGGGAGTATCCTGCCAAACATCCGGCCTATAAAGACATATATCGGGTTAATTTCTGCAAGACCGATGACGGGGCGAGGATAGTAAAGGAGTAAGTAAAGAGAAAACAGAATACAGAAAACAGAATACAGAAGATCTTTTGTTTCTGACTTCTGTATTCTGCATATTTAGTATTCTATGTACGCAAACGATTGGAGGGCAGGAATGACTCCTTCATATTGGTTTGGCAGAAAGCCCATCAATTAGTTATTGACATTTATAAATTCAGTTCTCATTTTCCTGCAAATGAAATGTATGGCTTGACTTCACCATTGAGACGTTCTGCAATTTCTATTCCGGCTAATATTGCCGAAGGTTACAAAAAGTACGGTAAGCATGATAAAATTCGATTTTTTAATATTGCTCAAGGGTCTGCGGAGGAAACAAAGTACTATTTAATTTTGGCGCGGGATTTAAATTACGGGGACATTACTGAATTAATAGAGAATTTGGAAGAAGTAATCAAAATGCTTGAATCTTATGTAAAAACGATTAATCTTGATATCCAAGCAAATAAAAGTAAGGGATGTCGGTGAGGAAAATTTTCACTTACTATTTGTATACTATCGTTCAATATACTTCTGACTTCTGTCTTCTTGTATTCTAATTTAGGAGGAATCATGAAAGCTGTTATTCTTGCTGCGGGTTATGCTACGCGTTTATATCCTTTGACGAAAGATAAACCCAAATCCCTTCTGGAAGTGGCGGGGAAAACCATTTTGGAACATATATTGTTGAAGATTGCGAAAGTGGATATGGTTGATTGGGTATATATTGTGACCAATGCCCGTTTTTTTGAGCAGTTCCAACGGTGGGTTGAAAATTATCATTATTCAAAAGAAATCACTGTATTGAACGACGGGACGACGGATAATGACAACCGTTTGGGAGCCATTGCCGATCTTCAGTTGGTGATCGATGTTGCGGGACTCGATGATGACTTGTTGGTCCTCGCCGGGGATAATCTGTTTGACTTTGAACTCTCCGACTTTGTCGAGTTTTATCAAAAACATCCTTTTGATATGGTTACTGCTCACGAGCTCAATGATATGGCTCAATTAAAACGTACCGGCGTGATTACAGTCAATGCAGATTCTCAGGTCACGACTTTTGAAGAAAAACCCCAAGAACCCCAGTCCAATCTGGCGGTTCCGCCTTTTTATATTTACCGCCGGGATACCCTTCCGTTGCTCCGGAAATACCTGGACGAAGGCCAAAACCCGGATGCCCCCGGCAATTTCATTCCCTGGCTCCTTACCAGGAAGCCGGTTTATGCCTATCAGTTTCAGGGGCGACGCTATGATATCGGGACGCTGGAGAGTTATCAGGAAGTGTGCCGCATCTTTTTGACAAAGCATTGATGGACAGATGATTTCTAAACTATTGGATACCGTAAGGGAAGGGTCATATGAATTACGATGGGGTCGATAAGTGAAGGCGGCGATGAATATTCATATAAAAGCTTTATTAAAAAAGCAAGGTCGTATTTTTTGGAGAAAAAGGATAAAGCGATGAAGGCGGAAGATATCGGAGCGCCAAATGGTACAAAGCGGTAGCCAGTCTGTTCAATGATGTGATGAAATTTTGTTGCAAAGAACATACTTCTCAGGGAAACTGGTATGGGAACGACACCATTTGGGGGACTATTCTTGATCTTAATTAAAATTTCTCTCCGGAAGAGATTCCGACCATTGCCAATGCCCGGAAAATTAAAGCTTATGCTTTTGCTCAGGCGCATGAACCAATCATTTTGTTCAATCATGTCATCTTCAATCAGAAAATGCCCGGGCAAATATCGTATGAGGATTCATTAAAGTTTAAGCCGTCATCCGGTTGGCAAAAGGATTGAGAAGGCGAATATTATAAATCGGAATACGGCGGGAGAGTTGGGACTTGGATTCCATAATATGTACCCTAAACCGGAACCAGGTCCAAGTATCATTCCATAAGGAGAAAGTATCATGGTTCCCATTAATGACGATATCTTTCGCGAGTATGATATCCGGGGAATGGCGGATGCGGACCTGACGCCGGAGTTCGTTTATGTGTTGGGCCGGGCGGCTGCTCGGTATTTTCAGGAGAGCGGTGAAACTCAGGTTTTAGTTGGCAGGGATAACCGGTTGAGTTCGGACCGAATCAGGGAAAGCTTGGTGGCCGGTTTAACGAGCGGCGGATGTCAGGTGGTGGATATAGGTCTTGCAACGTCGCCGCTATTTTATTATGCCAGGATATTGTATCGGATCAATGCCGGGATGATGATCACCGCCAGCCATAACCCGGCGGATTTTAACGGATTTAAAGTGACGCTGGGGTATGGTACCATTTATGGGAAGGAGATTATGAAACTCCGGGATTTGGTGGTTGCTATCAATGAAACGGATTCGGCCATCCCCCAGCCGGCAGATACTACTAAGATCGAACGGCTGAACCCGGCACCGGCCTATTTGGCGATGTTAACCGATAAAATTCGCCTAAACCGGAAATTGAAGGTGGCTGTGGATTGCGGAAACGGGACAGCCAGTCTCTATGCTGAAGATTATCTGAAGCGGCTGGGGTGTGAGGTTATCCCCCTTTTCTGTACTTCGGACGGGAGTTTTCCCCATCATCATCCGGATCCGGTCAGTTCAGCCAATCTTCGTTTTCTGAGAGAAGCTGTCCTCGTCCATCATGCCGATGTGGGAATCGGTTTTGACGGGGATGGCGATCGGCTGGGCGTTGTTGATGATACCGGACGGATCATCCGCGGCGATGAGTTGATGATCCTGTATTGGCGGGAGATCTTGCCGAAATATCCGGGAGCCGACTGTATAGTGGAAGTGAAGTGTTCCCAGGCGCTGGTCGAAGAGATTGAGGCGTTGGGCGGAAAACCGCTGTTTTATAAAACCGGTCATTCGCTGATCAAGGCGAAAATGAAAGAGATCGGTGCCGTTTTCACCGGCGAAATGTCAGGACATATGTTTTTTGCCGATGA
>JAKOTQ010000069.1 GCA_029776205.1 Bacillota bacterium | reverse complement strand
AACAACATTGGCGGTTCAAATTTCAGCATTTGGTATTCCAACTGGGAAAATGAGAATATGAATCGCGGTCAGGGCAGAATTCATGATTCCGCTCCGGCCAAATATCATGAAGATTTCTTGTTTGACCGTGATATGGCCAATGTTATCGGTATCGATTACAAAACCGATAAGCTGGCTGTTAACTTCGGTTATGTACCTGATAAGAACATAAAGCGCGACAATGATTTCCAAATTGCATTTACCTATAATTTCGACGGCGGTAAAGTCCATGCCGGTTACTGGAGTTCTGTTGCTGCTAAAGAAATCAATAACACTATCTTAGATTTCTTAAGAGATCAAGGTATTAATATAGGAAACAAAGTATCCGGATTCTGCGAAGTCAAAGAATATATCATCGGTGGAGAGTTCAAAGCGGGCTTTGGCACAATTAAAGCTGACTATATTACCTTAGACTGTGATGACATAGAACTGAAAACCGGTAAAGTCTATGACGGTGGAAGCCTGGCCCAGGTTAATGTCTCCTTTGATGACCTGAAATTTGATGTCACTCTTGTTTATGATGATGGATACAAATTCAAAAACGACGGTGGTTACGGCTATCAGATCCGGTATACCGGTTTTGACAACATCACGTTGGCGTATCGAGCCTTCGAAGCGGACAAGAAAGCCGATGAGCACGAGAATTTCACCGATTTTTACATCGGGTACAAATACGGCATCTTTGAAACCCGCCTTGGTTATGGAACTGTGGGCGAAGGGAAAGATAACGATAGATTGTATGCCAGCGTTTATATTAGCTTCTGGTGAGAATCTCTGTTAAGAACGGATCGAGGAGCTGTCTTAATTTAAGGCAGCTCCTTTTATGCCATGCGGGATATGACGGACGGTACTTGATAACAGGAGGTAGACTGCAGTGCGAATGAAATATTCGTTTTTATTACTGGTAATCTTTATAATGGCCTCAATTGCATTTGCTGATACAGATGTGTTGAAAAATAATCTTGATGCGTCTAGTGTTCCCGCAGTTGCGTTTTCATCAAAACGGGGCGGTAACTTTGATATTTATACGATGCGGGTTGACGGCTCGGATTTAAGGAAACTGACACAAAGTAAAGATGATGACATTAAACCCCAGTGGTCTCCCGATGGAACACGGATCATGTATCTGTCCAAGAGTCGAAATGCGACTGCAATTGTGGTTATGAACAAAGATGGCAGTGGCGGGAAGAAAATCGTAGCAGATTGTGTGGAGGAATATCTTCCTGCATGGTCGCCGGATAGTTCAAAGATCCTATTTGTTGCAAAGTCCCGGGCTAAAAAAGGGATTTTTGTCATCAATGCCGATGGCAGTCAATTAATTCGCTTGTCAAACGTTGGAGCCGAAGGAACTTGTCCGTCATGGTCTCCAGATGGCTCCAGGATCTTATATCTCGAACGCTGTCAAGATGACATGTATATTTACAGTATCAAACCGGATGGGACGGACCGGCAGAGAATTACCAAAGAAAAAGGGCGGTATCAGGGGGCGGTATGGTCCCCGGACGGCACAAAAATTGCTTATATATCGCCTCAAAGGAAATTGACAGGGAATTTTAACCGGATTTACGTTATTAACAGTGATGGGAGTAATCTGATTGAAATTGCTGAAGGAAGCAAGCGTGTGGAGGATATCGAATATCCGGATCAGATATGTTGGTCCCCGGACGGGACGAGGGTGGCCTTTTCGAAAGTGGTGAATATTGACGCGCAGGCCAGTGAGGAAGGCAGGCCCCGGTTTATTTATGGATATGGCGTCCATATAGCGGATGCGGCCGGAAACGACCACAGCCGGCTGTTAGTAAAAACGGGGGCTGAACGGGTACATCCTGTCTGGTCGCCGGACGGCTCCAAACTTGCGGTGTTGAGTCAATCCAGGTTATGGATATATGATCTCAAAAGCGGAATGGAGCAAGAGTTTCGGGCCCATGTAGCGATTCCGCTGAGCCCTGCCCGATGGTCGCCGGGAGGAGACCGGTTAATTGTGGCCGGAAAGAACAGTTCGTTTCAAAAAGCGGCATTATATTTGATATCACTTAACGGTGATGTGTCGGTGTTATCCGGTGCCCATGATTATGACCCCGTGTGGGCGCCGAATTAAGGTTGGCTTTTGTGATAAACTTGACATCCGTGGCGGATGTCAAGTTTTATTATGGGACGCGGCACAAAAAATTAGAATGATTTCCAGTATCTTCATTGAATATTTTATTATAGAGGATTAGTTGTTGACCAATTCCTGCCGATCTTTGATAATAAAGATAAGTAGTTTTTCGCGTTTTGAAGGGCATCCTTCAAAAGGGCTAAAGACTGAACAAATTTAAAAGAAAAGAGTGATTTATGTGGAAAGTCATCACAAAGTCCGCGAAAAGTTCAGTTCCGGGTTGGCGGTATTCTTTGCCACCTTGGGGTCGGCTGTCGGATTGGGGAATATATGGAAATTTCCTTATCTGACCGGTGAAAACGGCGGAGGCGCATTTCTTTTCGTCTATCTCATCTGTGTCTTCTTTATCGGGTTACCGGTGATGATCGCTGAGTTTTACGTGGGACGGAAAGCCCGGCAAAATGCCGTAGGCGCCTTTGATAAGCTCGCTCCGGGTTCGCCGTGGAAGGTTATCGGTTTCATGGGAGTTTTGGCTTCATATTTGATCATGTTCTTCTACAGTTGTGTCGCCGGATGGGTATATGCGTATATTTTCAAAGCCTTGCGAGGAGATTTTACCGCGATTACCACGGAAGGAGTCCAATCCATTTTCGGGCAGGCAGTCGTCAGCCCGTTACCGCCGTTGGTATGGCAGTGGATCGTCCTGGCAGTGGTGGCGATCATCCTCATTTGTGGTGTACAGAAGGGGATCGAACGCATTACCAAGACATTGTTGCCCGTGCTCTTCTTGTTAATCATCATCTGTGACATCCGGTCGCTGACATTGTCGGGTGCCAGGGAAGGGCTGGATTTTCTGTTCCGGGTCGATTTCTCCAAAATTACCCCGCCGGTCATTTTAACGGCATTGGGATTGGCCTTTTTCAAGCTTTCCCTCGGAATGGGTTGTATGATCACATATGCCAGTTATTTTACTGAGAATAACAATATGATCGCCAATTCGGCCCGGGTGGCTTTGTCGGATACCATCGTTTCGCTGTTGGCCGGGATCGCCATCTTTCCGGCGGTTTTTTCCTTCGGAATGCAGCCCGGTGCCGGCCCGGGATTGCTCTTTATGACCATACCTATGGTTTTTTCGCAGCTTCCATTCGGAAACATCTTGTTGACAGCCTTCTTCATCTTGTCCTCGATCGCTGCGACAACAGCCATGCTCTCTCTGGTGGAAGTGCCAGTGGTCTATTGGTCTGAGCAACGGGGCTTATCCCGGACGAAGTCCGTTATTTTAAATACGATAATTATTGCTGCATTTGGAGTCTTGGCTACTCTTTCGGCAGACAAGACCAGTTTATTGGGGAATATTCAGATTTTCGGAAAAGGATTTTTCGATCTTTTCGACTATATCTCCTCCAACATTTTGCTGCCGGTTGGTGGGCTTTTGATCGTAATGTTTGTCGGATATGTGGTCAAACAGGATGATTATATCCGCGAGTTGACGAACCACGGAACATTAAATAACAAGCCGTTGATTCAAAGCCTTATCTTTGTTACAAAATATATTACACCGATCTTATTGGTTTTGGTCTTTTTGAATTCCGTTGGATTGATCAAGTTGAACTGATATTCGATATAGGTGAAGCCTAAAGAATGTTATCTATAGGGAATCCCGAATTAGGGGATTCCTTTTTTTCTTTGGAAAAGGCGGGAGCCTTATAATCCTTCTTTGGCATGGTCTTTCCCGGATGCGGACCAACATAAACTAAACCATCACAGGTATGAGGAGGAATTGCGATGGTGTCGCTTACCAAGTATCGGGAACGGCTGCCGATCCTGGGGAAGCTTAAGCCCGTATTTAAAAGCAAACAAGCAACATATTATGAGGTCCGGATGCGTGAGGCGTATCATTCCTTCCATTCTGAAATGCCGACCACACGAATCTGGGGTTATGAGGGAATGTATCCCGGGCCAGTTATCGAGGTGCGCCGTAATGAGAAGGTGCTCATTAAATGGGATAACCAACTTCCTCAAAAGCATTTTCTTCCGGTGGATAAATCATTTCACGGTTTAATGGACCTCCCGGAGGTACGGACGGTGGTTCATGTCCATGGCGCCAAAGTCCGGCCGGAGAGCGATGGATATCCTGAAGCGTGGTATACCAAAGATTTTGAACAGACCGGCCCTCATTTTGAACGAGAGATTTATTGCTATACCAATCGTCAGGCAGCGGCCACCCTTTGGTATCATGATCATGCTCTTGGAATTACCCGGTTAAATGTTTATACAGGTTTGGCCGGTTTTTATTTGATTCGGGACAGCCTCGAACAAAAGTTGAATCTTCCCCGAGGTTCTTATGAGATACCGCTAATGATCCAGGATCGTTCCTTTAACCCGGACGGTTCCCTATTTTATCCCCATCAGCCTCCGGGGGGAATACCCGGAGTCGAACCTTCCATTACGCCCGGGGTAGACGGTGAAACCATCGTGGTCAACGGGAAAGTCTGGCCATACCTCCCGGTTGAACCGCGTAAATATCGTTTTCGGCTATTAAACGCGTCAAATCATCGTTTCTACCGGATGAGATTCGATCCCGTACTTCCGATTTATCAAATAGGTACCGATGGAGGTTTTTTAGCTGCTCCGGTTAAACTTTGGGAATTAATGTTAGCTCCGGGAGAGCGGGCGGATGTAATCGTTGACTTCTCTGGCTGTCAAGGGAAACATCTAGTCCTTCGAAATGATGCTCCGTCGCCATTTCCCAATGGAACACCCGTAAATCCCGAAACAACCGGTGAAATCATGGAGTTTCGGGTAGTACTGCCACTGAAGGGCGAGGATACCAGTTGTATACCAAAAGAATTGTCTCCGGTAATTCCTTTGGATGAAAGTCGAGTGAAGGTCCGACGGGATCTTCGGATGATGATACAGCGCGATGAGTACGGAAGGTTGATCTTCCTGTTGAATGGTAAAGGATGGCATGATCCGGCGACGGAAGAACCCTACCGAGGTGAAGTGGAGGTTTGGAATCTGATTAATCCCGGCTTTGCTTCACATCCCATTCATTTGCATCAGATTCAATTTCAAATTCTCAACCGGCAGCCCTTTGATGTTGCTCGTTTCAATCAGACCCAGGAATTAGTTTTTACTGGTCCGGCAGTACCACCTGCTCCCAATGAGCGGGGATGGAAAGATACGGTACGGACCAACCCGGGAGAAGTCACCCGGATCATTTTCCAGTTCGGCCCGTTTACCGGCCCGTATGTTTGGCATTGTCATCTTTTGGAGCACGAAGATTATGATATGATGCGGCCTATGAATGTCCTCTCCAAAAAGGATGGGAAAAAACCCGGAAGGCTAGAAATACGTTGATAGGAGAATAAGGATGCCATTCACTTTGATCAAAGGCAGGTTTAAACCGAAAGTAGGGAATCCGGATGGGGATTCGGTCCGGTTTTTAGCCGATAATCCCGATTTATGGGTAAAACTTAAAGGTAAACCGCCCCAATTGGGAAAAGATATCGAGAATAAAAATACAGTTCAATTGAGATTTGAAGCCATCGATACGGTTGAAAAAGGGGCTGCGCCGGCTCTGGTTATTCAGTCTTTAGATTCTATGCTTCGGTTGATCGGGTTTACAGCGGATAATCCAGAGCCGGCTGGATACATCTTAAGCCGGATGACCGATGATCTGTCAGGCCGTCCGATTGCCTTTGTATTCCCGGGAGTGACAGATTGGGAAGATGGCGCGGAGGTTTGGCTTGATGCGGCGATGATTCGTGAATCCGTTAATGCGAAACAGGCTGAAGCAGGGTGGGCTTATCCGTTATATTACAATACGCTCTTTGCATCTTTACGCCATGAAATGAATCGGGCAATTATCGATGCTCAGGCCGACGGAAGGGGGTATTGGCCGGAGGATCGAACGGTTGCCGGCGTAACGGTGAATAGTTATTCCGACTTGGCGGCTATTCCGCCGATTTGGCCTAAACTTTGGCGCCGATTGGAAGAGTACCTTCGAAATCATTCGTCGTTGGACGGGTTTGTTGATTTTTTGGCCCGCAGGAATGAACGGGTGAATATTATACCGACGCTGGAGGAATGCGGCCTTCAGGATCTGGTGGAAGTTAAGGGGAATCAAGTGCGTTTGATTGAAAGGCCGGAAAATCTTCAAGTGGTTGGTCAGGCCGGAAAGGGAATCGGCTGAAACCATGGGTCATATTCAGTTGAGGCCGTTTGCTCTGGGACATACGATCCGGCACCGGTTGCACTGGCAGATAGAGAAACCTCGGGCGTTGGTTGTGTATGTATATGTCCGGCAGAGTTTCTGATCGACGGTATGGCCGTCCAGGTCTTGCTGCGGACAGTTGTCCAGGCAAAGCCGGCAGTTTTTGATGCAAAGGTCTTCGGCTAGAGGATCCGATGGCAGTTCCAGATTGGTCAGTATGGCTCCGATATTGATCATATTGCCGAATTTAGCATTGATAACGAGCGTATTCTTGCCCATACTTCCGATACCGGACAGCAATGCAGCATGGCGCATGGAAAGGATCCCCCGGCCCTCCAGCCGTTCAGCATCCCAAAATTCATAAGGGACATCGGAGGGCAACGGGACGGCTTTACCGCCTATTTTCTCAATGGCAAGTGCCCCCAGGTAACTGATGCGGTCATCATAAGGATAAATGGATGTCCGGTCCTTTAAAAAGCTTTTCTTGAACTTCTGGAAATGATGAATTGGCAATCGGATTTCAAGGGGATCATGGGTAAATAAATATTGGCGAAAGAAAGTATAAAGAGGAATACCGGAAGAAAAATCGAACTTTATATATTATCACAGCGATGACAAAGGAGATGTTTTGTCATGGATGCAGCGAACAGACAACGGATTGCTCAATTGAACCGGCGCCGGTGGATTGTATGGACTCCACTGGCTTTTGCGTTTTTGGCTTCCTATTTTCATCGGACAGCCACCGGAGTGGTGGCAGACAGCCTGATGCGGGACTTTTCCATTGCCCGGGCGGCAGATATTGGGGGCCTGGCTTCCGTTTACTTTTACATCTATGCTGTAATGCAACTTCCGGCCGGAATTTTGGCGGATACTTTCGGGCCCCGGCGGACTGTGTTATTGGCTTTACTGACCGCTACGGCGGGAGCGGTTATCTTTGGGGCAGCTCAAAACATTCCTATGCTTTATGCCGGGCGGATCCTGTCCAGTGCCGGGGTGAGCCTGATCTATATCAGTATCGTGAAGATTCACGCAGAATGGTTCCGGACCCGGGAGTTTACGACGATGACCGGATTAATCGTGGTGGCCGGAAGTTCCGGCTTTTTGTTGGCAGCCACACCGTTGGCATGGATGGTCGAATGGTTTGGATGGCGGACATCCTTTTATTCGATTGGCGCGTATACATTGATGGCCCTGATCTTTTGCTGGTTCTGGGTGAAGGATCGTCCGGCGGAGCTGGGATTGCCTTCGATGGCTGAGGTTGAAGCCTGGGAGGGGACGATAAAGCGGAACGAGAAAGCAGTGGAACCGAAACCTTATAACATTAAGGATAATTTAAAACAGGTTTTAGGCAATCCGGCAACTTGGTGGCCTTTTTTAGCTTCGGTGGCCATCTACGGCGTTTATATGGCCTTTATGGGGCTCTGGGCAGTGCCGTATTTGATGCAGGTGTATGGGTTCAGCCGGGTGACAGCTTCCAGCTATGTGATGGCCATGTCCATTGGGACCTTACTGGGGGCTCCAATTATCGGGGTAATCTCAGATCGCTTGGCACTACGCCGTTTGCCCAATCTGGTGGTTTCCAGCGGATTTTTGGCGTTATGGTTAGTGTTTACCTTTTGGGACGGGGGAAAACCGCCGGTCTGGGCTCTATATCCCATCTGCTTTGGGATTGGCCTGGGGATGTCCGGTAATAATCTCAATGTAGCTTGTGGTAAGGAAGTAACGCCTCCGGCAATGACCGGTATGGTTGCCGGTTTGGTGAATGCCGGGTCTTTTGTCGGCGGTGCCTTGATGCAACCGCTTTTCGGCTGGGTACTGGATCGGCATTGGCAAGGCGTTATGGAGGAAGGTGTCCGTATTTATCCATTGGAAGCTTATCAGCAGGCATTTATGATGTGTGCTGTGGTTTTAGGGTTGGGCGTTTTGTTTACGGCTTTAATTAAAGAAACCCGGGGAGTCAATATCCATTGTCAATAAAAGAAAAGGAGTGGTGTGATGCGCCGGGGTGTGCATACAATCGAGACGGTGATATCTTCCGTCGATTCTGAACGGGCGTTTCGAATTGCGGATGAATGTTTGATAGAAATACGGTTGGTGGAAACCCGCCGGGAGGATGCTGCCTGGCTGCATGAATATGAAGTCAGTGGCGAAGTCGGGAAAGTGAGCAAATTTATAAACCGTCTCCGGCAGGTTGAAATCAAAAGAAAAATATGATCTGTATTTTTCCTGTGAGATGGACTACTAACTCCTTGTCGTTATGACAAGGGGTTTTTGGTTTAATCTTGATGACTGGTGAAATACTAAAGGATGGCGACCCTTATACTGGTAACATTGGTTAGCTAATACAAGCCATTGAAGGGCTATAATGGCCTTATCAATCCTCAATCCGGGTCAGTCAAAAAAAGGGGGAATTGGATGAAACGCCATATCAAGAGCAATGTTTATTGGGTGGGCAAAGTCGATTGGGAACTGAAGCTGTTTCACGGTCATGAGTATTCAACCCACCGGGGTTCGACGTATAATTCCTATCTGGTAATGGAAGAAAAAACGGCGTTAATTGATACGGTCTGGAGTCCGTTTGGCAAAGAGTTCGTCGACAATTTAGCGAAAGAGATCGATTTGACGAAGATCGATCTGATCGTCGCTAATCACGCGGAAACGGACCATAGCGGCGGTTTGCCGGAGTTAATGAAGCGTATACCGGATACGCCCATTTATTGTACTACCAACTGTATCAAGGCGCTGAAAGGCCATTATCATCAGGACTGGAACTTTCATCCGGTGAAGACTGGCGATCGGGTCAGCTTGGGCAGTAAAGACCTGATCTTTATCGAAGCACCGATGTTACATTGGCCTGACAGTATGTTTTGCTACTTAACCAATGATAACATTCTCTTCAGCAATGATGCCTTTGGCCAGCATTATGCGTCGGAACTGCTTTTTAATGATTTGGTGGATCCCTGCGAATTATGGGCGGAAGCCATCAAATACTATGCCAATATTTTGACACCCTTTAGTAAGTTGGTCACCAAGAAAATTAATGAGTTTGTCAGCATGGGGGTTCCGTTGGATATGATTTGTACCAGCCAAGGCGTGATTTGGCGGGATAATCCTTTGCAAATCGTAGAGCAATATCTTAAATGGGCCGACAATTATCAGGAAAATCAGGTAACGGTGATTTATGACTCCATGTGGGGGGCTACCCGGGTGATGGCGGAGAGCATTGCCCAGGGAATCAAACGGGCGGATAGGGACTTAACCATTAAGATTCATAATGCAGCCAAGTCGGATAAGAACGATGTGCTGACCGATGTGTTTAAATCCAAAGGGATTCTAATAGGCTCATCCACTCTCAACCGGGGGACGTTATTTTCCACGACAGGATTATTGGAAGAGATCCGGGGTTTAGAATTTAAAGGAAAAAAAGGTGCGGCCTTTGGAAGCTATGGCTGGAGCGGTGAGTCGGTGAATATGATCTCTGAAGGTTTGAAAAAGGCTGGTATCGATGTGGTCGATGACGGGGTGAAAGTCCAATGGCATCCTGATGATACAGCTGTTGAAAGATGTATGGATTATGGCAAACAGTTTGCGGCCAAATTGTGAGTTGTCAATCGCTGTGGAGAGTGGTTCGGAAGCTGACTGATGATTAGCGGGTACCGCCGGAGGGTGCCCTGCGTTCCGGGATCTATCAGAAGTTACAGGAATATTGGAATCCGATCTGTTCCAGCAGGGAAACAATATCTTATTTGCAAAACCTTAAAGCATTAAGGTTCAAGTTCAACCAGGATGGCTCGGGCCGGTGCGGCTTCCACACCCATCAGAGGGATGGGTAAAGCATAAAGCAGGTAGTCGCCTTCGGCGGCTTCCTGTAAGCGGAGGCCTTCGAGGATGAGGATGCCCGCTTCCAATAAGATTTTGTGGGTGGGATGATCCGGCTGATTGCGTTCGATGCCCAGCGCATCAATGCCGACTCCGCAGATCTTTTGTTCTTTTAAATATGCGGCGCCGGATTGGTCAAGGTAGACAAAATTGCTTTCTAAAATATCATCCTGGATAGAGTTGCGGGTTTTGAGCAGGATAAAATCTTCTTCGCTGATGGATTTTCCGGCTAAATCCCGTTCTGAAATATGATCCTCCACTTCCGTTAGATCCAATACTTTACAGGGGGTAATCACCCGGTTCAGATCTAACTGATCGATGGAAGTTCCTCCAGCTAGCATATGCATTGGCGCATCAAAGTGGGTCCCGGTATGGAGATTCATCGTTAACCGGGTTTCGTAACAGGAATGGGTGTTCAAATTGCTATCAACCGTAAAAACCGGCCGTTTGGCTGGTTTTCCTTTGTATACCGGCATGGCTGGATGAATCGGCATGGAGATATCGATAATTTTCATTGAAAACCCTCCTGTCAGACGGATATCCATTCCCGGCTGTCCCTGGCCAGAAGTTCAAAGGCTTTGGCCGGGCCCTGGCTGCCGGCGTCATAGTTTGGGAAACGGAAACGCTGCTGATCCCGGAAAGCGATGAGTTGGTCAGCAAATTTCCAGGCTGCCTCCACTTCATCCCAACGGGAAAAGAGCGTAGTATCGCCGCGCAGGATGTCGTAGATCAGGCGCTCATAGGCTTCCGGAGTATTTCCCTGGGTCGGCAGGACGCAGCTGGTGTCCATTTTAGTGGCGACAATATCGTGATGGGTCAGAAAGTCTTTGGTGTTAAACTGGAAGTAAACGCCGGTTTCCGGTTGGATTTTAATCACCAGGAGATTGGGCTCCTGGATCTGCCGGTCTTTAAAATAGAGTAAAGGAGGCAATGTTTTAAATTGGATAACGATTTTGGCGGAGCGGGACCCCAACCGTTTTCCGGTCCGGATATAAAAGGGTGTTCCGAACCAGCGGAAGTTGTTAATCTGAAGCTTAAATGCAACAAAGGTTTCGGTTAACGAGGCCGGGTTCACATGGGGTTCGCTACGGTATCCGGGGACCGGCTGGCCGTTGATCATCCCCGGTCCGTATTGGCCGAATACTACGTCAGAACGGAGTTTTTCCGGAGTGAAATCGGCAATGGCCTGGATGACTTTTAGTTTTTCGTTGCGGATGGCATCGGTGCTGAGGTCCACCGGCGGTTCCATGGCGACAAGGGTCAAGATTTGAATGATATGGTTTTGAACCATGTCCCGGATGGCTCCGGAGCTTTCATAGTAGCCGCCGCGGGTGCCGACACCGTCCTGTTCGTTGAGGGAGATCTGGATATGGTCGATATATTGATTGCTCCATAAGGAGGCAAAGACCGGGTTGCAAAAGCGGAGAACCAGGATGTTTTGGATCATCTCTTTCCCCAGATAATGATCGATGCGATAAATGGTATCTTCACTGAAAACCCGGGTTAATTGCTGGTTTAGGTTTTGTGCTGTGGTTAAGTCTTTGCCGAAAGGTTTTTCGATGACCAGGCGTTGCCAACCCCGTTCCGCCGGAACAAATCCATGGTGATGCAGTTCGGCGACGATCAGCGGAAAGTAGTCAGGGGCTACGGCCAGATAAAAAACGCGGTTGCCCCCGGTTTGGCAGACAGTATCCAATTCCTCCAGATAGGTATGGAGTTGCTCATATCCTGCGCTGTTCTTGAAATCGAGGGAGAAGTAGTAAATGGCTTTGCGAAGCCTGGACCAGTGATGTTCTTCAATTTTATTGCGGGAAAATTTTTGTAGGGAAGCATATACCTCCTGTTGGTATATTTCGCGGCTTTTTTCCTTGCGTCCGACAGCGACAACGGCGAAGCGGTCGGGCAGTAAACCATCGTTGACCAGGTTGTAAAGGGCAGGCATTAGTTTGCGGTGGGACAGATCGCCGGTACCGCCGAAAATCACAAAAATCGCGGATGTATCCGAGGTTTTCATGCTCAACTCCTTAAAGGGTATCAAGGTTATGCTTTTCAAATGAAGTTGGGTTTATACTTTCATCAGTTTATGTTGGGCGACGTGAGATATTCATTTTTGAGCCGATGAATCGAATATACCGAAGCGGGGGTGTTGACAAATAAAAAATTTCCAGCTATAGTTAAATTGTTGGAAAAATTTTAATATAGTATATTTTTTTGGTAATTAAAGACGATTGATTGCGTTGCAAAAGTCGTCTTTTATTTTGATTTGGAGGCGATAAAGTATGAGAAAATGGGGAATGAAGTCAATTTGTCTTTTATTTCTGATGCTGTTTATGGTAGTGAATGCAGCGCCAAGCCTTAATGCGGCACCACCACCTCCACCACCTGTTCCTGAGGTTAGAGTCCAAATGTATAATGGAAATACGACGCCGCATAACAATACGATCTTTCCATGGTTTAAAATTATCAATGTTGGACGGGTGCCGGTCAATTTGGAGGAAGTCAAAATCCGGTATTACTACACGATCGATGGAGAGCGGAGACAGAATTTCTGGTGTGATTGGTGTACCATCGGAGCTGGGAATGTGACAGGTCGGTTTGAAAGAATTCATCCTCCGAGAAAAGGAGCAGATTATTATTTTGAACTCGGATTTAAACGGGAAGCCGGATTTCTTCATCCCCGCCAAAGTATCGAAGTTCATACTCGGCTGGCAAAGGTGGACTGGAGCAATTATAATCAGATGAATGATTATTCCTTTAATCCCAGAGCTAGAACCTATGAGGATTGGGACAAAATCACGGTTCATTTTGAAAAACCCAGACCCCATCGGCCCGGTGACCGGCATCGGTGGTGAGACAAAACTCTTCCTGGATAAAGCAGGAAGAGTTTTTTTGATGTCTACTCCCGATGTCTTCCAAAAAACATTGCTTATTCCGAGCTAAAAGTGGTAAAACTGAAGTATAGGCTGTACAGGGATGAATACAGGGATATCGGAAAGGATGATCAGGATGAGTGTCAATGAAAATGCCGCAATGATTATGGAGGAGCGTTGGGAGGACGAGGTAACCTTGCGGTTTCGGGCCGGAGGGTATGAGGCGGTTGTTATTCCCGGGGTGGGAGCGCAGATTATTGAATTTCGGGATCTGAAGCGAAAGCTTGATCTGGTGAGAACCCCCAATCGGGCGGATCTGGCGGGATTTAAAGCCAGGCCTCAGGTGTATGGAATACCGTTTTTATTCCCGCCGAACCGGATCGAAGACGGGAAGTTTCCAGTGGAAGGCCGGGTGTTACAGTTTCCGGTGAACAGTCCTACCGGGAATAACCATTTGCACGGATTTTTAAGAATTAAGCCATGGCAAGTCGTCAACGCGGTTGCCGAGGGAGAGGCAGTCACGATTGAATTAGCCTTTGATGGGGATTCGGGTGATGACGACTATATCGCTTATATAAACCAATTTCACTTTAAAATGATTTATAAGTTGTCCCAGGCCGGTTTGGAACAACGGTTACAAATTACCAACCGGGGCAAGGAGACGTTGCCTATCGGTATCGGGTTCCATACAGCCTTTAAGGTACCTTTTCATCCGGAGTCGAAACCGGAAGACTACCGCCTACGGGTTTCTATCGGCCGGAAATGGGAACTGAATGACCGGGGGCTGGCTACCGGCAAATTGCTGGATCTAACGGTGGAAGAAGAATTATACCGGACGGAGGGCGTAAAGCCGCAGGGAACACCGATTAGTATTCATGGTACAGCCGAACCAATGATGGTGGATGGGAAAGCATTTCACGGGGCGATCATCGATGATCTGGCGCAAAAATTACGCTTGATTTACCAGGTCGGACCTCAATACAAACATTGGGTTATTTGGAACGATGCCGGGGATCAGCAGTTTATCTGCCCGGAACCCCAAACCTGGGTGATCAATGCACCCCATATCCAGTTGGATCCGGAGGTAACCGGTTATCGTGAGCTCAAACCCGGTGAAACCTGGGTGGAAGATTGTGCCGTATGGATTGAGGCGTATTAAGTGAAGGATTAAATCTTAACCATAAGAAAACCAACATCTTTGGCTTGAGGTTGGTTTTTGGTTTAGTGGAACAATTGGACAATGGTGATATGAGGATTTGATTGCAAATCGCAATGGTACGGGTTTTTTAAAGGGTTGCGCTTCCGGTCGGTGATGATTTTCAAAGCCGGCCGTAAAGGCATCTGAGGGTTATGATCCGTTACGATGGCAATTTCATTGGTATTAAGCAAGACCTGAGAACCAGGGGGATAGATGGCAACGTTTTTAATGAAGAACGTCGTGGTCACCCGATCGATCTGGGTTGACGAGATCCCCAGCAAATATTCGGCAGCCTCGTGCGGTAATATTTTGCGGTTGTATACCCGGTCAGAGGTGAGAGCATCGTAAATGTCGGCAATGGCAACGATTTTGGCTAACGGATGAATCTCGGCAGCTTTTAATTGCTGAGGATAACCGCTGTCGTCGCACCGTTCGTGGTGTTGCAGGGCAATTTGAGCAATATCCCGTTTGAATATGGGGATCTGATTCAAAATCTCGTAACTGTGGCGGGCATGCTCTTTGGCGATCTCATATTCCCGCGGGGTTAAACTGTTAGGCTTAAATAAGATGGATTCGGGAATTTTAGTTTTGCCGACATCATGCAGCAAGGCACCCATGCCCAGGGTCAGTAACTTATTGTTGTCCAGGTTTAAGGCTTTGCCTGTGATTAGACTATAAATGCAGACATCCAGCGAGTGTGCATAATAGTAATCACAAACGCCTGGGAAACCGGTAAGCTGCAGGATGGTATTTTGATGGCTGAATATGGTTTTTAAAATCTGTTCAACGAGATTGAAAACATCTCCCGGGGATATCGGTTTATCCTCCTTGATGGCATCAAGTAACGCCGTCACTTCCTGGTAGGCTTTGGCATAGAACTGTTGAACCGGATTGGGTAAAATGTCATTAAGGTTGACTTCGCCTGCAAAAACGCTGACCTTTTGAATTTGGCGTACTTTGAGCTGATTGATGTAACTTGGTTTAATAACCGTTCCTTTGCCCAGCAGGAGGTTGCCGTTGAAATAGACGTCTTTTTGAAGGACCATTCCGGGGCGTATTTCATTAATGTCAAGTTCGTAATGGATTTGTTTCATGTGCATCACTCGCTTGTTTTGGTTAAAATGTCATATTTTTAAAAAATTTTTAATTCAATTGTATCATAGAAAGGTTAAACTGATAAACAGTCAGTAAAAATTGATTAAAAATGAACCAAAAGTAATATATAAGAATCAAAACATGATATTCAAGGAGGGTTTAAGGTAAGGATTTTGATTAAATCAACTTCCAATACCTTACACTTGAATCTGCTTCGGGTATTCGATATAATAACCATTGTTACAACGACATGACTGAGATTCCCGTGAGCCTTAATTTTTGAACCTACATGAACGCATCGGGAGATTTATACTAGATACCGGATATCAGGCCCAAAGTAAGTCCGATAACGGCAGGGGAAGATAGAAGGATTTATGCGATCACCCACCTATCGAGAGATAGGTGTCAAAAATGGGGCAACGGCTTCTTGGTTGCACAGGAACACTATTAAAGACCTCGGTTTTAAACCGCAGGTCTTTTTCATTTTTACAGAAGCAGAATAAGTCCATGCCGGAAATGGGAATATTATCGGGGAAAGGAAGTTCCATGAAAGGATGGATAAGATGAGACAACGAGTATTTGTTCCGATATTGGTCGTTGGTTTACTGGCGGCATGCGGATGGGGTTATTCTCAGTATCAAAAGCGGATGCAGTGGGAGATCAACGCTGAAAACCAATATCAACGGGCGTTTGAGGAGTTGGCGGCACATGCCAATAATATGGAGAGTGAATTGACTAAATCATTGGTAGCTGCGTCCTTTCCCCAAACGATGCGTCTTTTGACCAACGTTTGGCGGGAAGCAAATTCCTGCCAAGAAAGCTTGGGGCAGTTACCGTTAACGTCGTTGGATCTGTCGAAAACCAAAATGTTTTTGGCCAAAGCCAGTACCTTCTGTTTTAATACGGCTCAAGAAAAGCTGATCAAAGGGACAGAAATCGACGATAAAGAATGGGAGACTTTACAACAGTTCAGGGATCAATGCCGTCTGGTAACCAAGCAATTGACGGACTTACAGCAAAAGTTCTTTAATGAACGGGCAAACTGGTTGGAAGTCGCCCGGGTGGGAACGGCTGCAGCTGCCGGTTTGGCCAATGGCTTAAACAATAATAAAGTCACCAAATCCTTTTTAATGTTAGAAGACGGGCTGCGCCGGGTTCCAGATGTGGAGTTTGAAGGGAATAATTTGGACTTTGAACCTAAACCCACCGGGTTGACCGGAGAAAAACTCACCCCGGAACAGTGTAAGGAGAAACTCCGTAAGTTTTTAGGGCCGGAGTATCAAAATGCCAATATTAAGTACGAACGGACCATTAAAGGCGGATTTACCAGTTATATGTTTTTAGTCACTGATCCGAAAAATTCGAAACATGAATTACGCTGCAGCGTTAGTCAAAAAGGCGGACATGTGGCTTGGGTTTTAGGCAACCGCCTAGTCCAAGATTCCAAATTATCTCTGGCGGAATGCGCTGCTAAGGCAGAAGCATTCTGTGAACGGAATGGATATCCCAATATGAAAACAGTAAGTAAAGAGAGTTTTGAAAATGTGACCACATGTACTTTGGTGCCGGAACGGAACGGGGTCCTTTACTATCCGGAGTTAATCAAAGTGCAAGTAGCCCAGGATAATGGGGATATCTTAGGATGTGATGCCATTAATTACCTGACCTTCAACGAACCGGCGGCAGCGGCAGCCACATCAATTAAACCGAAGATTACCCGGGAACGGCTGCAGCAGCTCATCAGTCCCCGCTTGAAGGTGGAACGAATTCAAGTGGCCCAGGTGTTGGACGAAATGTACAATAAAGTAACCTGTTATGAAGTTGCCGGAACTCAAGGCGGCGATCGATTTTTGATCTATTACAATGCAACTACCGGTAAGGAGGAAAAGATTCGCCGGGTTGATGAAAATGGCAATGAAATTATGTGATGAATGACCTCACTGGAATCCTTGACAAATTGCGCCAATTAAAGATATAATTTTAATCAATATCATATGGGAGCAATGATGAGGACTAGTAATCAGCTGAAAGGCTAAGAGAGTCGGCGGTTGCTGCGAGCCGATGCCGGAACTGATGAATCCCCCTCTGAGCTGTTGAAAGAACTATCGGCTTTAAAGCTGATACAGTAAGTTCAACCGGTTCAGTCCGTTATCGCTGGCTAAAGATTCCGATTTATTTTAAATCGGAAAATAGGGTGGTACCACGGCCTTTCGTCCCTAACCATGACGAAAGGCCTTTATTTTTTAATAGATACTTAAAGAAAGAGGTGTCTTTATTATGGCGCGAATTCTAGTGAGTGATCCCATCACTGCAGCAGGAATTGAACTTTTTAAAGAGGCTGGATTTGAGGTGGATGTGAAAACGGACCACACCCCGGAAGAACTGGAGGCCAAGATCAAAGACTATGATGCCTTGATTGTCCGGAGCCAAACGAAGGTTACGGCAAAAATCATTGCAGCTGCCGATAATTTGAAGGTTATCGGCCGGGCCGGGGTCGGAGTCGACAATGTGGATGTGGAAGCAGCCACGAAAAAAGGAATCATCGTTTTGAATGCTCCTGACGGAAATACCATTTCCACTGCAGAATTGTCCGTCGCCATGCTGTTAGCTTTGGCCCGGAATATTCCTCAGGCGCATTGCTCCATGAAAGAAGGGGCTTGGGATCGGAAAAAGTATGTTGGAGTGGAAGTTAACCGCAAAGTATTAGGTATTGTCGGAATGGGCCGGATTGGAACTGAAGTGGCTAAACGGATGTTGGCCATGGGGATGACGGTCAATGCCTATGACCCCTTCTTCACCACGGAACGGGCTGAAAGCCTGGGAGTAAATCTGGTGGATTTGGATACCATCATTACTCAGTCGGACTTTATCACGGTCCATACCCCGCTTACTCCGGAAACCAAAGGGTTGTTTGGGGCTAAAGAGTTCGCTCGGATGAAAAAAGGGGTGCGCCTGGTCAACTGTGCCCGGGGCGGTATCTATGATGAAAAAGCTCTGGCGGAAGCGGTTAAATCCGGACACGTGGCCGGAGTAGCTTTGGACGTTTATCCCGAAGAGCCGCCGACGGACCGGACTTTGATCGATTTGCCGCAAGTTATCGTTACGCCGCATTTGGGAGCTTCCACTGTTGAAGCCCAGGAGAATGTGGCCATCGATGTGGCGGTGGAAGTTATCAAAGTGCTGAAAGGCGAATCATTTAAAAATGCAGTAAACCTTCCGGCCCTTCGTCCGGAGGTGCGGGCTGCCATTCAACCCTATATGGGTTTGGTGGAGAGTCTAGGGAAATTCATCGGTCAGTTGGTGACCGACAGGATTAAAAAATTAGAAGTCAATTATATGGGCGAAATTTCAACGGTAGATACGTCCTACTTGTCCTTATTATTTGTCAAAGGCCTGTTGCAGGCGCGGCTTAACGGCGAAGTGACACCGGTTAACGCGATGGTGCTTGCCCAGGAACGCGGTTTGAAGGTCAATGAGGTAAAAACCAAGGATGTTATCGGCTATGCGAATTTGATCAAGATAGCCGTTACCACCGAAGCCGGTATGCATACCTTGACTGGAACGGTCTTTGAAAACGGAATGAAAGTCGTCGAAATTGAAGGCTTCCACTTTGACCTGGTTCCAGAGGGTAATTTGATTGTCGTCGATCATATCGACCAGCCGGGTATTATCGGTGAAGTGGGAACGATCCTGGGCGCTAACCAGATCAATATCGCTTCGATGCAGGTTGGCCGGAAGGTTCAGGGCGGAAAAGCCTTGATGGTTTTGGCTGTGGATAGCGTTGTCACTCCTGAGATACTTAGCAAGATCGAAAATGTAACCAATGTGACTAAAGCTAATGCTGTTTATCTGTAAGTTTGAATAGTTTGAATCTATCGACGTGGCCGCGGGAAAACCGCGGCTTTTTTCATAACGATTCTTAAAGATGATAACGAAAATCGCAGGTTTGCATACTATATTAAGAAGCAATGGATTCTGTAAAGGGAGGGATAATGATGAAGGGCGTATATCCCCTGAAAACCCTCCAAATGATCATCAGAAACGAATGGCTCGTCGATAGTATTGTCAGCTTGGGAAGCGGTTTTACATCCCATTTGGCTTATCAAAATAAAGATATCGAACCGGAAGTACTAGATGACATTCGCGCCAACAGATTTGGAGAGGAACAACTGGGGGAAGTCATTCATTTAAGTCCAATAGGGGGGCGCCGAATCGCTAAGGTTGAAATTGCTAAGGCCAATGACTTTGAAACCTTTGTCCGTTTCGACTTTCGCTTGCTGGAAGTTCGACCCTTTTTGCGGAATGGCCTGATTGCGATGGAACCCCAATATCTGTGTTATTATGGGAAAAACCCGGCTTAGCCGGGTTTTTTAACTCCTTGGGTGCTTTTTGGCTCCGGCCAAAGATTATACGAAAATTGCGGCAATAATCAGGAATGTTCGTCATTGACCTGGGTCCGCTCTGTGCTATAATAATAACATTACTATTTAAACAGATCATTGAGGAGTGCTTTATGAAAGTCGACGTTTATTTTTATCCCCATGGCGGATCTGCAGCCCTGAATGACAAAAATGTAGTGGTTCTTGACGTTTTGCGGGCCACCAGTACGATTGTGACAGCTTTGTCTCATGGGGCCATCGAGGTTATTCCGGTACTGGAACCGGTCGAAGCCGTTGACTTGCTTCGGGGAATCGGTTCGACGGACTGCGTCACCGGGGGCGAACGTAAAGGCTACAAAATTGAAGGGTTTGATTTCGGTAACTCTCCATTGGAATATACGGAAGACAGTATCAGCGGGAAGAAAGTGATCCTGACTACGACCAACGGAACCAAAGCGATTAAATGGGTACAGGGTGCAGCAGAAGTGCTGATTGGATCTTATTTGAACGTCAGTGCCATTGCTGATTATTTACGTGAAGACCAGCGTGATACGGTGATCGTTTGTTCCGGCCGGGAAGGCAATTTTTCATTGGAAGACTTGGCTTGTGCCGGTAAGATTACCGCATTGTTGAAAGAGGCGATACCCTCATTGGAGATGAGTGATGCGGCTCAAACGGCCTGTTGGATCTCGGAACGGGCCGATCAAACCGGGTTGGAAAAATTTATCGGAGAGACGGAACACGGACGTTATTTAAAAGAGATTGGGATGGCATCGGATATCAAAGCCTGTTCGGCCTTGGATCAGCATCCGATCCTGCCGCATTACCGTAATGGCAAGATTTATATCGGTGAACGGCAATAACGGGCGGTTAACCGGCAGAGTGCGGAAGCGCTCTGCCTTTTAAATTTGATGATTTTTTGGCTTGATGCAGGAATTACCAGGTAGATATAGAAGACAAATTATACGTATAAATTATAGATGGAAAGAGGGTTTAAGCGGATGGAACAGATCCGGTTGGGACGAACGGGGTTGATGGTGAGTCGGAGCGGTTTTGGAGCGATTCCGATTCAGCGGATCAGTTTTGACGAAGCAAAGGACTTATTGCGAAAGGCTTATGATCGGGGAATAAACTTTTATGATACAGCCCGTTCCTATACAGACAGCGAAGAAAAGATCGGTTATGCCCTGGCGGATGTCCGGGATAAGATCATTATTGCCACCAAAAGCGGGGCGACAGATCGGAAGACCTTGCGGGAACATTTGGAGACAAGTCTTAGAAATTTAAATACAGACTATATTGATATTTATCAATTACATAATCCGAAACAACTGCCGGATCCCGATGACGAGGAAGGGCTTTATGCGGAGCTTCTGGAGATAAAAGCTGAAGGAAAGGTCCGGTTTATCGGAATTACCAACCACCGGATCGATTTGGCGATAGAAGCGGTTCGTTCCGGGCTTTACGATACGATGCAGTTTCCGCTGAATTCTTTATCGTCTGAACGGGATTTGAGTATTATCGACGAATGTCTTAAACACGATGTGGGATTGATCGCCATGAAGGGAATGTCCGGCGGGCTGATTACCAACGCTCAGTCAACTTTCGCATTTCTCCGCCAATATCCCAATGTGGTACCGATTTGGGGAATTCAACACCATTGGGAATTGGAGGAATTTCTTCAACTGGAAGCCAATCCGCCGGCATTGGATGAGGCCATGTGGGAAATTATCCAGAAGGATCGGGAAGAATTGGCCGGGAGTTTTTGCCGGGGGTGTGGCTATTGTCTACCCTGTCCGGCAGATATTGAAATCCCCATGGCAGCCCGGATGGCGTTTTTGTTGAAGCGGGCAGCGTATCAGCAATATTTGACGGATGAATGGAAAGAGAAGATGGCACGGATCGAAAAATGTATCCTATGCGGCCATTGCCGGAGTAAATGCCCCTATGACCTTGACACACCGGCATTGCTAAAAAAGATGCTCGATGATTACAGACAGTTTTATGAAACCCACCATGCATAAGAAAAAGGCTTCCGTGAGGGAGCCTTTTTTATAGGAACAGAGCTAATTGTTTGATTTTTGCATCAACCTCTGGATCATTTAGCCCGGCGATGGCCTGGGCGCATTTGTAGATGAACTCCCGGTCTACGCCGGGGATGTTCTTAAACCGGGTGTATAGCTTATTGGTTAAATAGTTAACTTCATCCGGGGTCAAACGTTTCCCCCTCCTTCAAGATGAGAATCTTAATTCATCTTATGCCTGAAGAGGTTTATTGGAGAATATTGAAAGCAGAAACCGGCTTTTAAAATATGTTTCTACTGGCTGTTAACGGATTTCTGCCTTTTTGACTCCTATCTTGAAGGCACAGCCTATACCGGATATATATTTGACTTATTAGTTGGTCAATGCTTGTAAAGGAGCTGGAATGTGGCCGCCGCGGCGGACGAATTTGGCCGGACTGAAGGGACGGACGGCCATGATCGGGGCGCTGCCCAGGAGTCCTCCGAATTCGACCATATCGCCGACTTGTTTTCCGGGAACCGGAATAATCCGGACTGCCGTTGTTTTATTATTGATCATTCCGATAGCCATTTCATCAGCAATGATTCCGGCAATGGATTCAGCCGGGGTATCACCGGGAACTGCGATCATATCGAGACCTACCGAACAGACGCAGGTCATCGCTTCCAATTTTTCGATGGAGAGGGCACCGGCCTGGACGGCTTCGATCATTCCGGCATCTTCACTGACCGGGATGAAGGCTCCGCTCAATCCGCCAATGGCTGATGATGCCATGGAACCGCCCTTTTTCACTGCGTCATTGAGAATGGCCAGGGCAGCGGTAGTTCCGGGGCCGCCACAACGTTCCAGGCCCATCGCTTCCAAAATATTCGCTACACTGTCACCGATAGCGGGAGTCGGTGCCAGGGACAGATCGACGATTCCAAAGGGGATATTTAACTGCTCCGAGACTTTTCTGCCGATCAATTCACCGACTCGGGTGATCTTAAAGGCCACCCGCTTAATTTCTTCGGCGAGGGTCCGGAAGTCGCAATCCGGCAGACGTTCTACTGCGGCTTTGACAACGCCGGGGCCGCTGATACCGATGTTAATGACTGCCTCAGCCTCGCCGACGCCGTGGAAGGCACCGGCCATAAAGGGGTTGTCTTCCGGAGCATTGGCAAATACAACTAATTTGGCACAGGCCAGTCCATCCTGATCTTTGCTGAGTTCGGCAGCTTTTTTAATGGTTTCGGCCATTTTCAGAACAGCATCCATGTTGATGCCGGCTTTGGTAGTGGCGACGTTGACGGATGCACAGACCTTATTGGTGGATGAAAGGGCCACCGGTATAGATTCGATCAGTTTGGCTTCGCCCCGGGTCATTCCCTTTTGGACCAGGGCGGAGTATCCTCCGATAAAGTCAATGCCTAAAAAAGCGGCTACTTCATCGAGCATATAGGCAAATTTTAAATAATCATCACTCTCGGCTGACTGAGCCAGTAAGGCGATAGGGGTTACTGCGATCCGTTTGTTGATGATGGGGACCCCGTAGGTCTTTTCCATCAACATAACGGTATCCAGCAACCGATCGGCTAAGCGTTTGATTTTTTCAGAAGCTTTTTTCACAGCGAGATCAATGTCCGGAGATGCGCAATCCAGGATATTGATGCCCATGGTTACGGTACGGATATCAAAATGATAATTTTCAACCATTTGTATGGTTTCTAAAATTTCCTGAGGAGTATAGGGCAT
>JAKOTQ010000068.1 GCA_029776205.1 Bacillota bacterium | reverse complement strand
TAATAATCGAAAGGTATCCGCTCCGGTATGTATAAAATCGCTGTGTAACTGACTGCACCGTCCACACTGAAGTGGATATACTTGACCGGTTTATCAAACCCGTAATGTTTCTCATTATAGAAATTCAGATAGTCCTCTTCAGTCAGTTCGTTCTTACTCTTCCGCCAAATCGGCACCATGCTGTTGACGGTCTGTTCTTCGATATATTCTTCGTATTCTTTGTCGCTGCCCTCTTTAAGTCGCCGTCCGGAAACATTCATCCGAATCGGATACCGGATAAAATCCGAATACTTCTTGATAATGGCTTTTAACCGGTATTCTTCCAGGAACTCATCATAATTTTCATCTTCGGTATTGGGCTTAATCTTCAAAATAACCTCGGTGCCAACGGTATCTTTAGTCCATGGTTCAATAGTATATCCGTCGGCGCCCTGGGACTCCCAGCGATAGGCCTGGTCGCTGCCATAAGCCCGGCTGATGACCGTCACCGTATCAGCGACCATAAATGCAGAATAAAACCCGACTCCAAATTGGCCGATAATATCATAGCCGTCTTTCAATTCGTTTTCCTTTTTAAATGCCCAGGAACCGCTGTGAGCGATCGTCCCCAGGTTCTCTTCCATTTCAGCAGCTGTCATTCCAATACCCGTATCGGCAATGGTCAGCAACCGGTTGGCTTTATCCGCAGTAATCCGGATATAACATTGGCTCTTGTCAAAATTTACCGACTTATCGGTTAACGCTTTATAATAGAGCTTATCCAGAGCATCACTGGCGTTGGAGATCAATTCCCGCAAAAAAATCTCCTTATGGGTATATATCGAGTTGATCATCAAATCCAGCAACCGTTTGGATTCGGCCTGAAATTGTTTTTTCATTCACCTTGCGCCTCCTTCGTTCATTGATCACCGGATCGAATTCTTCGACCAGCCAGCTTTTGTTAGCACTCTCTATCGCCGAGTGCTAACCCTAATTTTTTATATACACCACCCAATTTCAGATGTCAAGATCGCTCCCTCAACCTATAAGTAAGGTTCACCGGAAAGAAGCAGAAAATAAAATAGGTTCAGCACCAGCTGAACCCGGACATCCCGTCATCCCTTCTTCGTAACCACCGGAACGTAATGATGATCAACAGTAATCACCGAATGATACGTTGGATTGATGGTGTAAATCAGCTGGCTAATCCGTTGGACCAGTTCATGATCGGTCAACTGAAAATCATAGGGCACCACCACATCAAAGATAACATTGGAATGACTGACACCCCAGACGACCCGGAAATCATGCATCTCCAATTCGGAAGAAATCTCTTTAAGCAAGACTTCAACCTTTTGCCGCAATTCATTGGTTCGGGGGTTTCCCGTCTCCACCGGGTCCAAGTGAATCACCAGATGAATCCCTTCTTCCGCCAGGAAATCCCGTTCAATATTATCGATAATGTCATGGCTCACCATAATGTCCTGCTCCGCCGAAACCTCGCAATGAACCGTTGCAAAACATTGGGAAGGGCCATACATATGCACATTCAAATCATGGAGTCCGATGATATGGTCGTAACTTAAAATTTTTCGATAAATCCTTTCCACCAATTCCTGATTCGGCGCCACTCCCAATAAAGGATTACTGGTCTCCATCACCAATTTCACTCCGGACACCACGATAAACAAGGCCACCAAAACTCCCATATATCCATCTAAATTGTAACCGGTCAAGCGGGTCAAAACCATGGCTAATAACACGGCAGAGGTCGACAGGATATCATTGCGGCTGTCAGCTGCAGCAGCTGTAAGCGTCAGCGAATGGATCAACTTGCCAATCCTTCGATAAAACAGGCTTTGCCAAAGCTTGATCAGGATCGACACGACCAATACTGCGACAGCGACCCAACTAAACTGTGTTTCC
>JAKOTQ010000055.1 GCA_029776205.1 Bacillota bacterium | reverse complement strand
CTTTTGTCTGTTCCCGGTGTCATAGAAGGCAAGGTTCGTCCGGACTATAACCGTATGATTCAGATAGCAACGCAGGGAGCCCTTCGCAAAATGCTGTTCCCTTCCGTATTGGCAATGTTGATCCCTGTGCTCGGTGGATTTATTTTCGGTGTTGATTTCGTTGGAGGTTTGCTGATTGGAGCTACGATCGTCGCCATCCCGCGCGCCATCTTCATGGGGAATTCCGGTGGAGCGTTTGATAATGCGAAAAAGTACATCGAATCCGGATCTCTGGAAGGATACGGCAAAGGTTCGGCAGCGCATAAATCAGCTGTTACCGGCGATACTGTCGGCGATACACGCAAGGATGTCGTCGGTGTTGCACTTGATATCTTTATAAAGACGATGTCGACAGTCGCTAATACACTGGTCAACGTTTTCCGGAACTTCACACTCATCCGATAATATTTCGACGAACTGAATGATTTTCACCCCATTGCCGCCGCAGTCTGCCTGATACTTGCAGATTGCGGCGGCTGTTCTGCTTTTGTCCTTATTTAATTGAAAAATGCTGAACAATTTTATATACTTTATCTGAAAGAAATATGTAGAAACAGGCAGTCACTGCAGAAGCATGGTTGACGGCGTGTTTGCAAAACCATCTATGGAGGGTGTCATGACAACAGATGAAATTCGGGATCAGCAATACGCTAAGACACTGCAGCGGCTTATCCGGATGGAGACAGTCTCTGTAGAAGGAGACAGAAACACAGAAAAATTTGAGCGGTTTCATTCACTTCTGCAAGAATTATTTCCAAATCTGTTTGAGAAGTCGGATGTTGAAAATTTTTCAGGAAGCCTTTTGATGCGTTGGCCTGGAGAATGTTCCGAAAAGCCGATCCTGCTGATGAGCCATCACGATGTGGTAGAAGCGGTTGGAAGCTGGAGCCATGGACCTTTTTCCGGTGATATAGAGGACGGGAAACTATGGGGCCGTGGTTCTTTAGATACCAAGTGCAGCCTCTGGGCTATGCTGCAGGCTGCCGAAGAACTGGCTGCTGAGGGCTTTCGCCCGAAACAGGATATATGGTTTGTATCTACCTGTACAGAAGAGACGGACGGTTCCGGTGCGGATACCATTTC
>JAKOTQ010000111.1 GCA_029776205.1 Bacillota bacterium | reverse complement strand
CGGCTCGTGGATTGGCTGTTGCCTCACCTTCATATCGGATTTGGGGATGAACATACGGAAGGAATCAAAACCGGTTGGCAACGAAGCGTTTTATTGGTATTGGCCATCACGTTGAATAACATTCCGGAAGGTTTGGCCGTGGGGGTAGCTTTCGGAGCGTTGGCTTCCAATATGGCTGATACCAATCTGGCAGGGGCGCTTGCTTTGGCGATCGGAATTGGGATTCAAAATTTCCGGAAGGGATGGCGGTTTCGGTTCCGTTACGGCGGGAAGGGTTATCTCCGCTTAAAAGTTTTTGGTATGGGCAACTTTCCGGAATGGTTGAACCAATAGCCGGGCTATTAGGTGCAGCTGCAGTTATTTTTATCAAACCGGTATTGCCTTATGCTTTGGCTTTTGCTGCCGGTGCCATGATTTATGTTGTGGTCGAGGAGTTGATTCCTGAATCCCAACTCCATGGAAATACCGACTTGGCCACTGTCGGTGCCATGCTGGGATTTGCGGTGATGATGGCATTGGATGTGGCTTTCGGTTGATGGTATACCATTATAATAAACCGTTCAGTTGTAAATAATGTTAAAGAGTAGGGCGTTGGGACGATAAAACGAAAAGGATTCTTTGGTAAATGTGGGAGGCCCGATGAAAACAGAACAGTACAATTCAGTCATTATGGCTTGTCATGACCGGGGTACGGCCCGAGGCATGTATTTTATTGGACGGATTCAACACCGAACCGATTTGGGTATTCATATTAACAATGGAAAAACTGAGGAAATTTCCACCGGAAGCCTGGCCGGTATGGGAATTCAAGTGTTTACCGAAGAAGGGAATATGGGGTTTGCAGCCTCGGATCAGATTTCGGTGGAGGTGGCAACTACTCTTTTTGATAAAGCAGCGTTTCTGGCCGAGGCGGGATCGGGATATCAAAGTGAAACGAACCGTGAGGTTTATAAGTTAAAGCCCTTGCAACGTCGGGTGGAAGTTCCGTTGAAATATCCTCATGACAGTATGGAATTGGGCGAGATAGAGGAGAGGTTACGGGTTTTAAATCAGGAGATCGGGGCGATGGATTCCCGACTTTCAGTCCGGACCGTTCTCCGTTTGACAAATGAGGAATGGCGGATCTTTCGGAGCGACGGAACGGATGTTATTTTCAATACGCCGCGGGCTTTCATTTTCCACAGTATTACGGCCAAGTCCGGCGAGGAAACGGCAACGACCTATGCCAATATCTCTGGAAGCGATTTGGGGATTTTGTTGGAAGATGAACCGCAGAACCGGTTGAAACGACGCAGCCAGAAAGCTGCACGTTTAGCATTGAACCTGTTGGGTGCTCCCAAGTTTCCGGGAGGCAACTATAAACTGGTTATTGATTATGCTTTGGCCAAAGGTTTGGCACATGAGGCTTTTGGTCATGCTGCTGAGACGGACGGAATTGATAGCTCGATTTTAGGAGAGAACGGAAAGTTTCGTAAGGGCATGATCGTTTCCGACCAGCGATTATCCATCATTGACGGGCCGCTGGAAGGCGATTATGCTTATCAGCCCATCAGTGCCATCGGCACGGAACGTCAAACCGTACGAATCGTTGATCACGGCCGTTTAAATACAGGGCTTGCCGATATTTTTTCGGCCCACCGGGCCGGGGTGGAGCCCACCGGAGCGGAACGGGTGGAAAGCATTTTCCATCTTCCGATCGCCCGGATGTCTAATATTCGAATTGAATTTGACAATCCGATACCTGTGGATCAAGCATTTGAAACGATTACTGCGAAAGATTTATATAGGATGTTAACCGAAGCCGGCCTGATGGTTTCGGGCGAAAAAGTACTTTATCTTACCGGTTTCCAAGGTGGGCAGGTCAATCCGGCATTTGGGGATTTTGTGTTTAACTGTTCTGCTATCTATGAACTTTCAGAAGAACCGGTTCTTTATAAACCGGCAATATTCAGTGGGAAGATTCTATCGGTGTTACAATCTGTGTCAGCTGCTTTAGGTGAACTTCAACTGGATGCGATGGGAACCTGCGGTAAAATGGGGCAAGGGGTACCCAGTTGCGGTGGTTCCCACTATTTCCTGGTTATTGATCAAAACCCCGATGTTACGATAGGAGGCGAATGAATTTGGAAATACATGAACAGCTTGGGGAGCTGCTGCGTCAGTCACAGAAATCAAATCCGCGCCTGAAGGGATGGCGGTTTGATCTGCATCGGACCGACGGGGTGGATATCGGGGTTAAAAATAATCAAATTGGCGGGCCTTATTCGGCTCCCGGTTATAAGCAAAGCATCTCCGGAGAGATTTATCTGGTTTGGGATGATTCCCGTTACACAGCGGCAAAATTAGAAGCGCGCGTTGTTGAAGAATTTTCGGAATATTTGAAATTATGGGAAAGAACTGCTTATCATGATCCGGAGGGTGTGGGTATTTATACTCCGGAATCCCTTCCGAAAGTGGAATTGGCTGATAATGAAGCTCAAACGGTCATTGACCGTCAGGTGGAACGCCCCTTTGAGCTGCTTTCTGACGGCATTGACAAGCTCCGTAAATCCGGTATACGTAAAGTAGATGCCCGAATTAAGTGTTTTCATGATCAGCGATATTTGATGAATTCTGATGGATTTCAATTGAGTTATGAGCAAACACCGGTCGATTTCTATTTTATTGCCAATGACAGTTATGGAAAGGGCTATTCGGAAAAGAAGTGGCCGGAAGCAGCTGATATTGATCGGATTATCCAGGAGACTATTACTGTCGGCAAACAATTGGAGCAACCGTGTTCAACGACGTTTTCAGGCCCGATAACGTTAATCTTAACGCCGGAAATGTTCGAGACGTTTATGAACCAGTTTGTCATCACGAATTTATACGGAAGTTTGGTGCTGAATCGCCAAAGCCGGTTCACATTGGACGATTTTGAGAACCATCGTCCGGTTATCCGGGACGATCTGAGTTTAACTATTAATAATCTGTTACCCTACCGCGGTTCGTCCTATATCTGTACTGCGGAAGGTGTACCTGGCGGGAAAATCGCATTAATCGATGGCGGCAAGCTCCAAAGTCCGATTCTTAATTTAAAATATGCTAAGAAGGCAGGATTGAATCCGACGCCTGTCCCTCTGGGAGGAAGCGGGTTTTTTATAACAAGCCGTGAAGGGTTCCCCCAATGGGAGGAGATGCTTAAAACCATTGATCGGGGTCTTATTATTTATTCGGTGCTGGGAATGCATACTCAGGATACTACGTCAGGTCATTTTTCATTAACGGCGGATCAATGTTTGTACGTCGAGAAAGGAAAGATTCAAGGAAAAACAAAGGCGGTGATCAATGGCGATTTCATCCGCGCTTTAAACCATCAGGAAAGCCGCTTATGTAAGGTTGCCGGAGAAGACAATCCGGGGTTTGTGTTTATAGCGAACGCCATCAGTACTTGAGCTTTTGGCGTTTTCGTCATTATTAGGAACTGTAAAATTATTGTAAAAAAGCGAAATATGTCATACATATAACTGTTAAATCATGCTCTTTTACTTGACAACATCAATAACCTAATTTATCCTGATATAGATAGGTTATCTTAACGTCGTCATATAGTAATTTCTACTTCTTACAGTTGTTGGAACGAATAAATTTCAACAGAAAGGATACGCCAATGTGGGTCGTAGTTTACGTAGCACCCAATCGAAAGGTCGCTATGTATCTTAAACAGCTTTTAGAAGTTGAAGGGATTTTAGTCAAACTCAAAGAGGCCCGCCTGTCTGAGAACGAGGACCGCAATGTGGAAGTTATGGTTTCGGAGATTGAGATCGAGGAAGCCAATGAAGTGATTAATAATGCCTTACAAAGACCATGAAGACTAAATCGCAATTCCCTCTAGGTGAGCAGGAACTTGACATCCGGTGCAGAAAATTTTTTATGTTGGGTGAATAGTTCGATTTAAAAAAACGGCCTTTGTTAAGAGGTGGAATTATTGTTAAAAGACTTGTTTAAGACCAAACCTAAGTATATCACGGTAAAATCGGAACGGGATTTTCAACCTCGGGATGAAGCGGTTGAAAAAAAGGAAATTCCAGATGGGTTATGGGTTAAGTGCAATCGTTGTTCACAAATTACATACAACAAAGATCTCGAAAGAAATTTAAAAGTCTGTCCGAAGTGCGGGTATCACTTTCGTATAAGCTCCAAGGAACGGTTGGAGTTATTGGCGGACGAAGGCAGTTTTCAAGAAATTGATAAAAATTTGAAGACTGTAAATATTCTTGATTTCCCAAACTATGACAGTCGGATTAAAAAAGCCCAAAAAAATACGGATTTAGCTGAAGCCGTGCTGACCGGCGAGGCTAGGATGAACGGGATTCCCTTGGTCCTGGCAGTGATGGATTTCGGGTTTATGGGTGCTTCGATGGGTTCGGTGGTTGGGGAGAAAATAACCCGTGCTGCTGAATATGCCATTCAGAAGAAACTTCCCTTTATTGCCGTGACGGCCAGCGGCGGTGCTCGGATGCAGGAAGGCATCATGTCATTGATGCAGATGGCCAAAACCAGTCAGGTTTTGAATCGGTTAGCCGAGGCTGGCTGCGTTTATATTTCAGTTTTGACAGATCCGACGACTGGAGGCGTATTTGCCAGTTTTGCCGCATTGGGAGATATTATCATCGCTGAACCCAATGCACTTATCGGGTTTGCCGGGGCCCGGGTCATTCAGCAAACCATCCGTCAAACCTTGCCGCCTGGCTTTCAGACAGCCGAGTTTCTCTTGGAACATGGGTTTGTTGATATGATCGTGCCTCGAAAGGATCTTAAATCAACCCTGACTCAGTTGATTAAGTTTCATCTGAACGGAGGTGGGGTTGATGTCCAATAATCAGGGCCCGATCTTAGAGTTTGAAAAGCCGGTGGTCGATCTTGAAAAGCAGATTGAAGAGTTAAAAAAGTTTTCCCAAGAAAAAGGTATTGATATGCATGAGCAGATTACAGCTTTAGAGCAAAAAGCGGAAAATCTGCGCATGGAGATATACACCAATCTTACGGTGATGCAGCGGATTCAAATCGTCCGGCATCCGAAACGCCCGACATGCCTTGATTATATCGGGATGATCTTTGATAATTTTATTGAGCTTCATGGGGATCGGCTTTATCGGGATGATCCGGCGATGATCGGCGGAATTGCGTATTTAAATGGTATTCCGGTGACAGTCGTTGGGCAGCAAAAGGGGCGGGATACCAAAGAGAATATTTACCGTAACTTTGGAATGCCTCATCCCGAAGGTTACCGCAAAGCATTACGATTGATGAAGCAAGCGGATAAGTTCGGCCGGCCGGTTATTTGCCTGGTTGATGTGGTCGGAGCTTATCCGGGAGTTGAAGCCGAGGAACGGGGTCAGGGAGAAGCCATTGCTAGAGGAATTATGGAGATGGCCAATCTACGCGTCCCGGTCATTGTGGCGGTAACCGGGGAAGGTGGCAGCGGCGGTGCGTTGGCCACCGGAATCGGGAACCGGGTGCTTATCATGGAAAATGCTTATTATTCGGTAATTTCTCCTGAAGGTTGTGCCGCAATTCTATGGCGGGACGGTTCAAAAGTTCAGGAAGCTGCCGAGGCTTTAAAAATCGGTGCGAAAGATCTACTGGAAATGGGCATTGTTGATGAAATTGTACCGGAACCGATTGGCGGAGCCCATAAAAATCCGGCTTTGGCCTCTAAAAATTTAAAAGAAGCATTGGTAAGCAATTTGACACCTTTGCTTAATCTCAGTCCATCCCAATTGCTTGAAGAACGCTACCAGCGCTTCCGAAATTACGGTCAATTTATTGAAAATTAATTTTGGAGGGTGTAGCATGAAAATTGGAATCCTTACCAGTGGTGGAGACGCTCCAGGGATGAATGCGGCTATTCGGGCAGTGGTTCGTAAGGCATTATACCATAATTGTAAAGTTTATGGTATTAAACGAGGGTTTGCAGGGATTCTTAACGGAGAGATTGTTCCTTTAAGTTCCCGAAGCGTCGGGGACATACTTCAACGGGGCGGAACGATTTTAAAATCTGCCCGCTGTACGGAGTTTAAGACTCCTGAAGGCCAGGCGAAAGCGAAAGAACAGCTTGAGAAGATGGGGTTAAATGGCTTGGTGATTATCGGCGGGGATGGTTCGTTCCGGGGAGCTCAGATTCTGAACCGGATGGGTTTCCTGACGGTAGGGATTCCGGGTACGATTGACAATGATATCGGTTGTACCGATTATTCCATCGGTTTTGATACAGCCGTCAATACTGTCTTGGATGCGATTAATAAGATCAGGGATACGGCATCTTCCCACAGCCGGGTGTATGTGGTTGAAGTGATGGGGAAGAACTCCGGTTTTATCGCCATTGCGGCCGGATTGGCCGGTGGCGCCGAAGCCGTTTTGGTTCCGGAAGTACCTTATGATTTGGATGCTGTCTGTAAGCAGATCGTTAAAAGTATCAAGAAAGGGAAAGCCCATAGCATTATCTTGGTGGCTGAAGGGCTGATGGGTGATCCGGTGAATATGGAGCATTCCTCCGGTTTCATCGTCGGTAAATACATACAGACCCATACCGGCGCTGACACCCGGGTTACGGTGTTGGGGCATATTCAACGGGGCGGAAATCCGACATTCTTTGATCGGAAGTTGGCCACGTTGATGGGGGCGAAAGCCGTGGATCTGTTGCTTGCCGGTGAGACCGAAAAAATGGTCGGTTTCGTCAATAACCGGATCGAGGTGTTCAGTATCGACGAAGCCCTCTCGACGAAAGCCAAAATCAATCTCGAAGAATTGGAATTGTCCAATATTATGGCGAGTGTATAAAAAAAATTGACAGTTCGCAGAAAACAAAAAGGGTACACAGTACACGGTGCATAGTTCACAGAAATAACGTAAGAAGACAGAATACAGAATATAGAAGACAGACACCCAAATCTAGGTTCAAGAACCTCGGAGTCCGTGCCGCGATTATATAGCAGCGCACTGTGTTCTGTGTGCTGTGAACTGTGAATCCATATAAATTATGCAACGGTAGATATTTACGAGGAGGACTTTATGAAGAAGACGAAAATCATCTGCACACTTGGACCGGCCAGTTCCAGTGTTGCGGTTTTGGAAAAATTGATCAATGCCGGTATGAATATCGCCCGATTGAATTTTTCCCATGGTACTTATGCGGAACACGCGGAGCGAATCCGTCTGGTGCGGGAAGCAGCAGCCAAAACAAAGCAACCTGTCGGGATTTTAGCGGATATTCAAGGGCCGAAGATTCGAACTGGTCTCTTGCCAAATGAACCATTAATGATGAATAAGGGAGACCGGTTTTTTCTTTCAGCGGATCCAGCTAAAGAAGGCTTGCCTGGTTACATTTATGTGAAGTATCCAACTCTTAATGAAGATGTTCAGGTCGGTCGCAATATCTTTTTAGCTGACGGAATGATCGGCATGAAGATTTTGGAGAAGCGGCCCGAAGGCATTCTTTGTGAAGTAACCAGCGGAGGAGAATTAACGTCAAAAAAAGGGGTTACTTTTCCCGGCGTATCTGTGAATTTGCCTGCTATGACGGAGAAAGACCGGAAAGATATTGCTTTTGCCGTCGAGCAAAAATTGGATTTTATTGCTGTTTCGTTTGCCAGAAAAGCGGAACATATTGATGAAATTCGCAGCCTTGTTCATGAGTTGGGCGGGCACCAAATGCTTATTGCTAAAATTGAAAATGAAGAAGGTTTCCAAAACAGTGAAGAGATTTTGGGAGTTGCTGATGGGATCATGGTTGCTCGGGGCGATTTAGGCGTCGAGGTTCCGCCGGAAGAGGTCCCCTTGATTCAGCGGCACCTGATCGAGTTATGCAATAATGCCGGTAAACCGGTTATTACAGCTACTGAAATGTTGGAGACAATGGTGCGTAATCCTCGGCCAACCCGGGCTGAAGTTACCGATATTGCCCATGCTATCTTTGACGGGACCGATGCAATTATGTTATCTGCAGAAACAGCTGTAGGAAAACATCCGGTGTCTGCAGTCGAAATGATGAGCCGGGTTGCCCAGCGGATCGAAGAGTCCCTGAAGTATGAGAAAATTTTAGCCAGAAAGCGTGTCAGTGCTTTTCCAAGCGTGTCAGATGCGATCAGCCATGCGACTTGTCAAACGGCGTTGGATTTGAAGGCAGTTGCCATTATTACGTCCACCCAGTCTGGAAGCACCGCCAGGATGGTATCCAAATATCGGCCTCAAGCTCCGGTCGTGGCAGCTACTCCGTCGGAGCAGGTTGCCCGTCAGCTTAGTATCAACTGGGGCGTTTATCCGATTATGGTTCCTATTGCCGATAATATCGATCATATGTTTGAAGTCAGCGTGGCAGCAGCTAAAGACAATGGTTTTGTTTCTACTGGAGATTTAATTGTGATCACGGCGGGTGTCAGTACCGGTGTGCCTGGCTCCACCAATTTATTAAAAGTGCATTATGTGGAATAATAAAACATCAACGTTTAAGGGGTGAATCATATGTTGGAATTAACGCAGTCCAACTTTAAAACGGATGTTTTGGAATCGGAAAAACCGGTTTTGGTTGATTTTTGGGCACCTTGGTGCGGACCGTGCCGGATGGTAGCTCCGGTCGTGGAAGAACTGGCTTCCGATTATGCCGATAAAATGGTGGTTGGGAAAGTTAATGTGGATGAAAATCAGGAATTGGCGGCATCTTATGGTGTAATGAGCATTCCAACATTATGCCTGTTCGTCAAAGGAGAAGTTGTCAGCCGCATGGTGGGTTTTCGGCCAAAAAAAGAGATCGCACAAGAAATCAACAAGTATCTATAAGAGTATGACAGACAAGGGCATATTGTTCATCAAATGCTGATGTTATCGTTGACAGTGTTTGATGTATCGTTTATAATTTTAATTAATTTACTGTACAATTAAATATCTCATCAAGAGTGGTGGAGGGACAGGGCCTGATGATACCCAGCAACCCAAAACAGCTTGAAGCTGTTTTACGGTGCTAATTCCCCCAGAGCAATCTGGAAGATGAGTGCTTAACGATTCCTTCCGATTGGAAGGATTATTTTTTTAGTAACGGAGTGATGTGTATTGAGTCAAAAACATTTGTTTACCTCAGAGTCGGTAACTGAAGGACATCCGGATAAGATTTGCGATCAGGTATCTGATGCGATTTTGGATGCTATCTTTAGCTGTGATCCTCAAGCTAGAGTTGCTTGTGAAACCGCAGTAACTACTGGGCTTGTGTTGGTCATGGGTGAGATTACTACCAGCTGTTATGTTGATATTCCCAAAATAGTCCGGGAAACCATCCGGGAGATCGGTTATACTCGGGCCAAATATGGATTTGACTGCGATACCTGCGCTGTCATCACTTCCATCGATGAACAATCTCCTGATATTGCCCAGGGAGTCGATAAAGCATTGGAGGCCAGAATCGGTGAAATGGATGATGAAGCCATCGAAGCGATTGGTGCTGGCGATCAGGGTTTGGTGTTTGGTTTTGCCTGTGATGAAACTCCGGAATATATGCCGATGCCAATTGCTTTGGCTCACCGGTTGACCCGGCGTTTATCGGAAGTTCGGAAAAAGGAAGAACTGCCGTACTTGCGCCCGGATGGGAAAAGTCAGGTGACTGTGGAATATCAGGACAATGTTCCGGTTCGGGTAGACACCATTGTTATTTCGGCTCAACATGATCCAGCAGTAGAGCACGATCAAATTGAACGGGATATTATTGAAAAAGTGATTCGGCCTGTTATACCAGCCAACTTACTGGATGAGCGAACCCGCTTTTTGATCAATCCGACGGGCCGTTTTGTGATTGGCGGTCCTCAGGGGGATTCAGGATTGACCGGTCGAAAGATCATTGTAGATACCTACGGTGGAATGGCCCGGCACGGGGGCGGAGCTTTTTCGGGCAAAGATCCGACAAAAGTTGACCGTTCAGCTGCTTATGCTGCCCGGTATGCCGCTAAAAATGTGGTGGCTGCTGGTCTGGCTAAACGGTGTGAGATCCAGATTGCTTATGCGATTGGAGTGGCGAGACCTGTATCGGTGATGGTGGATACCTTTGGAACCGGCATCATGGATGATGCGGCGATCGCTGAGTTGATCAATCATCATTTCGATTTTCGTCCGGCTGCGATCATTCGGGATTTAAACCTGAGACGGCCGATTTACAAACAAGTTGCCGCCTATGGTCACTTTGGGCGAAATGATCTGGATTTACCGTGGGAACGATTGGATAAGGTCAAATTGTTGAAGGCTTAAGTTATCCAGTGTTGGCGCACTGGAGAGATGAAAGTCAGTATAATTCTTTATATCAAAACCCGGAATTCCGGGTTTTTTATTTTACCATATTATCCTCAATATTCCCAAGATGGAAGGATTTATGAATTGCATCTGGAATTTATTTATAGGAGTATAAGTGTGGAGGCTGGCTATGCTCTTCATTGCAATGTTCTTCCTGGTATTTGCGATATTTATTATCGCACGGGTATTTCATGGATATCAGGCTGTTTGGCTTGGATTGATCTTCCTGGCTTTTGGATGTTGCATTGTTGGATTGGTTGGGCTGGTCCCTCGTTTTTCCAATTATAATCTGGAAGGGTTGCTCGGATTAAGTTTTGAGCAGCCCGGATGGGCGTGGGATATTTTGAGGAGCCTTCCGCTAACCGATTTCATGCGATTTCGTTTGTGGAGTGCTGCTGCTTTTATCGGTGCGGTGATTGGTTTTACCTATACCTATGTGGGCGAACGTTTTCGGTGGAAAGATTATGGGATAGTAGGCCTGTTTTTAATCTTTTTTGCATGGTTTTTATGGCATTATGATCCGGATCAATTGTTCAGCCTTTTTAAATATGGTGCCAGTTTAAATATTGCTTCACCTGAACGGTTCTTCTGGGAAAAGCGGTTATTGATGCGGGATCTCGTAATATTTTTCATTATTGTGGCGATATTCGGTTATTGTCTGGCGAAAATATTAAGACTTTTCTTTACCTGTCAGATTTTTCAAAAGCGGATTCAGGTATTGTTAGTTGGTATTAGCAATGCGGTGCTTTGCTTCTTTTTTGTGGTGTTGTTTTGTACCGGGAAGAGCAGTATTTTAAATGCCCATACCGTAGCGACGACTCTGTTGCCGCTGGGGAGGGATTATCCCTTTTATGATACGCGATATCTGTTACTGGTTCCTTTCGGGGCTTTTATTGTCATCGTGGTCGTGACCCTTTCCATTCTGCGTTACGGATTTCTCGGTTCTTGGCGGATTAATAATAAGCATTTAGACCAACAGATTCATATTGTCAACCAGGCGGTAAAGATCGCTTTACATCCTTTTAAAAATCAATTTTTGGGGATGAAGATGGCCATGGATATGGCTGCTGCCGATTTGGAATCGATTCACGATGAAGGTATGGATCAGGTTAAATCTCAGATCACCTGGGTAAAAGATACATGTATTCAAGCGTTGGCCCGCTTGGATGTACTTCAATCGCAAGCAGACCGGCTACAGCTAAATCCCTGTTGGTTATTGGAGCGGGAGTTGTGGGAAGAGGCAAAGCTTCGTTGTAAGCAAAGGCTGAGTCAAATTCACCTGATCGAACGGATTCAGGATAATGAGATGTGTATCTTGGGAGATCGGGAACACTTAGTTAGCGTTATGGAAAATCTTTTGCAAAATGCCTTGGATGCACTCAGCCAAGTGAAAGATAATAACTTTAAACCTCAGATTGTGGTGGAGATTGGCAGGGAATATGAATGGGGCTATTTTCGGATCACGGATAACGGCCCTGGAATACTCAAGAAAAATCTTCATAAAATATTTCAACCCTTTTTCTCAACCAAGCCGACACGGAGCAATTGGGGATTGGGGTTAACTTACTGTCATCGGGTTGTCAAATTGCATCGGGGATTTATCAATGTGAAGAGCTGTCCCGGAATGGGAGCCACTTTTGAAGTGGTACTTCGGTGTCGAGAAAATTTCAACAAAAAGCTAAAACAATAAATAGCAAAATAACCAACCGCCGAGGAAACATCCTCCTAGGCGGTTTTTTTTATGTGGCTAATAATAAAGTTGTAACAATTCATTCATCCAACGTTAAAGCAAACAACGTTAAATCAAAGAAAGAATGAGGAGCGGCTATGAACGAAAAAGAATTTCTTTATCCCCGTCGACTGTCACCAGCATGGTGGCATGAATCCAGAAAGAACCGGGCGCTGTTTTTAATGTTGTTTCCGGGTGTTTTGGTTTTGTTGTTCTACAATTATCTTCCGATGTTTGGAATCATTATTGCATTTAAAAACTTTATGTTCCATGACGGAAACTTCTTCACAAGCTTGTTCAAGAGCGAGTGGATCGGTTTACGCAATTTTGAATTCCTATTTAAGACTCCGGACGCTTATGTTATTACCCGGAACACTTTGTTGTATAATTTAGTCTTCATTACTTCCTGTACCATTATTTCTCTGGCGTTTGCCATTATGTTGAATGAAATCCGAAGCCAAAAACTATCCCGTTTTTATCAAGGCTCAATGTTTTTACCGTATTTTCTCTCGTGGATTGTTGCCAGTTACTTGTTATATGCATTTATCAGCCCGGATAAAGGGTTTATCAATACGACGATTCTTAAATCTCTTGGTAAGGAGCCGATTGCTTGGTATTCGGAACCTAAATACTGGCCCTACATTATCGTTTTGATTAATGGCTGGAAATGGATAGGAAACAACTGTATTATCTATCTCTCTTCCATCATCGGGATTGATCAGGAATTTTATGAAGCGGCCCGAATTGACGGTGCTAATCGTTGGCAACAAATAATCCATATCACATTACCCCAGATTATGCCTGTAATTATCGTAATGTTCCTGATATTTGTGGGACGGATTTTCAACTCTGATTTGGGACTCTTTTATCAAGTTCCGCGGAATGCTGGAATGTTATACCCGGTGACTCAGACCATTGATGTGTATGTCTTCAATTCATTGATGCGGATGGGAGATATCGGTATGTCTTCGGCAGCAGCCCTTTATCAATCTGTCGTCGGTTTTATTACGATTTTGGCTGCCAATTATGCGGTACGTAAAATCGATCCGGACTCGGCTATATTCTGATGAACGACTTTGCTGAAAGATTAATGGAGATGGAGGCAAAAGAATGCGTAAGGAACAGGCTGATTTTAATAGACTGAGTGCCGTTTCCGGCAAGACTAATGCGGTGCTCAATATCATTCTGCTAGGATATGCTCTCATCTGTATTCTGCCACTGATATTGGTCGTTGCGGTGTCATTTACAGATGAAACCACTTTGGCTATTCATGGATATCGTTTTTTCCCTGAAAAGTTCAGTCTCTATGCTTATGAATTCATCTTTTCGACCGGAAGCCAAGTGGTGTCCGCTTATGGGATTACCATCTTAGTCACGGTCGTAGGGACTTTACTTAGTATCCTTATTATGGCCTTATATGCTTATCCGATTTCCCGTAGTGATTTTAAATATAAGAATTTCTTCACGTTCTTTCTCATCTTTACCATGCTTTTTAATGGAGGAATGGTCTCCACATATTTGATTGGTGTGAATATTCTTAAGTTAAAAGACAGCATGTGGGGGTTGATTTTCCCGTATTTGATGAATGCGTTTTGGGTGATTATTTTACGGACCTTCTTTAAAACCAATATTCCTGATTCGTTGATTGAAGCGGCCCGAATTGACGGTGCCGGTGAGTTTACCATCTTCTTCCGGATCGTAATGCCGCTTGCAGTTCCCGGTTTGGCTACTATCGCATTATTTGCAACGCTTCAATATTGGAATGATTGGTTTTTGGCCGCTTTATACATTAATGATCCTAAGTTGGTTCCCTTGCCCTATTTGTTATATCAAGTTCAAACTTCAATGCAATACTTGTTGCAAAACTCCAGTAACATCGGAGGAATGTCCGGAGATATTCTTTCAAAAATGCCGTCAGAAGCTGCCAGAATGGCAATGGTTGTCATTGGTGTGGGCCCGATCGTCTTAACCTTCCCCTTCTTCCAAAGATATCTAGTTAAAGGTTTGACTGTAGGTGCAATTAAAGGCTAGGACCAGGAAAATAAAACTGGTTAAGCAATAAAAAATAAAAAATAAAAAGGAGGAGTTAAAGATGAAACATACCAAGAAATTGGTTGCCCTGGTGTTATTGTTAGGCGTTGTAATGCTGGGCGCAACCACTTTCGCGGCGGCACCCTATGAGATTAAGTGGTACTTTATTGGAAACGGGCAACAACCGGATGTAAAGTTGGTTGAAGATGCAGCCAGCAAATACATCCAAAAGAAAGGGCTTAATGCGACGTTAAAAATGCAATGTTATACCTGGGGCGACGAATATGATAATCGGATGCGGATGATCATTGCTTCAGGTGAGAAATTCGATATTTGCTTCACCTCGTCTTGGGCCAATTTGTACAAGGTAAATGTTGCTCGTGGAGCTTTCCTGGATATCACCGATCTTTGGAAGAAATATGCTCCGAAATCCCGGGCACAGCTGCATCCGGCATTTATCACCGGTTCGGCAATTGACGGACGGAACTATGCTATCCCTGCTAACAAAGAGTTAGCACATCAATGGGGTTTCTGGTTCAACAAAAATTTGGTCGATAAATACAAAATGGACGTAACCAAGATCAAGACGTTGGCCGATGCAGAACCCTTCTTTAAAATTATCAAAGAAAAAGAGCCGGGTGTGATCCCCTTCCAAAACCTGCATAACGAAAACGCTGTTCGGGTTCTGGATTTTGACCGGATTGCCGACGATTATATTCCGGCAGTACTTTATAACGACAGTAAGGACATGAAAGTCCTGAACATGTTGGAAACCAAAGAATTTAAGGAATATATCGAATTGGCCCGGAAGTATTTCCTCGCTGGATATGTTCCTGCCGATGCTGCAACAGTTTCTGAATTTGTTACCGACATCCGTGCCGGTAAAGTATTCAGTAAGATCGAATCTTTGAAACCCTTCGCAGATGAAGAACGGACTGCTTCTTGGGGTATCCCTTGCGTGACCGTTGCATTAACCCAACCGGTTGTTCAAACCCGGGACTGCACAGGCTCCATGCAAGCTATTTCCAAGACTTCGAAGAATCCAATTATGGCTCTGAAATTCTTAGAATTGTTCAATACCGATAAATATCTGAATAACTTGATTAACTTCGGTATCGAAGGCAAACATTATATTAAAGTATCTAAAAATGTTATCGATTATCCGCCGGGAGTTACTGCTCAAAACTCCGGTTACAAACCGGGTACGCCTTGGATGTTCGGTAATCAATACCTGAACTATTTCTGGAAAGGTGAAAATACGAGCAAATGGGAAGCATTCAAGAAATTTAACGAATCTTCCATCTCCGCTAAGAGCTTAGGCTTTAACTTTGACAGCACTCCGGTTAAGAATGAAGTGGCCGCATGTATTAACGTATGGCAAACCGGCGTCGCACCGCTCGTTTGTGGCGCTGCAGATCCGAAGACTTTGCCGGATGTTATCGCCCGCTTCAAAGCTGCCGGTCTTGACAAAGTCATAGCCGAAGCTCAACGGCAATTGGATGCTTGGGCAAAGAAAAATAAGAAATAATCGCATAATGTGATCGGAATTGGGGCTATCGATGGAAACATCGGTAGCCCTTTTATTTTTTGTAACAAAAAGGTCGACGAAACAAGGAAGAATTTTTGCTTAAATAAAGAATATGGGAAATAGAAGGAAAAATAGAATTGTTATTAGAATTTAAATATAAATTGAAAAGTTTGGTTAAAAAAGGGAGGGCGAATAATGTGGATCTTTCAAAGTGCGATCCGGTTTTTAGGAAAACGTTCTTATCGGTGGATGTGGATCGGACTGATTGTGCTTTGTATCGGAGTGAACCCAGAAGTATTAGGCGCTCATCCAAAGGTGAATCTGAAGTTATGGACGCATCAACGTCATATGGCCGATCTAACCAAACGATTGATTAAAGAATTCAATGAAACGGTGGGAAAGAAGAAAAAGATTTCAGTTTCCGTTACCATATTGGGAGACGATGCTACGCGAATTTTCCAAGAGGCCCAGCTTAAAATGGAAGGACCTGATTTATACAGTACCAATTTTAATTCCGGTTTTCCCGATCCATTTCAGGCTGGTGCGAAGATCTGGTTCGATGATTTACCCGGTTTTCAACAATGGAAAAAATCATGGCCATCTTGGTATTGGATTGAAGGGATCACTACCTATAAGGGACATGTTTTCGCGATCCCTGTAGAAGTTATCAATTCTCGTTTGATTTATAACCGGGACCTTTTCCGGCGTATCGGATGGGATCCGGATAAACCGCCCCGTTCTTATGACGAATTGAAATTGATTGCTCGTAAGATAACAGAGGCCAGAGGAGGTAATGCTTATGGATTTGCCTATTGCGGGGCTGAATCTTGGCCGCTAGAATGGATGCCAAGCCAATGGGCTGAGGCTAACGGAGAACCGGCGTATTGGGACTGGAAGACAGGAAGATGGGCGATTCAAGGATATTATAAAGTCTTTCAATTACTGCTCGATCTTCAAAAGGAAGGAAGCCTCTTTCCAGGGACGCCTTTTTTGACCAATGACGCATTGCGGGCTCAGTTTGCCGAGGGGCGAATTGGTATGTTTATGGGAGAATCTTGGGATGTTGGCGTCCTTAATGAACAGTACCCGGCAAAATGTGATTGGGGTGTTGCTCCGATTCCCACCTATGACGGTAAATTTCATGGTAAACCACGGGCGATGATTATCGGCGGGTATTGGAGTATTAACGGACAAAGCCGGTATAAGGTACAAGCATGGGAAGTAGTCAAATGGTTTAGCCGATATGAGATTCGGGCTAAGTTTTATGAACATGGTAAATGTATCGATCCTGATCCTAAAGTCACTCAAATTTATGCTAAACAGAAATCAGCTTTGAAAGGATTTAAAGAATTTGCGGAGACACTGGACAATGATTATCTGGTATCTTACCCGGTACTACCGGGGTGGAAAATACCGGAGAAAAATCCTTGTACAGTATTTCGGGATATTCTGCTGAATGGCGGTTCGCTGGCAGATCGTTTAAAACAGTTGGAGGTGGAATGGAACCAGGATTTGGATCGTTTTTATCAATATAATCCTTCAGTGAAGCGTGAATGGAATATTTATCCTCATTTTGATCGGATTACAGGAAAGCTCGGAAAACCTTTAGCAACTCCGGTTTTTGGTAAGTAACAGGAATTGATGTAGTCTATTATATTTTGGGACGAAGGAAGGTGCACGGATGTCTTCCCTTATCCGAATTTTAATAGCTGATGATATGGAGCCGATACGGGAATATTTGAAGATGGTCATCGGCCATGAACCAGGTATGGAAATTGTTGGGACTGTCGCGACTGGAGCTGACGCTGTAGAATGGGCAATGCTGACGAAGCCCGATGTTGTGCTAATGGATCTGGAGATGGAATCGCGTTTGGCTGGTGTGGATGCGATTCGCCGGATTTTAGCGGAGCTTCCTCAAACCCGTTGTGTGGTTTTAACGCATTTTTCCGATGACAGTTCGATCTATGCTGCATTTGAAGCCGGTGCCGTTGATTACGTCATCAAAAATTCTTCGGTGAATGAGATTTTGGAAGCGATTCGTAATGCTGCGGCTGATTGCAGCCCCATTCGGCCCCAAGTTGCCCGGAAGATTTTAGAGGAGTTTCGGATTTTACGCTCTGAAAGGGCAACACTAGTGAATACTTTAAATATTGTTTATAAGTTGACTCCAACAGAGCTCAGTTTTTTAAAAATGCTGGCTGAAGGAAAAACTAAGCAAGAAATTGCAGCGATTCGACATGTTGAACCTTCAACGATTCGGACGCATGTGGGAAATATTTTAAAGAAATTTGGCGAAAAGTCTGTAGCTGACGTAGTGAATCGCCTAAAAACCCTAGGTATATTTGATATTTTTGATGGGTTTGACGAGCAAGTAGAGAATAAGTAGGCTTTCTTAGGCAGAGTGAAATCCAAAAGGAAAGTAGGTTAGCAGAGTGATTGTGCAAAAAACAAACCGGATCAACGGTTTGTTTTTTGTTTACAGAACTGTTGCGCGTTGGATCTAAAGTTCATTGAAAACAATGCCGAATTTATAATGGAGAAAGTTAGAGGTGAACGCTTTGGTTGATGTGTTCGATTTCAGTATTCTCGATAAGGTTATAAAAGAAACTACCAAAGCGATCGAGTCCAGTAAAGAAAGTTTATTTGAGATAGCAGAGTCGGCTAAAGATATTCATCGCAAAATGGAATCCGACTTGGAACGCGTTAATCTCGAAGTACAACAGGTCATTGAGAAAGTTGATTGTCTGGAATCGCTTTATAAAAAAGCCCGGGTACGTTTGATGGAAGTTAGCCGGGACTTTCAGCAATATTCAGAAGAAGATATTAAAAAGGCCTATATGTATGCTCAGGAACTTCAGGTTCAACTCGCAGTGGAGCGTGAGCGGGAAATGGGCTTGCGGCTTAAACGGGATGAATTGGTTCGTTCCATGGTTCGGGTTAAAGAGATGTCCGTCAAAGCCGACGAGTTGGTGTCTCGGGTTGACATGGCGTTAACTTTAATCAGTGGCAATTTGACGGAATTTAGCCATCAATTGGAAGGCATGCAGCAAAAGCAATGGATTGGCGGCCGGATTATCCTGGCTCAGGAAGAAGAGCGTAAACGGGTTGCCCGAGAGATTCATGACGGTCCGGCTCAAACATTGGCCAATGTGGTGTTGCGTGCAGAATATTGCGAGAAACTGCTTGCTACAAACCGCAGTGAACTCGCAGGGCAATTACATCAGCTGAAGACGACTGTTCGGGAAAGCCTCCAGGATATCCGGCGGATTATCTTTAACCTTCGGCCTATCACTTTGGATGATATGGGACTGATTCCGACTGTCCGGCGATATATTGAAGAATTGAAATTGAGGGAGGGGATCGATGTCTTTTTTGAAGTCCGCGGTGAAGAACTGCGGTTGAAGAATCCGTATGAAGTGGCATTGTTCCGTTTAATTCAGGAAGGGCTGAACAATGCCAAAAAACATGCCCGGGCTACCCGGATAGGGGTGTCGATTATAATCACTGGGGATGAAATTAAAGTAACGATCTCCGATAACGGAAGCGGATTTGATGTGGAGAAAGTATTGGCTGAAGCCGCCGGTAAAGAGAGTTTTGGCTTGCTAAGTATGAAAGAGCGAATTGAATTGTTAAACGGTGAACTGAAGATTGATTCTACCCCGGGTTTCGGAACCCGAATCGTGGTTTTGGTCCCACGGGAGCAGGCAGTGTTATAATGGCAGAGGCAGAGGTGTTTGTATGTCGATTCGAATCATGATAGTCGATGATCATCCGTTAACTCGGCAGGGACTTCGGCAAATTTTCAGTCTGGAAAAAGACTTGGAGGTCGTCGGCGAAGCACAGCATGGCGATGAGGTTCTTGAAAAAGTCCGGGAATTAAAACCCAATGTAGTGTTAATGGATATCAATTTACCGGGGAAAAACGGGATAGAACTTACAGGGGAAATTAAGAAAGAATTTCCGGAGATCAATATTTTGGCTTTAACCATTGAGACGGATCAAACACACGTCTATAAAATAATAAAAGCCGGCGCTTTAGGATATGTCTTAAAAGACATCGAGCCGGACACATTAATCGAAGCGATTCGGTTTATCGCCAAAGGGGAGGCGTATATTCAACCGTGTCTTCTCTCTCGGTTGTTGGCCGAATTCCGCCAATTTATGGATATCAATTGTCCCGGAGTGCTTCCGGAAGAATTAGGCTTGACACAGCGTGAGATGGAAATTGTAAATTATATTGCCTGCGGCGAATCCAACCGGGAAATCGCTGAACAACTGTTTATCAGTGAAAAGACGGTGAAAAATCACGTAAGCAATATTCTCCGGAAAATGGCTTTGGCAGACCGGACCCAAGTGGCTATTTATGCCTATCGCAACGGTCTTGTCTTTAATAAAAAAGATTAACTGGAAAGATTATCTTTTTTCTTATGACAAGCATACCATTGAATTAACCTTAGTGACTATCCATCATAAGTACCATTTTAAAATAGGTCCCAAGTCCTAGCCGATATGATCCCTATGGATTTCCATGTGTTTTTTTGTGATTGTTGTGTAATTCCTAACGTTTGATTCCTATCGCTTTACGGATATGGTGGTTTGTGTGGGAGTCTTTTTTTATTTTCAGAAGGTAAGAAGCAGATATTTTACGAATAATAATGAGTAAAAACATATTAACATGGGGGTTCATATGACACAAATGATCCAACAGTTGCAATTTGAATTACCTGGTATCGGCGGGCGAACTTACCCGAAAGGAATATCACTACAAGAAATTGCCGCAGAATTTCAAAGGGGTCGGACTTCTCCGATTGTTGCCGCGAAACTGGATTATGAATTTCATGATTTGCGCTATGTTCCGGAACGCGGAGGTAAATTGACTTTGATCGATCTTTCCGACGAAGACGGGATTCGGGTTTATTCGCGCAGTTTATGTCTGGTTTTGGTACGGGCGGCGGCAGAAGTTTTTCCTGATTGCCGTGTACGCTTGGAACATTCTCTGAGTAAGGGAATATATGGCGAGATTGACATTCATAACGGAGAACCCTTTACAGAAAAGGACTTAAACCGAATCGAGGAACGGATGCGGGCAATAATTGCAGCGGATGAACCGATTATCAAGGAGACCGTTTCATTGGAAGAAGCTGCCCAATTATTTGAGAAAAAAGGGTTAGCTGATAAAGTCCGGTTGCTTCGGTATAAAAAATCGCCGGAAATTCACTTATATCATTGTGGCGATTATACTGATTATTTCTATGGGTATATGGTACCGTCTACCGGTTATTTGAGCCATTTTGAATTACGTTACTATCTGCCAGGTTTCATTTTACGATATCCGTCCAAAGAGCATCCGGAAGCCATCCCACCCTTTAAGGAGCAACGGAAACTCGCCCGGATCTTTTATGAGTTTGAAAAATGGGGTAAAATTCTCGAAGTTGATGATGTGGGCGCTTTAAATGAGATGACTGCTTCCGGAAAAGGCGGGCAGTTGATTCGGATTGCTGAAGCCTTTCATGAGAAAAAGATCGCTCAGATTGCCGATATGGTATCTGCCGAACGGGAGCGTAGTCGGATCATTTTGATAGCCGGGCCATCTTCGTCGGGAAAGACGACCTTTGCCCAACGGTTGGCCGTTCAACTTCGGGTCAATGGGTTAAAACCCATTTCCATCTCCATTGATGATTATTTTGTCGATCGGGATCATACGCCTATCGGAGAAGACGGATTGCCGGATTATGAATGTCTGGAAGCCATCGATATCGAGCTGTTTAACCGGCATTTAACCGAGTTACTTCAGTGGAAGCCGGTGCATATCCCCGTCTATAATTTCCAAAAGGGCCGCCGTGAGGAACGGGGTTACGCTGTCCAGATCGCCCAGGATCAACCGATTATTATTGAAGGCATTCACGGCTTGAATGACCGGTTGACGGAGAATATCCCCAAAGACAATAAGTATAAAATATACATTAGCGCCTTAACCCAGTTAAACCTGGACGATCATAACCGGATTCCGACGACGGACAATCGAATTATCCGCCGGATTGTCCGGGATAACCAGTTCCGTGGCCATGATGCGGTAAAGACCATCGGCTTATGGCCGATGGTCCGCCGGGGCGAAGAGAAATATATCTTTCCATATCAGGAAGAAGCGGATGTGATGTTCAATTCCGCCTTGATTTATGAGTTGGCCGTACTGAAGAACTATGCCGAACCGCTGCTGCAACAGATTACCCCGGATATGCCGGAATACAGTGAAGCCAAACGGCTGTTGAAGTTTTTAAGTTATTTCCTGCCGATGGATGACAGTGAAGTGCCTTTAAATTCTATTTTAAGGGAGTTTATCGGTAGCAGTTGTTTCCGGTAAACGGATGAGCCGGGTATTTCCGGCCTTCTTTTTCAGTAGGCAGTCCGGCCTGGGATGTGATAAAATATTAATGTTTGAATTTCGACAAAATAAAAGGCGGGCTGTTTGTGGGAGCATTTAAGCGGTTTTTTGGTTTATTCCGACCAAAGCTGACATCGACCGATCGGGAGTTAATTGATGCGTTTTTAAATGATGCCGGCAAATTTCTTTTTTATCAGATGAGCCGGGTTGACCAAAAACATTCGGTAGAGGTGGCCCGTGCGGCCATTACAGAGGCTGTTGACCAACAGGAAATTGACCTTGCTGCTTTGGTTCAGGCGGCGTTGCTCCATGACATCGGGAAAGTGGAAGGCGAGTTGAACGGGGTAAATCGGGTAGTTGCCGGCTTCATGCGACGGGTTTTTCCTTCATTGCGGGAAAAATGCAGCCGTACTTACCGAACCGGCTGGTGGAAGATCCGTTACGGTTTGTATGTAGATTGGGTGCATCCGCTGCGAGGATCGTATATGGCTCAAATTTTGGGCATTGAGAAATCCGTGGTGGATTTGATCCGCCATCATCACGACCCGCCTCGGCCGGACCAAACTCCGGAGTTGACCATATTGCAGTTGGCTGACAGCAAACATTGACAAGCCCCGAGATGTGACGAGGCTGTATACGAGGTAAATCCATGGATTATCAGGTAAAACTCGATATTTTTCAAGGCCCGCTCGATTTATTGTTGCATTTGATCGAAAAAGATGAAATTGATATATATAATATCCCCATCGCGATAATCACCGAAAAATATTTGGAATATTTGTCAACCATTCAACAGCTCAATCTGGAGGTTGCCGGTGAATTTTTGGTGATGGCAGCAACTTTGATGCAGATTAAAGCTAAAATGCTGCTACCGGAGTTGAATCAATCCGGAGAGAACGATGCTGAGACGGATATGGATGAAGATCCCCGTTGGGAGCTGGTTTGCAAATTAATCGAATACAAGAGGATTAAAGAAGCTGCCCGAAGTCTCCAAGATATTGAACAGGAACAGTTGAAGATTTATTTTCGTACTGCCGGAGAATTTCCGGATCAAACCTATGCTGTTCAGGATGACAGTTTAAAAAATCTGACCGTATGGGATTTAATGGATGCGTTTCGGGTGGTGTTGGAGAGTTTGGAAGTTAAACTCCTTAAATCCGCCATTCCTAAGCCGCAGATTTCCATTAAGCAACGGATGGAAGAAATTGAAGCCTTGGTGTTGCGGGAGCGGCAGGTATCGTTCAAACGGGTGTTTGCCAACGTTGACACCAAAATCGATTTGATCACGTGTTTTTTGGCAGTGCTGGAACTGATTCGTCTCCATAAGATCTTGGCTTATCAACCGGTTTTGTTTGGGGATATTTATCTCAGTGCCAAAGAAGACGAAGAAAAGGTGTGTCATTCGATTTGAATCTGATTTTAGCTAAAGCAACGATTGAAGCATTAATCTTTGCATCATCCGAACCTATTACCAGTAAAACGATAGCGGAGATTATTGCCATTGATGAACATACAGTAAGACAGATAATCGCTGATTTGATTGAGGACTACCGCAAGTCAAAACGGGGAATTCAGATTATCGAAGCAGGGAATGGTTATCAATACGGTACTCACCCGGAGTGTGCGGTGTACATCGAGAAACTGCAAAAAATTCCCCGAAATGTCGGTTTGTCTCAGGCTGCCATAGAAACATTGGCGATCATTGCCTATAAGCAACCGATTACCAAAGCCGAAATTGAGTCGTTACGCGGGGTCAGTGTGGAAAGTCCTTTAGGAACTTTGCTAGAAAAAAATCTGATCGAAGAAGCCGGGCGTAAGGATGCTCCTGGACGACCGATATTATACAGGACGTCGAAAAAGTTTTTGCGTTATTTTGGCTTAAACAGTCTGGAGGATCTTCCTCGGATCCCGGAGTGGACGGGTAATGGGGAGATCGTTTTGGAGAGTCAGGAGATGGAGGCGGAAGCTAATGATTGAATGGTTTTGTAAGCTCATTAAATGGCAACCCGAGCGGGACAACAATTATTATTTTGGATTGGTTTTGCTAATATTGAGCATTGTGTCCATTGCTTTTTATTTGATTTATGATGCCTTTGAGCCTGTGTCATTTTTAATTACCTTCTTATTGTGCGGATGGGGATTTGTCCTTTTATGGAAGAGCGATAATGATTATCGGTTTGCAATAACCCAAGCTAAACTCGAAGAGTTGGAACAGGAAATCCAAGAAACCCGGCAATATATTGTATCGATGCAATTAAGTAGTCGATACCGACGATTCTCCCGAAGCAACAGACAGTAAGGCTGTATGTACAGTTAAACCTGCTTTGAGCTGAAATGAAAGCCAGGTGGATGGTTGATGTTCTCGGTGATTCACGGGCGGGTAACTCAAATTATTAAAGATACTCCGGAATTACAAGAGGTATGGGTCCAGATAGCCGACAGCGGTCGTTTGGAGCGGGCTTATAATTATCCTCAGCTTTATCGTAGAGTTGAACCCGGTGAAGAAGTACGTATGAATTCGGCTGCCGTTCAATTGGGATTGGGAACCGGCGGCCGCCACTTTATTTTGCCGGAGTATCCTGAGGATTTTCTCTGTGAATTTTCAGGCCATATTATGAAATTAAGATATACGCCATGGCAAATGCCAGTTTTGGCAGCAGAAGAAGAGAAAAGCCCGTATCATCCCATCATGGAAAACTGCGATTCCTTAGACGGGGCCCCGGTGGTTGCTGCTTCTTTACATAGTATGCTTCCGGGGATTATCTTAGGTTTTCGTGAAACCTTTGGAGGTTCTCCTAAGGCATGTTATATCATGACCGATGGGGCGGCTTTACCCATTGCCTTAAGCGATCTGGTAAGGGATTTGAAAGCCCGGAGATGGTTGGATGTTACCATCACCACCGGTAATGCCTTTGGCGGAGATCTGGAAGCTGTGAGTCTTCCTTCGGCATTGCTTTTGGCTAAGCATGTGGTCAAAGCGGATTTGATCGTGGTTGCCCTTGGCCCCGGTATCGTGGGTACTGGAACGAAGATGGGGTTTAGCGGTATCGAACAGTCATGGGTGATCGATTTGACTCATCGTATGGGCGGGAAAGCCATTGCGGTTCCTCGGATCAGCGGAGCCGATCCCAGGGAACGTCATCGAGGAATCAGCCATCATTCCCTGACGGTGTTGGAATTGATCAGTAATCCGCCGTTGGTGGCTATCTCCAAGCATTTGACCTCTGAGTCGCGGCAGCGGGTGGAGGCGGTTTTGGCAAACGAACGTTATGCCAAACAGGCTCAATGGGTAACAGTCGATGATCCGGTGGCAGAACCTCTTTTCTCCAAATATTCATTACAGGTTAAAAGCATGGGACGGGATGTCCATCAAGATCCCGACTATTTCCAAAGTACGATTGCAGCCGGTTTTTTAGCGGCTACTGTGTTGAAGGAAAGTTCCCATTTCTGATAGAGATTTTTAGTTGTTCAATGATTACCGGATTGTGGAAAACGTGGTTTATTTCATCGGACGTTTGCATATGTTATGGATGAAAAAAGAATGAATGGAAAATTTTGACGAATGGGTGACATCTTTGTGAAGACTGTAAATATGACATTTAATGCTTCGGGAGCTGCTGAAGCTGCTCGGCGGGGCGATGTTGTAGTGATTGTTGATGTGATCGATATGTCCACCAGTGCTGAAGTTGTCTTGGAATGCGGTGCAGTGGCCATATTCGGAGCTGCTCCCTCCGGATGCAAGGTGCCTGTCAATCTTAATCCCGACCGGATGGGATATTTAGCCGGAAAGACCGCATTAAAATATAAAACCCAATTGGTGGTGGTTTCTGAACCTCGTTACGGGACAGAAGAAGAACGAAAGAAACGGGCGGAAACGGCCATGCTTGGTGTGGCTCGTTCCGGAGCCGAAGTAGAGCTGATCGTTCCGAATATAGGCACCGAAATTCATAAATTGGCTGATTTCAATAATAAAGTCGTTCTCTTTGTTTCGGATACAGGCGGAGTGGCTTATGATGCTGCCTATAATAATGGGGCGCCGGCTGTAGTGACCGCTACCGTCACCCGGACTCCGCAAAAGAAAGGGATTGATCCCGCCTTGGCCGGAGTGGAACGTGCTATCGAACAGGCTCTCAAAAACGGTACCGGTATCACTGTGGTGGCTGCCAGCGCCAATTCGATGGAAGACGTACTCGCTGCTCAATATTTGATCCAACTGATCGTAGGAAAAGGGTTTCTCAATAGTTGACAGTTGACAGTGTACAGTTTACAGTTAATGGATCAAGGGTGCGCAGCGCATAGTACACGGTACACAGTACTAATATACAATGTATTGAGAGTTTGGAACTTTAAACTGTTTAACTATTAACTGTAAACTACCTCCTGTCTTCTAACTTCTGATTCCTAACTCCTAAATCCTGACTCCACTCATTCTTCAAGCCTAAAGTATTCACTGTGAACTGTGCACAGTGTACTGTGAACCTGCATCTGAAACTAAAGGTCAAGATTATCTTCTGTCTCCTGACTCCCGTCTCCTATCTCCTATGTCCTGTAAAAAAGTATTCATATCTTCCCTGGTTCCGCCATATGTTGTTACGAGTGGACAAGGGGGGATGTCAATGGCCGGATTACCGATCCGCAGCCTGATCAGAGATTACTTTCAACACCGTATTTTTTTAGCCGCGCTTGTTTTAATCCTCTTTATCATGGGTGTTATCTTCGGTGTACTTGCAGCCAATATTCTTGAAGGTTCGCAAAAGGAAGATTTGCTGCGGTATGTCAACCATGGGCTTCAAGGGAGTTCGTATTTGGAGAATGCGAATTATACCCGCCAGACGATTATTTCCAATGTTCAAACAGTATTTTTCCTGTTTTTTATGGGGATAAGTGTCATCGGAGTGCCTCTGGCTCTTCTTTTAATCTTTACCCGCGGATTTATCTTGGGTTTCAGCGTCGCTTTTCTTTTGCAAACCATGGGATTGAAAGGCGTCATTCTTGCGATGGCCGGTATTTTTCCCCACAATATACTATTAATTCCTGGACTGTTGTTTATGGTGATGGTTATTATCGATTGTGCGGCTGCTTTAACGAAAATCCGTTTTACAAGAAAACCGGTTTTACTCGGTGAAGAGTTAATAAGATGTGCTGTTCTGACTCTGGTTGTATTAGTCGTGGTTGTGATCGCAGGGTTCGTTCAAGGATATGTCACTCCGATATTTACCGCATGGGTGGCGAGGTTGCTATGACAGGAGATAGTAGTAGTCAGTCATTGCAATCAGAATACAGATTATTGAAGACATGTGTTTTAGGCTTTTTCAAGGTATTAGGTGCTGAGCTCTAGGAAATGGGCGCTGAATGCTAGGCATTATTACTAGGGTATTAAAGCGTGTACTGTGAACTTTGTGCTGTGCGCCACTATAGTTTTCTCCTGGTTGATAATTTGCTTGGAAATCTTTCCTGTAGCTTGAAAAAAGGAGTTAACCTGTATATTGTCGAAATGATGTAGCGTTCCGAAGTTAACAAAAGGAGTTGACTTAAGTGCAGGAAATGCTTCAGGATTATCTCAATTATCTTTCTGTCGAACGCGGATTATCCCAAAATACCCTGGAATCCTATGCACGGGATTTACGTCAATATTTGCAATACTTGAAAGAGAAGAAAAATATTGAAATAAAAGAAACTACCCAGGCGACGGTGATCGGGTATTTGTTGCAACTCCAAGCTAAAGGAAAAGCTACAGCTACTTTATCCCGGAGTTTGGCGGCGATTAAGTCGTATTATCATTTTCTGTTTCGGGAAGCGAAAATTGAACGGGACCCAACCATCAATCTGGATGCGCCAAAACAGGAAAAACGGTTACCAAGGGTTCTTTCGGTTGAAGATGTCAGTAATCTTTTGGAACAACCTGATCTAAAAACACCTGCCGGGATTCGGGACCGGGCGATGCTCGAGGTGCTATATGCAACCGGTTTGCGGGTGTCGGAATTGGTTTCGTTAAAGATTAGCGATCTCAATCTGGAAATGGGATATATTAAATGCTTTGGAAAAGGTTCTAAAGAAAGAATTGTTCCTTTAGGTTCGGTGGCTTCCAAGTATGTTAAACATTATTTGGAACATGCCCGAAAGTTTCTTGCTTCCAGTTTGAATGAAGAGACGCTTTTCTTAAATCATCATGGGCATCGTTTGACCCGGCAAGGTTTTTGGAAGATTATCAAAAAATATGCGGAAAGTATCAATCTTGAAAATGATATTACGCCGCATACCTTGCGCCATTCTTTTGCAACCCATCTGTTGGAAAATGGGGCGGATTTACGATCGGTTCAGGAAATGCTCGGCCATGCGGATATTTCTACCACGCAGATTTATACTCATTTAACCAAGAGCAAAATTAAGGAAGTCTATGAAAAGGCCCATCCTCGGGCTCTGTAAAGGTTTGAAACAGTTAAGGGTTGAAACGTAAACATTGAATAGTGTTGCGAAAAAAAGAGAAACTATGTGTTTCTCTTTTTTTGTCTAAACTACTGATAAATCTTTAATGAAAAGGATAACCTCTATAATGCGACGAATTGAATTATAATGAAGAGCGTAAGTGTGTTTCTTTTCTATTTTGATTCAGAATTCAAAAAGTGAGGATATTGCATGGATCCAATACATTGGTACCCTGGCCATATGGCCAAAGCAAAACGACAGCTTACCGAGTTAATTAAATATCTTGATGTATTGATCGAGATTCGGGATGCCCGGTTACCGCTCATCAGTCATAATGCTGATCTGGAATCGATATTAAAACGACGTCCCAATATTATTGTATTGAATAAGATCGATTTGGCCGACCCGGTTGCCACTAAAGAATGGACTCAGTGGTTTAAAACTCAAGGATTTTTAGTGGTTGAAGTAAATGGTCGCAACGGGTCCGGAGTGGAGCGGATATGGGAAGTACTGAGTCAAGAGTTTGCACCAAAAGGGGTCCGGCGTTCAGTCCGTGCCGGTGTCATTGGCATTCCCAATGTTGGCAAGTCATCCATTCTCAACCGGATGATCGGGACCGCAACAGCTAAAACCGGAAATATGCCTGGAATTACTCGCGGGAAGCAATGGATTAAGAAGAAGGGAATTGAAATTTTGGATACTCCCGGTTTGTTACCTCCGAAGATCGTTGACCAGGAGGCCGGGATGAAACTCGCACTGGTTGGCACCATTCGTGAAGAAATCGCGCCAACGTATGATATGGCCTTATATTTGCTGGAGAACTACGGTGAGCAGCTTTTTGGATGGAAAGGCAATGGGCTGGTATTTGAAGATATGGACATGGCCCTCAATTGGTATGCGGAGAAACGGGGATTTCGAATGAAAGGGGGCGGTCTGGATATAAATCGGGCCGTTACCAGTCTCCTACAAGAGTTCCGTAACGGCCGATTGGGACGGATCAGCCTCGAGTTACCTCCGAAGGCCGACGTTCAGTCCGATTAATGAGTTTTAAAAGAATCACGCCACCGACAAAGGTAGCTAAATGGTAGCTTAGTAGACGCCAGATCAGAATGAGGACGGCCCGGATCTGGGCCGGAATAAAGGCAAACATCGAAAAGAATCCCAATTCCATAATGCCGCTTCCTCCCGGAACCGGAAGATAAGAGATGATAAAAATCAGGATGAATTGAATCAGGACACTTTTGAAAAAGATCCCTTCACCTCTCAGCCCGAAGGCATAGATTAAACACGGTGCGATGGAGAAGAAACAGACCCAATATAAAAGGGTGGCGAGAATTACTAAAATCAGATTGTATCCTTTACGGAATTGTCTGACGGATTGGTGGAAAATTTCGACCTCATCCAGGAATTTCTGGAGGTAAGGATTGATTTTGGATAGCCATCGTTCTGATTTAATAAATTTCAGCGGAAAGGTCAGAACCGGTTTGGCCAGTTTCGGCTTGATGATAAAGGTAATTAATAGGACTGAAACTAAAACCGAGACAGGAATGGCAAAGGTGGTTACCTGTCTAAGCAGGCCGACGGAAATACTGGCCCGATAAAAAATAAATAATATCGGTGCAACCAGGGTAAAGAGCAATGTGGTCAAAATCACCCTCAAGGTGACGATGGCGCTGGATTTACCGGGTTGGATTCCGTTTTGGCACAATAGATAAATCTGAGTGGGAACGCCGCCGGATGAGAAGGGCGTAATATTCCCGATAAAGGTCGTTGCCAGGTTGATGTTGAAAATTTTTCGTAATGAAATGCTTTCACCCAGGCCGTTGGCGATCAACCAAATCCGAAGGGTTTCGATGGCCCAGGAAGCGAGCAAAGCCAGTAAAGCCAGACCAAAAGCTCTTATATCCAGGTTTTTATATACGGAGGTTGGATTCCCCCGGAAAGAGCTGAACAGTAAGATCCCAGAACTGATTAGAGTCAATATCAGAACGATGCTAAGTCCGTTGCGAAAGAGTTTTTGAAAATTAAGATGTTGTTTCACGGAAGCCTCCTTTAGCGCATCATCGGTTTATGCTATTTTGTCATCAGTTAGGGAAACAATGTTAAGTAATTTCGGCCTTTTTGCCATATTTCCTTCAAGCAAATATTGATCCTCTAATTAAAGATTTCCAAAGCAGTCAGATATTAATCATCATCGTAAAGGGGAAAGAATGGCTCAAGTCTACTCAGAATTGGGTCGATACACTGAATGATATGGGGTGAGAAAAAGCTAGCGGCCTCTTTAAGTGTCGTTTGCAGATTTAGTATGACAAGAAAAAGATTTGAAGAACAGCAATTGAAAACCCTTAGCTGGGATCAACGAATGGTCGAAGAGAAAAATGGCTGGGCATTGGGATACCGTCGGATCGCTGGGTTAGATGAAGCAGGCCGCGGCCCTTTGGCCGGACCGGTGGTGGCTGCTGCTTTCGTTATTGAACCCCATTTTAAACTGGATGGATTGAATGATTCCAAGCAGTTGACCGAGAAACAGCGGGAAAAATTTTATGAGATGCTGACCAGCGGAGATTGGGAATATGGTATCGGTGTGGTAGAACCTGATGAGATTGATCGGGTCAATATTTATCAGGCTTCCCGCATTGCTATGCACAAGGCATTGTCAGCGATTCAACCGGCTCCCGATTATTTGCTGGTGGATGCTTTAGTGGTTCCGGATACGGATATTGCTCAAAAGAGCTTAATATATGGAGATGCCCGTTCGGTGGCCATTGCGGCAGCTTCAGTCATTGCCAAATACACTCGGGATCGGTTGATGGAAGATTATGACCGTCTTTATCCGGGTTATGGCTTTGCTCAGCATAAAGGGTATCCTACCCGTCAACATTATGAGGCATTGGCGACGTTGGGGCCCTCGCCCATTCACCGGCGGTCTTTTCGTTTGGAACCTAAAAAAATAGAAGAAACGTTGAATTTGTTTGAGGAAGAAGGAACATAAAGTGAGAGTCAATCAACCCGGAGTTTTCATTCGACCCCAAAACCTGTCTCCCAATATACTGCACCAATGGAAAGAAGGCCAAAAAATCGTCGCCAAAATTATCAGTGTGACGGATAATGAGGTGTTGCTTCAGGTGGGTGGCGATCAAATCCGGGCCAAAGTAGAAGGGAATCTCCCGACTACTGGCTCGGTTTTTGCTTTTGGCATTCAGAAGACGGACGGTCAGCGGATCGAACTTAAAACTTTGGCGAATCTCAGCGAAGGCAGGATGATGGAAGGGCTCTTTTCCGAAGAACATCTATTAGCCAATGTTCTAAAAGAGCAAGGGCTGCCTGTAAATAAAGAAAATCTTGATACTCTCAATCGGCTGTTATCTGAACTTCAATTGAAGTTGCAATTAAATCCTAACCCTAAAGTGGCAGCATTGATGCTGTTTCGCGGGTTACCTCCTTCCCTTGGAGGGTATATCATTGCTTGGCTTCATCAGGATAAAAAGCTCAGGGAAAATCTATGGAATAAGCTGAATGAAATGGGGTTAGTCGATAGGAGGGCTGTGTTTGAACCGAAAGGGGATGCGGAGGAATTGATGCAAGCCCTTTGGCGTTTGTGGAAGGACAGTCAACGTGCTTCGGAAACGAATGGTTTTGCCAAAGCAGCTGGGCTATTGCAAGATAACAGACATGCAGCCGACGATATTCAGCTTGAGGCTGAGGCAATGCTTGAAGAAACCGCTCGGGAACCGAAAGACAAATGGAAAATTATAGCGGATTTACTCAGCCATCCTGCGACATGGAGTGAAAAGGGATCTTCCGGGGATGCGGCGCGCGCAGTTAATTACGGGGCCTTTCCGTTTTTAGTACAACTGGCTGGGGATAAAATCCGCGAATGTGTCGTCCATTGGGAGGAAGAGCAACAGGTGGACAAGTCCATGACGGAACAGCTCATTCGTGTCGTGGTCCCCACTGAAAACCTGGGAGAGATCGTATTTACTGTTATCTTTTGCCCCCGGCGATCTCCACGTATCCGTTTTCAGGTAGAGTCGGAAGAGATTCAGCAATTATTGTCGGACCAAACGGAAACTTTACGAAAGATCATCGGGGGTCAGGTTCGCGTTGAGATCGAGACGGTGAAGGTTAAAAAGGACGTGTCGGAAGGGGTGGACCTATGGATATAATCTGCCGGGAAAAACCGATTCGTTACGCAGCGGCTCTTCGCTATCGTCCGGGTCTGGATCCGGCACCTGTAGTGGTGGCCTCGGGCAAGGGTGAAATGGCTGAGACCATTCTGAAACTGGCTGTGGAAGCCGGAGTTCCAACCCATCCAGAGCCTGAACTAGCCAAGATTTTGGCACGGGTTGCACCAGGCACTCCGATTCCGGAAGAGACTTATCGGCTAGTCGCATCGATCTTGGCTTTTATATGGAGTGTGGATCAAAGGTTAGAGCAGGACGGAGGAATTCCTAACGATGGAAAGGGTCCGAGTGAACCTAAGGGTTAGGGATATCACGGAAAAGGGCTCCAATTAACAAAAACCATTTAATGGAAATGTGTACCAGAGTTGACAATGGTTAGAAATCATGTTACTATAAAATTAGGCATTTCGTTTTGTAAAGAAACGGGGTGCCTTCTCGTTTAGTTGGGAATTTCCCATTAAATGTTAATTGAAAGGAGCAGGGTCATGGAACACATAACCGATGTCATCAACAGGAAAACCTTTGAAAGAGTGGTTCGGGACTTGGTTGTCCTGGAAGAGGAACGGGAGGAGATCTTATCCTTATTTCCTTATGCTTCCCCCGAACGGGAAAAGGTCCGTAAAACCATGAATGACTATATTGCCACAGTGGAGGCCTATCTTGCCAAGGTTAAAGTTGATGACGGGGCTTGCAATGGTCCGGCTGAAATTTCATTAGTATTGATCAATTCCGAAGTGGAGGTTGTCGAACAACGCACTCAGGAGGTTTTCTGTTACAAGATTACCCATCCTTTCAACAAACAGAGCAATTTGGGAACGACATCGTATATATCACCGGTGGGGTTAGGGCTATTAGCTCAGAAAGTTTCGCATACAGTTGAAGTACAAACTCCCGGTGGGAGTTTTAATTTTTTAGTGCGCAATATCCGAATGCCGTTATGACCGGGTAACCGGTCTTTTTTAATCAATCAAAAGCGAACAAATGTTCTAATGTGAATGAGAAACTTATTAATAACAGCGGCTGCAGGAAATTTCCAATAAATAACGAAAATACCAATTATGAACAAAACGAGAAGTAAAAAAGTCATCGGTGATTGGGGCGAGAAGGTGGCTGCCCGTTATCTTGAAGAAAAGGGATATCAGATTGTTACCTTCAATTATCGCTGTTCTTATGGGGAAGTGGATTTAGTTTGCCGTGATCAAGAGATATGGTGCTTTGTTGAGGTGAAAACCTGGAGGAGTCAATCTCCTTTTGGCAGCGGTTATTTTGCCGTCTCTCGAAAAAAGCAGAAGCGCATGACCAAAACTGCCCTCGATTATCTGAGCCGCAATCGGCTGGGGGAACCCCCTGTCCGTTTTGATATTGTTTCCATCGAATACACATCGACCCAGGACTATCGGATCACTTTGCTAAAAAACGCCTTTTTTTGACGGAGGGGAAATTGTGCTAGCCAAAATTATTAGTCTGGCGTATGCCGGGATCGACGGATACCCGGTCCAAATTGAAGTAGATTTAGGCGGTGGCGTACCAAGTTTTGATATTGTCGGATTACCGGATTTAGCGGTTCGGGAAGCCCGAGATCGGGTCCGGGCGGCTATAAAAAATTCCGGGTTGGAGTTCCATTTTCACCGGATAACGGTGAATTTGGCGCCTGCCAATATTAAGAAGGAAGGATCAGGTTTTGATCTTCCGATTGCTATTGGAATTTTAGCAGCGAAACATGAGATCAGCCTGGAAAAGATCCCGGAAACGGTCTTTGTGGGAGAATTGGCGTTGGATGGCAGTGTCCGGCCAGTCAACGGCATGCTGGTAATGGCTTTGGCTGCCCGGGAAGCGGGATGGAAACATATCGTGCTCCCGGCTGCTAATCTGAGAGAAGTATTGATCGTGAACGGGATTCATCCTGTTCCTGTCGAAAATTTAAATCAGGTTTGTAATTTTTTAAATGGAACCTGGGAACCGGACCTGGCGGAGGTTCAGCAGTCTGTGGAAGAGGTGGCTGTAACCGGTGTGGAGGAAGATTTGGCCGATGTCAAAGGACAGGAACAGGCAAAAAGAGCTTTGGAGGTGGCTGCTGCCGGCGGCCATAATCTGTTGATGATCGGCCCGCCGGGTTCGGGCAAGACGATGCTAGCGCGGCGCCTTCCCGGCATTTTGCCGTCACTTTGCACTGAAGAATCCATCGAAATCACCAAGATATACAGTGTAGCCGGTCTGTTGCCACCAGGAGTGTCACTCCTCCGTAAACGGCCTTTCCGTTCTCCCCATCATACCACCAGTTCGGCAGGGTTAATTGGCGGCGGGAGAATTCCCCGGCCGGGAGAAGTGACCTTGGCCCATAACGGAGTGCTTTTCTTAGATGAACTGCCGGAGTTTTCACGGGAAGTTTTGGAGGTGCTTCGTCAGCCTTTGGAAGACGGACGGGTAACCATTGCCCGGGCGGCGGCGACTTTATCCTATCCAGCCAGGTTTATGCTGACTGCCTCAATGAATCCATGCCCTTGTGGCTATTTTGGCGATCCGTATAAAACCTGTACATGCAGCCCGCTCCAGATTCACCGTTACCAAAGCCGGATTTCCGGCCCTTTGCTCGACCGGTTTGATCTCCAGATCGAAGTCCCCCGTTTGCAGGAGTTTGAGTATGATACTATTCAGGCCGGAGAATCATCGGCGGCCATTCGGAAACGGGTGGAGCAGGCCCGTCTTATTCAGCAAAGACGGTTTCGGGGGAAAGATTACTTTTGCAATGCGCAAATGGGCAGTCGGGATATTAAGGAGTATTGTCAGGTGGATGCGGAGAGCCGGATGTTGTTACAACAGGCGGTGCAACGGTATTCCCTGAGCGCCCGGGCGTATTACCGAATCTTGAAACTGGCCAGGACCATTGCAGATTTGGCAGGAGAAGATCAGATCCGCATCAACCATGTGGCGGAAGCGATCCAGTACCGGAGTTTGGATCGAAAGAGTCATGGGGGGATGGTTGAATGAAAAAGGGAGAGAAGGCATTGAGAGTATTGATAGAAAAAGTTACTTAAATCAGATATATCAGAGAAGATTCCCCCAAAGAAATTACATTTATATGAGTTATAATCCTAATTTCGCTTTTGTCTTGGGTCCACAAATCCCATCGACGACCAATCCGTTATCTTTTTGAAATTGTTTAATAGCTTCTTTTGTTTTTGGTCCTAATATTCCATCAATTTGACCAGGATTATAACCAAGTTCAGTTAATTTTTGTTGGATAGCCATGATTTCATTATTGTTGGAATTTTGGGAACTTGATTGTTGGTAGGGGCAAATACCTTTTGGATGTTGATGAGCTGGCATACCATGATGATAATGATAGCCTGTCCCGTATTTGCGATCCCAATGACCTCCAAATGAATCGGTTCTTCCAGAATGAGAGAAAGTAATAGAGTTATAAAAGGCAAGTAGAGCAATGATTAATGATAAAAAGTAACACCTTCTTTTAAAAAAATTACTTATAGTTTACTTAGTAGAAATATTTTTAGGTTATTTCAAATTAAATCTTGTGCTCAAATTACACTAATTATTGAAAAAAGACTAATTTTAACCTCAGTTTTATTAATTTTTTATATATTTATTGATTCCATCTATACCCAATGAACAATGTTTAATTGGAATAAGAATGAATTTACCGTCAGAAATATATTTTAATTCGTTCTCTTTATTAAGACTTTTTATTTCATGTAAGCTAATGAAATATGGAACTTCAGAAAGGATTTCGTCATTAATCACCTGATAAACAGAAAAAACAATTAGATTTTTTGTAGTGTTCATCATGTTTTCCAATCTTTTGAATTCGGTGTAATCTAAGCCAAAACATAGCCCAATATCTTTATCTATAATAAATTTTCTTGCTTTTACTTCGATTTCTACCAATTTTTCAACTTCATAACCACGCACAAGAAAGTCTCCACGTTTAACGGGTTTACCATTGGATTGTTTTATATATTTAACCAAACTTTTTTTGCTTTGATCTATTTTTTCAAGTATCAAATTGCTTTCATCTGCATACTTTTCAAATAATTTTTCAGCTTTAACTCCAATTCTAAAACTACGATCTATATATTTTTGATATTGATCAACTTCTGAAATTAAGTAAGGCTTCCATGTTTCTTCGGCTTGATAAATGATTGAATTTTTATCAATACCTTCAATGTCATATAACTGGTCTAAATTTTCAATATAATATCTATTTATACATTCATTACTTTTAATAATAATATGATATCCCATTATTATCCTCCCAAATACATAATAATTATAAAATTCTAGCAAAAAATATATTTTCCTTTAAATTGTTAATTTAGAAAAATAAGCTTGTTTGAAAAAATTGGAAAGTCTATTAAATTGTTATTTGGGAGAAGATATAAATCTCTAAAAGCTAGAGTTTCTGATGGAAAATTACGAACTTATTTAGACACAATTCGTTTCAACTGTGTTCTTGTTATAGTAATTAATATGTTATTTTAGCGAAAGTAAAATATTGTTAAAGCGGGGGTGAAATGAACTGATTACTAAATCTGAGGTTATTAAGCAAAATGGTAAATATGCACTATTACTTCCGTATCGGTCTAAGCGAGATTGCTTTTATTGAATACTTATTTATATATGGCCCCAAACAAAGTATAATAGACGCGTAAATTATCATAGAAACGGAGTTTAACGGATGCCATTAACAGTAGACCCCAGGGCGCGGGGGTTGATCTTTGACATTGACGGGACGTTGATCGATACAATGCCTGCCCATTTGCAGGCTTGGCAGGAGACGGCCAGACGGTATGGTTTCGAGTATCCGGAAAAGTTATTTTATCAACTGGCAGGGATGTCGACCGGAGAGATCGTTCATTATATCAATTGTCAGCAAGGATTAAACCTCGATCCGGAAACGATCATTCAGGCTAAAAACGAAGCCTATCTTCGGTTGAATGAAAATATTCAAGTGATAAAACCGGTATTTCGGATCGTTCAAGAATACGCAGGCAAATTGCCAATGGCTCTCGGGACAGGCGAGTATCGGCAGGTCGCATTGGTGAATCTGCAGATTACGGGGCTGGATCGATATTTTGACAAAATCGTGACAGCCGATGATGTGACGCGTTGTAAACCTGATCCGGAGACTTTTTTAAAGTGTGCTGAGTTAATGAAGATTCCGCCTGAATATTGTCAGGTGTTTGAAGACGGAGATAAAGGATTGGAAGCGGCCCGGCGCGGCGGGATGATCGCGACGGATGTCCGGCCTTTCCTAAAGGCAGACGTTAAAGCTTGATACGAGGATATTAAAGAAATGAAAGAACCCTCAACTAATGTTGAGGGTTTTTAGTTTAAATGGATAAACTTCAAGCGAAATATGGGTAACTTAAAACCGATAATACCCAAGGCAAGTAAAGAGAAAATTGAAGACGACGATGACAGCGTTGACGAAGAGTGTGAGCAGGACGATGTAAAAGAGTACACGTTTGCGTGAATTCACTTCAGTAACTTTAAGATTTTTTGAAATCATGCTCATGTTAATCACTCCTTGGTTAAACTATCGGCAGCTTTCGTCGGTTTCTTTAACCACATACTGGGAGACCACGATTTGATAAAACTCGCTGATAGGAAATAATTTCAATAAATATTGTTTTTTTCCGCAAAAGGGAAGGTAGATGCGGAATCGATGGATAATATTAATTAAGAATTTATAATCTTCAAGGAGGGAAAATCTTGTCAACGGTACAGTTTCGCGTCCGGTATCAAGAGACGGACGGTATGGGCATTGTTCATCATTCGGTTTATTTAATCTGGTTTGAGGCTGGGCGCACGGAATGGATGCGTGAACATCAGTTGCCTTATCGAGAATGTGAAGCCAAAGGATGGATGTTGCCGCTGGTTGAAAGCGGATGTAAATATCTAAGTCCAGCTTATTATGATGATCTGGTTGCAGTGGAAACAGTAATGGAACCCTCATCCGGGGTAGAATTTGCTTTTTCGTATACGGTTCGAAATGTGGAAACCGGTAAGATACTGGCCACCGGTTTTACTAAGCATGTTTGCGTAAATTCCACGAACTTTAAGATCGACAAGCAAGGGACGAAAGCCTTGAAGGAGTTTTTCAGCCAGATAGGATCATAAGACAAGGATTGAGATTCCAAAAGAGGTGTCAGGGAATGTTTTCACTGCATTTTTTACGAAAGCATCGGATTTTACTGACATGGTTATTGTCGTATTTGGTTATCTTGATGTTGCCTCTAGTGATCACAACTCTGATATATACTCAAACAGCCAAAGTTCTTGAAAAACAGATCAGTAAATCCAATACGATCTTTTTAAGCCGCCTTCAAAAGGAAATGGACGCCGTTACTCAAGAGGTAACCCGTTTATGTAATCAAATTGCTTTTGATCCCAAAGTCAATCAGCTTCTGTCAGTTAAACAGATTGGGGGTCAGGTTAGCCTATAATTATGTTTCCTGGCCTCTTTTTTGTTTTAGGACAAACGCATGGCGTTTCAGCCGGTTGTCCCGTAGGTTGATCTAAGACAAAAGCTCGTTTTGATCACTCTCTGCATCACCTGGGCATATCATGTATCAGAATAGGCATACCTGCTTCGCTAAGGGAAAAATGCAGTTTACTCTGCATTTCTTATATACATGATCATTTCTGCTGATGGAGGTACCGCAATTCAAAGAACGGGAAATCTCTATTCATCATAGTATACGAAGACTTCTCCACCTAGCGAAGGGGTAGGAGGAGGAGAGGCATGTCACCGTTAATGAATGGTAAGTGCCAACCTGAGCTTGAGAGATTGAGTCCCCGTGAACGTGAGATATTGCCCTTGGTTGCCCAGGGTTTAGATAATCGTGAAATTGGTAAAAAGCTTTTCATCAGTGAAAAGACTGCAAAAAACTATATTACAAGCATTCGTAAAAAACTAGGATTGGCTAACCGGACTCAAATTGCTCTGTTTGCGCTCAGAGAAGGGCTGATTGAATTATATCCGAAAGAAAACGAGGAATAGACAGGAAAAGTTTAAAAAAGGGCCGAAAGGCTCTTTTTTTGGAATGAGTTACCGCGAATGCCCGGATTTACATAAAGGGAATATCGAAAAAAAGTTGAAATAGAAGATTACCGAAATAGTTAAAGTCGACCTGAAGTCAACTCAAAACACAATTCATTCTAACAGTCTAAGCTGACATTGCCGCAAACAAACCATTAAACAAAGGAGTTAACTTCAAAAACATCATGACAATACGATTGAAAAAAACATTTTCAGCTTTCATCGCAGCATTAATGGCCGTTGGAATCTTAGTAACACATTCTACTTCAGCTCAAGCAGCCACACCAAGCAACTATCGTGGAAATGGACAAAGCGAACAGGCTTCACCTGTCGTCCCGGACGACGGTAGGGAAGGAAAAGCCAATGCGGATACCGCCGTTGCCATCTCTCCGGAAGAGGAAGCAATGGTCAGGTTGTTAAACCAGGACAGAGCGAATGCTGGTTTGCCGCTTTTGGAAATTGATCTTTCCCTGGTTCAATTGGCCCGGGATAAAAGCGGGGACATGGTCGCCTATAACTATTTCGGCCATATATCGAAACGTCTTGGAAACGTATATGAGCAATTGTTAGACGCTGAAATTCCATGTACTGCCGTTGCAGAGAATTTGGTTAATGCGACCAATATCGACAAAGCCCATCTTTTTTTGATGCGCAGTCCGGTGCATCGGAGCAATGTTTTGAATCCCGCTTTTACCAAAGTGGGGATCGGTATCGTTCCCGGAGGGCCTAACGGAAAAATGATCACTCAAATCTTTTTAAGTCAATAATAACCTCGAGACCTATGAACGGAACATGTCAGATTGACTGTCATTGGGTAATCTTATAGACTGAAATCGAAAACCCGGCGCAGCTTATGCCCGGGTTTTTCGTTATCCTCTCCAATAGCACAACGTTGGACCTATGCATATACTGTACTAGAATTTTGTCAAATCCTTACGATTTAAGCCAATTTCGTCACTTTCGATATAGATCCTTAATGATTTAAGATTCAGCAGCATGAGCTGCTGGATACCGATGAAAGGAGGTTAGAAAATGGGAGAAAACGAGAATAAGGATGAAAAAGTCCTTGAGATAGAAGAAGCGCCCAAAAAGAAAAAACGCTCCAGAAAGGCCAAAAGTGCCACTTCTTCTGTAGAAGTGGATTCCATAGAATCTCCGGAACAACCGGAACAAGCAGAAAAACTGAAAAAGAAAACGACGAAAAAGAAATCAACCGGAACTAAGCAGAAAAAAGACGAGGCAAAAGGGAGAAAGTCCAAAGGGAAGAACGTTAAAAAAGAAACTGAATTGTCAGGTCAAAGTGATCTCGGTCAGGTCAAAGTCGATGTTTTGTCCAAGCAAATTCTTCCGTCTGCGGGAAGTGCATCTGAAACCCTTCAGGTAGGCAGTAAAACCATCGATTTGGTACCGGAAGCAGCCGATTTGAAAGGTGCCTCAGTACAGTTGGGTCCTGTACTTTCGGGTACCGCTACCGCTACCGTTGAAACTGTTCAAGAAAGGACACTGCCGTTTCGAGCGATAAAAGTTCGAAATGTCGTCGGTAAAGTCGTAAATCTCGTTGCGGAAGTGATTCCCAATAAAGTCATCGTTCAGGGAATTGTTCATGAACAGTTATTCTTTGTCGGTACTGATGATTTAGTCCACCATATTTCGGATGATGTTAATTTCAGCACGTTCCTGGATATCCCCGGAGCTATGCCTGGCATGAATGCCCAAGTCACGGCGATCATCGAAGAGATCATACCTGAACTGGCTCCGGATGGATTAAGTGTCGTCAAGAAGATCATCCTCGAAGTCTTTGTCAAAGTATCAGAAACGGTTCAAGTGAATTTCCTGCCGGGAAGCGGGCCGTTGCTTCTTTTGAAACAAGTGGTCGGCGAGAATACGGTTCAAACATTGGTTGAAACGGACTTCACCTTGCCGGTTCCGGCCATCAAAATCGACGAGATTGTCGGACGGATCGAAAATATTGAAGTTGAAGTCATCGAAAATAAAGTCATCATTCAAGGCATACTTCATAAACAAATCTTCTTTATTGATACCAACAATGTCGGACGGCATCAAGCCGAGGACGTACCCTTCAGTACCTTCGTAGATCTGCCCGGCGCTGTGCCGGGAATGGATGTGCAGGTCCATCCGCGGATTGAAGTTATCCTGTTTGAGTTGATTTCTCCGACGATACTGCGGCAGAAAGCCGTCATGGAGTTCTTTGTCAAAGTCACGGAGACCGTTCGACAGAATGTGACAGTAGGTGACGGCCCTCTCTTCAAAGTGGAAGAATTCATCGGTGAAAATAAGGTTCAGGAACTCAGCGAAACTGTCATCACTCTAGATGTTCCTGCCGTCAAAGTCCGGGAGATCGTCGCCCGGATTGAGGATATCGAAACCTTCGTGATCACCGATAAAGTCATCGTCCAGGGCATCTTACACAAGCAAATCTTCTTTATTGGAACGGATAATATCGAACGTCACCAGGCCGAAGATATACCGTTCTCCCTGTTCCTTGATGTACCGGGAGCGGTAACCGGTGATAATGTCCATATTCAGCCGATCATTGAAGCCGTCTTCTTTGAACTTCTGTCACCGACACAGCTGCGTCAAAAAGTGGTCTTCGCCATTCATGCGGTAGTCGCACGGGAGATCCAGATAAATCTAGTGTTGAGCACCGGGCCTCTCTTCAAAGTGGAGCAGGTCATCGGCGAAAACACCAAACAGGTTCTGGTGATTCGGAGAGAACCGATCGTTCCGCCGCCTCCCGTCAGTCCGATCACTATCGATACAGTGACGATTGTCTTCCCGGAAGCGGTGGCCGGTGAACAGCAAATCATCATCCGTAATGAACTGGAACTTCCGGTGACAGCCATCAAGATCAAGGAGATCCAGGCCATTATCACCGACTTGTCGGCGACCATCGTGACTGACGGCGTACTGGTCCAAGGTGTCGTCGAAAAGACTGTATTCTTCGTGGACACCGATAATATCGTCCGGACGGTTACGGAGGAAGTGCCGTTCTCGATTCTGGTGAATATACCGGGCATTCAACCGGGTACGCCCATCAATGTTACGGTGGATATCGAGACCATCACCTTTAGCCTGAGCGAAGACGGTGAACGGGTCATTCAAAACATCGTACTGCGGGCCACGGTTCAGGGCGAGTCTGCTCCGGGCCAACGGGTGACAGTGGTCACCAATGTTTCCGGCCCCGGCATCGTCCAGTCCAAAGTGCGGGTGAGAGCCTTTGTCCTCTTGCCCAACGGCCAGATCGAGCTGCAGGAATTCGATGTGGTAACCGACGTCTCCGGTCCCGGCATCGGGAATGTCACGCGCCAGGTCTTGCTCTTGGATGTGGTGAACGACGGAAATCCCAATCCGGTTCCGGTGCAAGTCGTGACCGATGTCGAAATTCTCTAAACTTGAAAAAGGGGCTGATCGCCAGATCGGCCTCTTTCTTTTTTGATGTATGCGGGGTAAGTGAAGTTGACAGTCTACAGTTTACAGTTGACAGTTAAATGATTAGGTGTTTGGCTTTGGTTCCAATTCATATAATGTTGGAGCTTTAACCATGTGTCTTTACACATAACTGTCAGTTGTCCACTGTCAACTGTGTAACTCTTAGACAACTGTCCACTGTCCCAACTGTCAACTGTCAACTATCCAACGTCCTGTCCTTTCGTCCCTTTTTCCTGTGTTGCGAATAAAATAGAGCGAAAGTCTTTTATTTTAAGATGGGGGTTCGTCAGGTCATGCGGATTTTGTTTACCAATGACGCGCCATTGATCAAATATGGTGTTGCAGCCGGGATCGAACAGATCGGCCATCAAGCCAAGGTGATGATGGGCGAAGAGCAGTTGTGGGGGATAACTCCGGAAGAACAGGAGGTTAGGCTCTCCCGTGCTATGGAGACTTTTCGGCCGGATGCCTTGTTTACTGAAGGCCATCCCCGGATTGAGCCGGAGGTCATCGACAAAGTGGCCCGGAAGTTCGGTGTGCCCCAATTGTATTGGGCTATTGAGGATCCGGTCTGTACGGATTTGACCGTTCAAACCTTTGCGCCACGGGCTGATTATATCTTCACGACAACGATCGAATGCGTTCCTACTTACGAGCGGCTGGGGAAAAAAGCGGAGTTGCTTCTGTTTGCCTGCAATCCGTTTTTTCATCGTTTTACGGGCGTCAATCCGGCTTACCAACATGATCTGGTTCTCGTAGCCAGTAACTATTCATCTCGCTATGAAGAAGCCCAGTGGTTTATCATACCTTTGGTAGAACGGGGGTATGACATTAAGATTTGGGGTATTTGGTGGGATGATACTGAACGCCCGGTTAATCTGGCCAAATATCCTGAGGTTTACGGAGGCATCCTTCCCTATGAATTATTGCCGGAAGTTTATAGCTCGGCCAAGATCGTTTTGGGAATGAATTGTGATGACAGTTCGAAAACCCAGACTTCCATGCGTCCTTATGAAGTGTTGGGGTGTGGCGGTGGTATTTATTTGGCCCATTATACCAAAGCTCAGGAATATTTGTTTAAGGGCAATATCTTTCAAGTTCACAATGCCCAAGAAGCTCAATTGATGGTTCAACGGATTCTGCGGATGCCGGAGCATAAACGGAGGCTCATCGCTAAAAAAGCTCAGGCCTATGTTTATGCTAAACATACTTATGCATCCAGGGCATGGCAGATCGTCAGTGCCGTACAGTCCCTTTAAAGAGGTGAACCAATTGTCCACGGTGATCATTTCCAATTCTCAGCGGACATCGAAAAAGGTGATTGTGTGTATTTCCTCAACCCACTGGCATTTTCTATGGCAACGTCCTCAGCAAATTATGTCCAGGCTGAGTAATTTTTACAATATTCTTTTCGTCGATCCTCCGGCCCAAGTGTCCGAGGATGATTTAAAAAAGCCCAACAGCCAGCAGCTGCATAATTTGGCCCATCGGATTACAGGGATTCATCAGTCATTGAAGATCCTAGCTCCCTTTCATTGTGCTGGCGGTTCGGAACCTTATCAATTGATGATTGCAGACCAGATCAAACGGACGTTAACTTTTTTGGGCTGGCATGATCCGCCGCTTCTGTGGATTTATAATTTGGCTGCCGTTCCTTTAGTGGGCCATCTTCGGGAATTGGGTGTGGTGTATGACTGTGTCGACAGTTTTGCTTCTTTCAGTTGGGCTCATCCGGATACCCATTTGTGGGAGAAGGAATTGTTGTGTAAAGCTCAGGTAGTTTTCACGTCGGCCAGGACGTTGTATGAAAAACATCGTGAGTTAAACTGCTTAACCTATTTTATACCCAACGCAGCGGATTATGGCCATTTTGCCAAAGCTGATCATATTGGCGTCAATGAACCGCCGGATATGAAATCTATCGTCCGTCCGCGCATCGGATTTGTGGGAGCGGCCTATGAATGGCTCGACTATGAGCTGCTCAGTTATTTAGCTGTTAACCATCGGGAATGGAGGTTGGTTATGATTGGCCCTCAGCAACATGGCATTGAGCTGCCAGAAGAACCGAACATTCATTGGATGGGCCCCCGCGATTATAAGGTTTTGCCGTGGTATTTGGCAAGTATGGATTTGATGCTGATTCCTTTTGTCCGTAATCAAACCACGGAACACGCGAACCCCATTAAACTGTGGGAATATCTCGCTGCCGGAAAAGCAGTGGTTTCGACGGCGTTACCTGAGGTTCCCCGGGTACCGGGAGTGATATGGGTGGGAAGAGACCATGCTGAGTTTGAGGATCAATGCCAGCAAGCACTGGATTGGATCAATAGTTCCGATAAAAGACAGGAATTGGTGATGAAAGCCCGTGCTATTGCCCGGGTCAATTCTTGGGAGGTCCGTTGTCAGCAAATCCGGGAAATCCTTAGGGAGCGGTTCCGGATTTAAATGCTGACGGACCAAAGGGTTGTGTTCGTAGAATAACACGGTTGTTTCGAAAGACACATAAGTTATATTAATACGTACGAATCCACCAAACTGCAGGAGCTAAGATGAAGATTGCAATTTTGGCTGATCGTCTGGTTATGGGTGGTTTGGAAACCCATATTCTTGCCACAGTCAACCAGTTGTTGAAACAGAGTCATCAGATTTTACTTAACACAGCTTATATCAACCCTGACCTTCTCGCCCGGATCAATACAGAGATGGAACAGTTTCACTATAAACCCTGGTCTGATAGTACCCTGGATGATCTGGCATGGTTTAAGCCGGATATCATCCATGCTCACCCCTTTACGGCGATCTTTCGAGGATTCGAAGTCGCCCGTGCGCTCCGCTTACCTCTCATCATTACCATGCACGGATTGTATGATTTCGGAATTGACCGTTCCTATTTGGGGAATCGGGTCAGTGATTATGCCTATGCCATCATTGCCGTCGACCCTAGAGTGGCCCAAGTAGTCACTTCCAGTACAGCCCATCCGGAAAAAGTCCGTGTGATCTACAATGGGGTCGATCTATCCGAATTTCATCCTTACCCAAAGAAAACGATGGATTCCTGTGTGGCAAGAATCCTAAACCCCCACAGGAAGACATTGGTGGTGGTCAGCCGTTTGGCAGACGGGAAGGAACGTCCGGTTTATCAGCTGCTTCGTTGTTTGCCAGAGATTAGTCAATGTTTGAAAGGATTAAATGTCTTGGTGGTTGGTAACGGAAACTGGTATGAGGATTTATGCCGGTATGCCTCAGAACATCTTCCGGCCAATGGCGATGTGAACCTCCATTGGGCCGGGGAGCAATCGGATGTCCGTCCTTATTTGGCAGCCGCCGACCTGGTATTGGCCTGCGATCGGGCAGCGATGGAAGGAATGGCCTGCCAACGGCCGGTGTATGCCATGAATGCCCAAGGTTTCGCAGGGATCATCGATTTCAGTAATTTTCAGGAGCTCATTCTTTATCGCCGGGGTTATCGGGAGTTATCCGATGCGGAGCTCCAATCCGATCTGATTCAGTTATTGAAAGACGAGAGGCAACTGGAATATTACGGAGCTCAAGGAGTGGAGATCGTCCGACAGCATTTTGACATTATAAAGGTAACAGCGGAATTGGAAGCATTATACCGGAGCGCTCTGGCGTAAGCGGCAACTTTGGCTGAAAAATGAGATTTTACAGCCTATAGGATAGTCTGGAAGAATTAATTTAAAGGGGGAGGCAGGGATGGGAAGTTGCCTTGCTTCATTGGTCATCAGTACGTTTCAAAGGCCTCATTTGCTTAAGTGGGGGCTGGAGTCCATTGCCCGGCAACAAATACCCTTTGAGTATGAGATAATTGTCGTGAATGACGGGGTCATGGATGAGACGGAAAAGATCTGTGCTGAATACAGTCATCGGCTGAATGTGCGTTATATCTTTTCCGGACAGCGCAATCTAGGCGGAACCCTCAATTGGAGGGTGCCGGGTTTTGCCATCAATATCGGGGCGCGCCAAGCAACCGGCAGAGTTTTGCTGATCTCCTGTGCTGAAATTTATCATCTGAATAGTACATTGGCGGCTTTGGTCAGTCCGATTCTCAGCAATAATACGTTAATGACCATTCCTGCCGGAAAAGACGATCGAAGCGGGGCCTTTTTAAATTCCGTCATTAGTTCCAGCGGCGGTTATGATCCCCGTTTGTATGATACATTGCCGGACTTGAATGTACGTTTGCCTTTTTTATTGGCGCTCGATCGGGTTCATTTCAATGCCATCCGGGGTTATGACGAAGATTTTACCGGTATTGCCTTTGATGATGACGATTTGGTGGGGAGACTGCTGGCTTATGGTTTGCGTTATCACCAGACTTCAGCCCGAATTGTTCATTTGTATCATCCGAGATATGTTTATGAAACAGGCATGAACGCAGCCTGGCATTATAATCGCAACCTGTATTTAACACGCCAGGGTGTACTGGTTCGCAATACAACC
>JAKOTQ010000091.1 GCA_029776205.1 Bacillota bacterium | reverse complement strand
GACACTTTCAAACTCCGCGAACGGATTGCCTCCGAAACAAGCGCCGGAAAAACCGCGTACGATTGCGGAGGTGACTCAGAACATTCTCCATAGGCTCCAGACAATAACAAAATAAAGGAGCTGATTTTTTATGGCACTTACTTGGGCGCAAGTTAGCGATATGGCTAAACTTGAGTATTTGCCGGTTATGATCGACCATATGTACTTGCCAGGATTGCACAGCGGATGCAACAACAAAATCTGCCGAAAAGTTCTCCTCCAAATAACATTAAGGCTGAAAATCGGCCTCCTCAAATCGATAGAATGGATCATCTGGACGGAAAATATTTTATGGGTGCTCCTGGATTATTCGCTCCTGCTGCAACTCAGATTGTTGCGGACAGTCAAGTGGCTCAGCTTCAAGAAAATCAGCCGATTTCCAGGGAACAACAAATTTTAGAGCGCGTTAAAAATATGACTCCGGATGAAATTGTATCCGGTATGTATAAGAGTTATTTAACTGGCCTCTGGAACAAACGTGCGTATCAAGAGGCAGTGCAGGCAGCACCAAAAGGTTCAACGTTCGTAAATATTGATCTTAATTCATTGAAGGCGGTTAATGACACTATAGGACATCATGCAGGTGATGATTTGATTGTGGCGTTTGGTCAGGTGTTTTCAAAGGTTGGAAAAAAATACGGACTTGACAGTCTTTTCCATGTTTCTGGTGATGAGTTCCATGCAATTGCTCCGCCGGGATTCGACGTTGCACCGATGATGGCCGAACTTGAAAATATTTTCCAGAATGATATAATAGAATTAAGAAACGAAGATGGGTCTATAAGTAGATGGACGGGAGGTAGTTTCGGTTATGGATACGGACAAAATGAAAATGAGGCAGAAAACAATCTCAAAATTGCAAAAGCAAAAGGTCCAAAACGCGGCGAATTCGCACTTATACCAGTCGGAGGTTCGACGGTTAACTCCCGGCCTGCCGTTGGGAGAAGCGTTAGCATTGGAGGTCAAGCGAGGCAACATCAAACCGGGGGCGCGAGTAGTGTCAATAACGCTTCCGGACGGCACGGTGATTCGTCCGGACGGCACGGTGATTCGGCCGAATTCAATCGAGTAATTTCAAAACCTGTTCCTAGCGAACAGGTTTTTGTTTTGCCCAAGGAGCCGACTTTCAAACACATTTCTGAATTCGGCGAACGGGTTCAAAAGGGCGAGGCTACCGCTCAGGAAGTCCGGGATCATTTCCAATACATGCTGGACCATGAAGCCGAAATCAAGCAATCCATCATGGATTACATCAATTCCAGTGACGAATATAAACGGAAGCGGAAAGGCACCAAAGAAAAACTGGTGAACGATACCTTTGACCGGGAACTGGAACGACTGGCTTATGCCGGAAGCGATGTGATGCGGTACGATCCGTTCAGCGGTGATCCGCGGCAGAACCTGATTAATGCTATCAGGCAGAATCTCGAACGGCTTACTGATGAAGCTATCCAGGCGACTGCTGAAAAACGAAGGGAGATTGAAGAACGTTACCGGAAAACATTTACGAATCCGGAAACCTTGGAGCAATTTGAAGATTTCATTCGGGTCCGTGGTATGGATGCGCTGACTCCGGAACAGAAGGCCCGGTATGATGAATTGGTCGCTGAAAGAGCTAAACA
>JAKOTQ010000090.1 GCA_029776205.1 Bacillota bacterium | reverse complement strand
CGGGCCAATTTCCGGTAAGCCTTTTTTATCTCGTCTTCCGTGGCCCCTTTCTCCACGCCCAATACCTCGTAATAATCACGTTTTGCCATTATTTTTGTCCCTTGCTTTCATTAATTACGGCAATAGGCAACGCGTGCTACTTCGGTTGCCTATTACCTCACCATATTATCGGTTATCCAAGATTATTTATCATCTTGAACCTTATATTCAGCATCCACCGTCTGGCCATCATTGCTTGGGCCGTAGCCGGTAGGACCGTTATCACCTTGGGCCCCGCTTCCTTGGCCACCTGCTTGATTATAGATGGTCGCCGAAAGCTCATGTAATGCCTTTTCCAACTCTTCTTTCTTAGCTTTGATCTTGCTGATATCTTTAGCATTCACCGCTTGCTGCAGTTCATCCTTAATGCTGTTAATCTTGGACACTCGATCATGATCCGCTTTATCGCCAATTTCTTTCATCGTTTTTTCCGTGGTATAGATCAAGCTGTCCGCTTCATTGATGGCTTCCGCTTCCTCGCGGCGTCTCCGGTCTTCCTCAGCATGTTCTTCGGCTTCTTTCATCATCCGGTTGATATCTGTTTCACTCAAGCCACTGGAGGTGGTAATGGTTATTTTTTGCTCCTTGCCAGTTCCTTTATCCTTGGCGGAAACATGGACAATACCGTTGGCATCGATATCGAAAGTAACTTCAATCTGAGGAATGCCGCGGGGTGCCGGCGGAATACCATCCAGTTTGAAGCGTCCTAATGTAATGTTGTCAGCTGCCATAGGCCGCTCGCCCTGAAGCACATGGATATCCACGGCCGTCTGATTATCGGCTGCCGTCGAGAAAATCTGGCTTTTTGACGTCGGAATCGTGGTATTCCGGTCGATGATCCGGGTGAACACACCGCCCAATGTTTCGATACCAAGCGACAGCGGCGTTACATCCAACAAAACGATATCCTTCACTTCGCCCGTTAAGACACCTGCCTGGATCGCAGCGCCGATCGCCACAACTTCATCCGGGTTAACGCCTTTATAGGGTTCTTTCCCGGTAAGCCGTTTCACCATTTCCTGGACTGCCGGTATCCGGGTCGAACCGCCCACCAGGATCACCTTGTCAATATCCTTCACATCCAAACCGGCATCTGCCAAAGCCTGTTTGGTCGGGCCAACTGTTGCTTCAACCAGATCCGCCGTTAATTCCTCAAACTTGGCACGGGTCAACGTTACATCCAAATGTTTGGGCTCTCCGTTTACCGCTGTAATAAACGGAAGGCTGATAACCGTCGAAGTAAGTCCGGAAAGCTCGATCTTGGCTTTCTCGGCAGCTTCCCTTAAGCGTTGCAACGCCATCCGGTCATTCCGTAAATCAACCCCGTTTTCCTTCTTGAAGTTTTCAGCCAACCAGTTGACGATCCGTTCATCAAAATCATCTCCGCCGAGCCGGTTGTTACCGCTGGTGGCTTTCACTTCGAAAACGCCATCGCCCAATTCCAAAATGGATACGTCAAAAGTTCCGCCGCCCAAGTCATAGACCAAGACGGTATGATCGTTCCCTTTGTCCAACCCGTAAGCCAACGCAGCCGCGGTCGGCTCGTTGACGATCCGGAGCACTTCCAGACCGGCAATCCGGCCCGCGTCTTTGGTGGCCTGACGTTGAGCGTCGGAAAAGTAAGCCGGAACGGTGATAACCGCTTTTTCGATCTTCTCGCCGAGATAAGCTTCGGCATCGGCTTTCATCTTTTGAAGAATCATCGCCGAAATTTCCTGAGGCGTATAACTCTTATCATCGATGGTCACCTTGTAATCGGTTCCCATCCGCCGTTTAATGGATTCGACCGTCCGCTCCGGATTGGCGACAGCCTGACGTTTCGCCACTTGCCCGACCATCCGTTCGCCGGTTTTGGAAAACCCGACTACCGACGGTGTGGTCCGAGCCCCTTCCGCGTTGGGAATGACGATAGCTTCTCCGCCTTCCATGACGGCCATACAAGAGTTCGTTGTACCTAAATCAATACCTAATACTTTCGCCATGTATAGAATCCCCCTAAACA
>JAKOTQ010000064.1 GCA_029776205.1 Bacillota bacterium | reverse complement strand
AAGGTTGGCCCTCACCAGCTATATATTGGTCCGGCTCAAGAAACGAAAGCCCAGACAGGATGGGTGTTGTTTCCCAATGTATATACAGTATATTTGTTGCCTCTGTTACTTATTGGTGTTTATTTTTTAAGAGGTATTTTTCGATTTGCCCAAAATTTTTTAGTGGGAACCATTGGCCAAAAATTGGTGATGCGGTTACGCAATGATATCTATGAAAATCTCCAGAATTTATCCATTAGTTATTTTGAACGGCACAGTTCGGGTCAGTCCGGACAGTTGATTGCCAGAATCACCAATGATATCGATGCGATGCATTTTCTCTTTTCTGCGGGAATTATGGATATTGTACTGGAACCGATGGTGGTTCTGCTGGGATTGATGTGGGGGTTTTATATGAACTGGAAGTTAACCCTCATGTTTTTCCTGGTCTTTCCCTTTGTTGCCTGGCCGGTGAATCGTTTGAGCAAAAAACTGAGAGTGGTTAACCGGGAAGTTCTTGATAAAGTCGCAGATATTACCGGGGTATTGGAAGAGACGTTGTCTGCCATTAAAGTGGTGAAAGCCTTTGGCATGGAAGAATATGAAATTGAGCGGTTTAAGCGGGAAACTCATCAAAGCTATAAGGCTGCCATTCGCAGTTTGCGGTTGGGAAATTTCTTCTCGCCGATTATCGACTTTTTAATTACGATTGCGATTGCCATTTTCTTAACGTACGGGGGAAGCTTAATTATTAATAATCGTTTAAGCCCCGGGGAATTTTTGACGTTTATTTTCTTAATGAGTTTTATGGGAAGTCCCATTCGCCGGATCAGCAGTCTGTTTTCGCAGTTGCCTAAAGCGATGGCTGCGGCGGACCGGGTGTTTGAATTGATCGATCAAAAGTCGGAAGTTACTGAGATTGAAAACCCGGTGATTCTACCGACGGTTGAAGGCAGTGTTGTTTTTGACCATGTGACCTTTGGATATGAACAGGACACTCCGGTTCTGCATGACATCAATCTGAATGTTGCTCCGGGAGAAGTGATCGCGCTGGTAGGGCCCAGCGGCGCCGGTAAAACCACCATGGTCAATTTGGTTGCCCGTTTCTATGATCCGATCTCTGGCCGGGTGTTGATTGACGGCCATGATTTGCGTGAGTTGAAACTAGACGAGCTCCGTCGCCATATGGGGATTGTTCCCCAGGAAACCATGTTATTCCGGGGGACCATTGCCGAAAATATTGCTTATGGCCGGATCGGTGCTTCCCGTGAAGAGATTATCGAAGCAGCTAAAGCTGCCAATGCCCATGAGTTTATCATCAAAGCTCCGGAAGGCTATGAGACAACGGTGGGAGCGCGGGGAATGGCCCTCTCCGGCGGCCAACGGCAACGGATCGCGATTGCCCGGGCGCTGCTTAGGGATCCGAAAATATTAATATTGGACGAAGCCACCTCCGCCCTGGATACTCAGTCGGAGGTCCTGGTTCAGGAAGCTTTGCAACGCCTGATGAAAGGAAGAACCTGCTTTGTTATTGCTCACCGGTTGTCAACCATTCGTAATGCCAATCGGATCGTAGTGATGGATGCCGGCCGGATCGTCGAGGTGGGTACCCATGAGGAGCTACTGAAGAATAACGGCTTATATGCGATGCTCTATCGGACACAGTTTAAGAATCAAGAGACGTAATCCCAGGAATTACAAAAAGGATGCCCAATGATTGGCGGAGAAGATTCCCTTGAAAAGGAGGCCGTGGCTTCCGAGAGGGGGTCTTTTTTCTTTGAAACATAAATGGGGAATTGCTCTGATATTGATCGTTTTTGCATTAATATCCGCTTTGCCGGTTCATGGCAGTGCAGCATCGGATAAAAAGAATATTGATAAATTGATCAACAAAACCCGGGATGAGATCGTCCGTCAGAAGCAAAAAGAACGGTCGACTTTGGGAAATCTACTGAAACAGCAACAGGAACTGGAGCGGCTTGAGCGGAATTATAATCAGGTTAAGGCTAAATTAGAGCAAACCCAGGAGGAACTGTATACGACCAAGGAAGAATTACAGCGGTTGGAAAGCAGTTTGCGCCAACTCAATATCGAGCTGAAAGAGCAGCAAAACATCTTAGACCGTCGTTTAGTGGCACTTTATAAGTACGGTCCCCAAAGCTTTTTAGAAATCCTTTTTCACGCGGAAGACTTTGTTGACTTTGTTTCGCGGTTCGGAACTGTTGCCTATTTTGTGCGGCGGGATTTAGCGTTGATATCCCAGTTTAAGTCGACGTCGATGGAGATTACCCTGGAGCAGCGGGAGATTGAAGCTAAAAAGGCACAGGTGGAGGGAAAATACAGGGAAATCCGTAAATTGCAGCAGAAAGCCTATGCAGAACAGCAAAAAGTCGAATCGAAAGTTAAATCCACCCAATCGGAACTGACTAAAATTCAAAATGACCGGGTTAAGCTGGAAAGAGCGTTGGCGGAATACGAAAAAACTTCCCGGGAGATCGAAGCACAAATTCGGAAGAGCCAGGCTAAAACTTCAAAATCGCTGGGAACCGGCCAATTGATTTGGCCGGCCAGAGGGCGTATTTCATCTCCCTTTGGCTGGCGGACCCATCCGGTGTTGAAAACCAAAAAATATCATAGCGGTATCGATATTGCGGTTCCTACCGGGACACCGGTCTTGGCGGCTGATGATGGAGTCGTATTGGTCAGTGGTTGGCGAGGCGGTTATGGGTATTTCGTTGCCATCGATCATGGCAAGAGTATTTCCACGTGTTATGGCCATAATTCCCAATTATTAGTGAAGGTAGGGGAAAAAGTAACTAAAGGGCAGCGTGTGGCGCTCTCCGGAAATACGGGATTATCTACCGGGCCTCATCTTCATTTTGAAGTGCGAGTGAACGGGACGCCGACGAATCCTTTACAATATCTGAATTAAAGTGAAAGACGACCAAAAGCCCGGCGATGCCGGGCTTTTGGTTTGAATTTATCAAAGAGGCCGGTAGGATCATCCGAAACCTTCACTTACCTCTTTTGAAATAAGCAGTCACCTTAAAGATGAACCTGAGACTCACGATTGGTGAGTCATGAAAATCGTCCCTACCGACCTCTCGCTAAATAGTATGCGACAGGAGGATGGAAATATGCATAGAATTGATAGAAAATTATGGAAGCAAAGAGTACAGTTGTACACAGTACTTTGATTAAGCATGAGGTAAGAGGCGTGAGGCATGAGTATAATTTACAATTTGCAGTTGACAATTAAATGATGGGGTATCTGGTCTTGTTTCACGCCAAAACACCCAATTGCTCCAGAAATGCTTTTACAGGCCAGGTAAGGTATTTTTTCTTTCGATAAATAAGATAGGTTTGACGGATCATCGGGTCCCAGCCGGGGATTTCGATAGGTATAAGCGAACCTTCATGAAGTTCGGAGGTAATGGCAACTTCCGGCAGAAAGGCGAGGCCCAATCCGTGTTGGACAAAGCGAATAATGGCTTCAAGGCTTTCCAGCTCCATGGATACCCGGGGAGTAAAATGATAATAATTGAATTGGTTTTGGAGAAATTTTCGAAATCCGGATCCGCTTCGATAAAGAATTAACGGCAGTTTTTCCAGTTCGGCGGTGTTGGTTGGAATGTCCTGAAAAAGGGGGGGAGCCACCAACCAGATGCGGTCGTTGAAGACCGGTATCGTTTCCAGATTGAGTGAGGGGTTGATAGTGGTAACCAGCCCGACGTCGACAGCGTTTTCGTAAACCAATGTGTTAATGAGCGCAGAGGCACCATTTCGAATCCGGATTTCCACGCCGGGGTGACTCGCATGATAGCGACTTAGAATGCTTGGCAGTCGGAAGATGGTATTGGTAGTTCCGGCAGCCAGGGTGAGGCGACCTTGTTGATTGGAAAATTGGGCGATGGTTTCCTGAGCCTGGTCAGTGAGATTGATGATTTGCTGGGCGTATGCCAGCAAGATTTCACCGGCTGGAGTTAATGTTAGGGTACGGCCGATACGATCGATCAGTGGCTGTTCCAATTCTCGTTCCAATTGTTTGATCTGCTGGGTAACAGCGGGCTGGGTCAGGTTCAATTCTTCGGCCGCTTTAGAGAAGCTTTTGAGGGATGCAACCTTTAAAAAGGTCTTTAATGGAGTGATTTCCATAGCATCGACACCTATAAATTATTTTTATAGTAATTATAAATTCTATTAAATTGTATTATACAACATTTTGTGATATGCTGAAAGTGCTGAATGAGAGTTCGAGACAGGAGGGGTTCGTATGCCGTCAGTGGTTGTCGTGGGACTTCAATGGGGAGATGAAGGGAAAGGCAAGATTACTGATTTTTTGGCACGGGATGCCGGATATATTGTCCGTTATCAAGGCGGAAATAATGCCGGCCATACGGTGGTTGTCGATGATCAGGAATTCAAACTTCATCTGGTACCATCGGGTATCCTTTATCCGGGGAAATTGTGCATCCTGGGGAATGGGGTGGTGATTAACCCGGGAGTGCTTCTCAAGGAATTGGCAGGATTGAAAGAACGGGGCGTCGATGTTTCGGGGATCCGGATCAGCGATCGGGCTCATGTGATCATGCCATATCATCCTTGTTTGGATCAGCTGGATGAAGCCAGCCGTGAAGTTGGGAAAATCGGAACCACCGGACGGGGTATCGGCCCGGCATATGTTGATAAATATGCACGTTATGATGCCATTCGGATTTGTGATTTGATCGATCCGGAAATTTTTAAAGAACGGATTACAGAAATTGTCCGGATTAAAAATACTTTGATCGAGCAAATTTACGGAGAGAAGGGCTTTGATGTGGCGGCTATCATCGATGAATACAGCCGCTATGCTGAGGAAATTCGGCCGATGGTTACGGATACTTCGGTTTTGGTAGACCGGGCTATTCGTAACGGGGAAAAGGTATTATTTGAAGGTGCCCAAGGCACTTTGCTGGATATCGATCACGGCACGTATCCTTTTGTCAGTTCGTCTTCGCCGTCGGCTGGGGGCGCTTGCACCGGAGCCGGGGTAGGTCCGACCCGCATCAATAAGGTAGTGGGCATTATTAAGGCTTATTCCACCCGGGTGGGCGAAGGCCCGTTCCCGACCGAATTGCCGGAAGAACAGGTATCACTCCTCCGTGACGGCCGTGGCCGGGAATACGGAGTAACCACCGGACGTCCCCGCCGTTGTGGCTGGTTTGACGGTGTGATCGCCGAATACTCGGTTCGGGTGAACGGCGTCAGCGACTTGGCTGTCATGAAGCTGGATGTTCTCGACAAAATCGAAACCCTCAAAATTTGTACCGGATATCGCTATCGTAACAGTATTTTAAAAGAGTTCCCGGCCCATTTGAAAGTATTGGCCGAATGCCAACCGGTTTATGAAGAATATCCGGGATGGATGACGGATACCACCGGTTGCCGGGAATGGAACGATCTGCCGCGTCAAGCCCAGGATTATCTGAAGCGTATTTCGGAACTGGCCGGCGCTGAGATCTCCATCGTATCGGTAGGTTGGAAACGGGATGAAACCATCATTATCCAGCCGATTTGGTGATAAAAAAACTCTTGCAATCTTGGAACGAAATGTGTATAATCAAAAAGTCGTCACGAAGCACTGAAACATAATCGAGAGCACCTTGATCTACCAGAGATTGTAACAAAAAAAGTGCTTGACAGTGCGGCTGAGATATAGTAATATAAAAAAGCTGATTCATTCAGTACGGGCCATTAGCTCAGGCGGTAGAGCACCTGACTTTTAATCAGGGTGTCCGGCGTTCGAGTCGCCGATGGCCCACCATTTTAAGAAACAAAGGATGGTCCCATCGTCTAGAGGCCTAGGACACCGCCCTTTCACGGCGGTGACAGGGGTTCGAATCCCCTTGGGACTACCATT
>JAKOTQ010000053.1 GCA_029776205.1 Bacillota bacterium | reverse complement strand
TGAAAACTCAGTATTTCTAAGTATCTTTCCTTTGCATTCCTATTACGCACTCCACGTGGCTTGATTTGTATATGAAAAGAGAACATAAGCCGAAAAGCTATGTCCTCTTGTCCATTCGTTTTTAATTACTTCTAAACCTGCACTTTTAACTTTTGCCGGTATTCAGCATAATGATCGCTTAGTATATACTCAATAACCCATACTTTAGGTATCATATAAGTATCACGAATATAAAAATGCTTTACATGGTTTCCTCTTAAAAGTTTTCGCGCTGTACTATCACCAATGCCGCCTAACATAGTCCTGAATTGTTCCAGGGTAACTACGTCAGGATATGGCTCAAAAATTCGTTTATAATATTCTTCATTTCTCACAGTCATCAACTCCTAAATTATTTGTCAGTGGTAGGAGTGACTGTTACAATATTAGTTTTTAATTAACATTTGTTGTAGTTATTATGTGGATGGTGAGTTATCTGATCATCCCCCCACATCCCTCCAATATCCCTCCAACGTCCAAAATTTGTTCCAAAATCAGTTTTTTGTATAAGCTTTGAAACGGTGGGATTTTCAGAGGTTAAAGTGCCGGAAAAGCCGATTTTACAAGGTTTCCGGCGGTCTGTAACTTCCGCTAAAGTGCATTACATTCCCGATGTTTCCGGTTATGCTGCAAAACTCAAAATCCACCGCCGTTAAAAGCGTGTCGGTTCGAATCCGACCTTCGGCACCAGCTATTAACGCAAATCCGAATAAAAGGATTTGCTTTTTTGTTTGTTTTTGACACTGGATTGATATCAGTTAGAATTAATTCACGATGATTTAAAACCCATACCCACAGTTTAGCCGTGGGTATGGGTTTTATTCTGCCGCTTTAAAATTATAAATGGGCTTTATAACCTTTACGACATCCACCGTATCCTTAATATTGGCCATAATCTCCTCCATCGGCTTATATGCCATCGGTGCTTCATCGATGGTCGATCGATTGACCGTGGTTGAAAAAATCCCTTCCATGGACTTTATAAAATCATCCAGCTTCAGCATTTCTTTGGCTTTACTGCGACTCATCAACCTTCCCGCCCCGTGTGGCGCACTATAATTCCAGTCAGGATTCCCTTTGCCGACACAAATTAAGCTGCCGTCGCGCATATTGATGGGAATCAACAATTTTTCGCCGTGCAACGCCCGGACCGCTCCTTTGCGTAAAATATTCATTTCAGTATCGATATAATTGTGGATGGTGGTAAACTGTTCCTCAATTTCCCGTTCCAAGCCCATATACCTTAAAATTTCAGATATTATGGCCTTGCGGTTCAAGTCAGCATAGCGCTGAATGATCCGCATATCATGCAAATAATGATCAAAGCTTTCGCCGCTCACATAAGCCAAAGCCTTGGTAATCTGCGTGCGTTTCTTTTCTTTTAACTCCTTGTACGCTAAATTTTGATAATATTCCGCTGCCTGTTTCCCCAGATTTCTGCTGCCCGAATGGACGACAAGATACAATTTGCCGTCTTCGTCTCGGTCCACTTCTATGAAGTGGTTACCCCCGCCCAACGTGCCAATGCTCAATACCGCTCGGTCCTGATTGATATGGCGAAGGCACTTTAATTCGTCTAAATGGATTTCTTTAACATACTTATGGGGCGTTTTCCGAATATCGAATCCGGCCGGAATATAGGCATGAATCACCCGATCCAACTTTTCCAAATCGATGTTATCCACTTTCAGTTTCACTGTTTCCATGCCGCAGCCGATATCCACTCCGACCAGGTTCGGGACGATTTTGTCCGTAATTGTCATCGTTGTCCCGATAGTGCACCCCGCCCCCGAATGAGCATCCGGCATGATGCGGATTTGACTGCCCTCCGTAAATGCCTCATTGCATAACTGGATAATCTGACGGGTCGCTTCCGGTTCGATATTTTCAGTGTAAACAATGGCGGTATTGTATTTCCCCTGTAAAATCAAATGTCCCACCGACGATACCATCCTTTGATCGTGTAATTAATTGATTATTTCATTGTACCATGAATTCTCGCTGACGGACGATACATCGCTTCTGCAACAGTTAACTTCACTTATAAATCGAAAACCCGGCTGAGCCGGGTTTCCCTTTCCGTATGATCTGCGAATTATACGGTAAATTCGGCAATGGATTGTTTCAACGCATTGGCAATTTCATTCAGGTTTTCGGCCAAAGCGGTCACCTGCTGGACGGAGGCACTTTGCTCCTCGGCAGTGGCCGACACCTCTTCGGTGCTGGCCATACTCTCCTCGGAAATGGCAGCAATAGTGCTGATGGCAGAAATCACATTTTCATTGCTGGCTGCCATCTGCCGAGCCGAATGAGCCACTGTTTCAATCTGAGACAATGTATCAATTAACGTTTTGAAAATATGCTCAAAAGTAATATTGGCCTCATTTACCAAGTTCTTTCCTTCTTCCGCACGCTCAATCCCTTTTTGAATGGCCCTCACCGCTCCAGCGGTACGTTTCCGCATCTTGTCGATAAGTCCGGCGATAAGTTGAGCAGCCTGTTTGGACTGTTCAGCCAGTTTACCGGTTTCTTTGGCAACAACGCCGAAGCCTTTACCGTGTTCGCCAGCACGGGCTGCCTCAATGGAAGCATTTAAAGCAAGTAAAGTGGTCTGCTCCGCAATCCCTTCGATGACCGTTGTAATTTTACCGATCTCATCCGATGTATTGTTGAGTTCATGAATGACGCCAGCCACTTCCTGTGTGGTCTCAAACAGCTCATTGATATGTACCGCCATCGAATCAGTCGCTTTTTGCCCGGCTTTGGCCGACTCAGCCACCCGCTCCGATGATGTGGCGATCATTTCGGTATCCGTAGAAACCTTACGGACTAATCCGGCCAGAAGGTTGATAGTTTCGACCGCCTGATTGATCTGTTCTGTCTGTTCGGATGATGCTTTCGCCAGCTCTTCCATTGCCTTGGCTACCTGGTTGGCCGATTGACCGGTATCGGCAGAAGCTTCTTTCAATTCACGGCTGGCAATAGCTAATGTTTCAGCCTTTTCATTAATTCCGATAATCAAAGATTTCAATCCTTCAATAGCCTGGTTCATACCACGTACCATGTTTTGGACTTCACTGCCTCCACGTTCAATGACGATATTTTTAGTCAAATCCCCGGTCGCCAACGCTTCAGTGGCCTGAACCACAACTTGCAGCGGATTGGAAATGGAGGTTGCGACCATTAAACCAACAATAACAGCCAAAGTCAACCCTATAAGCACCAAAATGGCCGTGCACAGCTTTGACCAACCGGAATACCGTTTACTATTATCGATAGTATCCAATGCATTTCGACTAATGGAAGATTCGAGCAAATCCAAAATCATACTGATATTAGCAATATGACCGCTTAAAGCCTCATAGCCCCTTTCGCTGACAGGCCTGCGAAACAAATCCGTGATTTTTTCATTAATTTCCAACATTTGTGCAACTTGGGCTTTATCCACAGATTCCAGTCTTTCAATCCTTCGATTTACATCAGCGGCAATGGACGATGAAGTCAAAAATGTTTCTCTACCGGTAAGCACCTGAAGATAATTATTCCGGAGACTCTCGAGTTCGAACTTTATCTTTCCAAGATCGCCCAGTTTTCCGGCATTCTGTTGAAAGACCGTCATCGTATTTTTTTGCATGGTATCGATAACGCGGAAAGCCATCAACGCTTGGATAAAGATGACAAACAGCATAATACCGATGACCAGTAAAATTTGGGGAAATACCTTCATCCTGGTAGGATTAAGGGAACTCTTATCGAGCAGCCTCTGAATCCTAATGAAAAACTTTCTGAACCATCTCATGACAACCACACCTCGTCTACCTGAATTCAACTGTCTATCCGATATTTTATATTTCTTCTAACAACTTACAATTTTCGAGATTTTGTTGCTATTTCCTTCCCAAAGTTCACAATAATCTGTGATTTTCGAAAAAAAAACATCGCGTTTCGCGATGCTTTTAACTTTCCTATACTATTCACCAGCTACACTTCAAATTCAGAGATAGAACGCTCCAACCGGTTGGCAATTTCCGCCAAATTATCAGCCAAAGCAGCAACCTGTTGCACCGAGGCACTCTGTTCTTCCGCAGTAGCTGATACCTCTTCGGTACTAGCCAAGCTTTCTTCGGCAATAGCAGCAATCGTAGTGATCGCTCCGATCACATTTTCATTGCTGGCTGCCATTTGCCGGGCCGACTTGGCCACCGCTTCAATTTGAGCGAGATTTTCGATTAAAGTCTTAAATATATTAACGAAGGTCGCATTGGCTTCATCCACCAGATGCTTCCCTTCTTCAGCCCGAAGCAGCCCTTTTTGAATCGCTTCAACCGCAACATCGGTCCGCTTCTGCATCTGGGCGATTAAATCAGCAATCAATTTAGCGGCTTGCTTGGATTGATCCGCCAATTTACCAGTTTCCTTGGCAACCACACCGAAGCCCTTCCCGTGTTCGCCGGCCCGGGCAGCTTCAATGGCTGCATTCAAAGCAAGTAAAGTGGTCTGTTCGGCAATCCCCTCGATAACCGTAGTAATCTTACTGATCTCTTCCGATGTCTTGGAAAGTTCATTGATCACCTCTGCCACTTCCTGAGTTGCGGTATAAAGTTCATTAATTTGATTTGCAACAGCATCCGTTGCCTTTTGCCCTTCCTTCGCTGACTCAGCAACTTTCTCGGATGAGGCGGCAATGACCTCGGTATCCACCGAAACTTTTCGTACCAATCCAGAGAGCGTATCGATAATTTCGACCGCCTGATTAATTTGATCCGATTGATCCTGAGAAGCTTTGGCCAACTCTTCCATAGCCCGGGCAACTTCGGAAGCTGAGTTTCCAGTATCCGCCGAAGCACTTTTCAACTCTTTACTGGCAATAAAGAGAGTCTCAGTCTGTTCATTAATCCCCTTAATCAAGTTTCGAAGGCTTAAGATAGCGCCATTCAGCGCTTCAATCATTTCTCTTACTTCAACGGAACCATTATTAATAACAACAGTTCCTTTCAAATTTCCGGTAGCCAGAGCCTGAGTCGCAGAAACCATGGCTCTAAGCGGTTTCGAAATCGACGAAGCAATGGCCAAAGCGATTAATACAGCAAGCACCAACCCTACCCCAACGACAACAATCATCTTCAACCGGGATAAAGACGCATAACTCTTACTGTCGTTAATCGTGTTGATCGCATTAAAGTTAATGGTAGTTTCAAAACTATCCAACCCGGCGTTAATCACTGCCACGGTTTTGTTCAGCAAATTATAATTGGTTTGTGACACCGGTTTCATATGAAGATCGCTAATTTTATCAAATTCAGCTAAAATCCGGTTGACTTCGTCTGGATTAACCTCTTCCAAAATACGAATCCGGTTCGAACATTCTTGATAAACCGACGCGCTCAACAATACACTTTCGTCACCGGTGAGCACTTGATGATAATTGAGCTTAATTCGTTCCAATTCATATTTGATTTTCCCAATATCCGCCAACCTTCCAGCATTTTGTTGAAATACCTTCATGGTGATGTCATGCATGGTATTTACAGCTCTATAACTCATGATGAATTGAATGAAAATAACCAGTAGCATAATACCGATGACAAAGAGAATCTGAGGAAAAACTCGCATTTTCAATGGGTTAAACTTAAATCCTTTCCTTGAACCAGAAGGCTTCCCGAAGAGTTTACTAAAAAAACTTCCTATACCTTCCATAAATTTCATCGCCAGCACCTCCGTATCTTATCAAAGCTATCATTCGGTATTGCCACTTAATAAATCATTCGGTATCCTCTTTTTCAGTTCCTCTTTGCTATCGGCTTATTTTCGAAAAATTTTACATTATTCAACAAAATTCGCCAATCGAAGCCGTCCGCATACTTTCTGTAAACTAATTTCAGCTAAATAAACGTCATGAAGGGTTTGCTGATAATCGTTTTCCGACTGATTCAATACCACTTGGGCATCTAACACATCTTTGAACGGAACCAGTCCCGCCCGAAACTTAGCTTCAGTGGCTTCAAGATAGATTTGGTTATGTTTCAACTGTAATTCGCTGCTTCTCAGCTGATCTTGTTGATTAAGATATTCATAATACGCTGATTCAACCTCCAGGATGATATCTTTCTCCAACTTTTTCAAAGCTTGCTCCAAACGTTCGACTTCAGCTTCAGCTTCCCGGATCCGCTGTTTACGAACTTCACCATCCCAAAGATTCAAACTTAATTTCAATGTTAAAGTCCTGTCTTTTGAATAATTTCTATTTTTCTCCGATTTCAGCTCGGCGTTCCCATTCAGATACCATTCTTCCGCTGCCCCGCTCCGGTCCAGATTGGATATACCGATGCTGGATTCGAAATGCTCCCGTTCAAACGTCCAATCCAGCGACAAGCCGATTCGCTGCGCTAAACGGGCCAGTTCCAATAAATTACGGGCTTGTTGCAACTCTTCCCTGGCCTGTTTCATGTCCGGCCGTTCCCGGAGAGCCTCCTCGGTTAAATGTTGTAATTCATATACAGCTAAAACCGGTTGGGGTACCATTAATTTCAACGATTCGGACGGATCAAGGCCAAGGGTTTGACGGAGCTTCAGCTGGGCATTACGGTACTGATAGCGGGCCCGGTTTAAAGTGGACGAAGCAGAAGCCAATTGAGCTTCAGCACCCGTCTCATCCGTAACTGTCGTCAGTCCCAGTTTTGAACGGGTCAGGATTTCATCATAAGACCGTTTGCTCCGTTGATAATTATTCTCAGCAATTTTCAACGCGCTTTCCGTCAAAATTTCCGCCTGATACATCTTAATGATATTGTAAATCAACAGCTGTTCCTGTTCGTCAGCAGTCAACAAAGCAATTGTCCGATTGGATTCCGTAATCTGATCATTTAACGATTGAACACCCCACAACTTAGCTAACGGTACCGACCGGTTAGCTTCCAGACCGATAACGGTTTCGGTCTTACCCGAAGTAGCCACAGTCTCCACGTTGGAAGATATCTGAAATCGCTGTTTTCCGATACTTTGACGGTAAGAGGCATCTGCTACTTTGACGGTAAGAGGCATCTGCTTTGATCCGTTTGGCCTCAATCATTTTACTTTCTTCACTGTTTTGCAATCCCAATCGAATGGCCTGTTCCAACGTTAACATCCGCTCACCTTCGGCGTAACCTGGATAAGACAGACCCAAGGCCATTCCGGCCGCCAGGAGAAGAGCCATTACCAGAGGAACCGTTTTCTTTTTGAAAAACGGAAGGCCATGTTCTTTGAGATAGCGCTCGGTTGCCATAAACACCACCGGCATTAAGATCAGGTTAACGATAGTCGAGAAACACAGCCCGCCGATGACCGTCCGGGCCATGGACGCTTGCGACTTATCCCCTTCCCCGAGTCCAAGGGCCAAAGGAACCAAACCCAATATCGTGGTGATCGTGGTAATTAAAATCGGACGCAACCGGGAACGTGAACCGGTAATAACCGCTTCTTCCAACGATGCACCCCGCTCCAGCAATATCCGGTAATAACTCACCAAAACAATGGCGTTATTAACCACGATCCCTCCCAACACTATCAATCCAATATAAACTTGATTGTCAAAATTGGTGTCCGTCAAAAAGAGCGTAAGCAATACCCCGCCCATGGTGAAAGGCACCAACAGCATGATAAGCAACGGATCGAGATAAGATTCAAACTGGGCAGCCATCACCATATAAACCAAAACCAAAGCCAGTATCAATGCGAATTTCAAATCATTAAAGCTCTTTTGTTGCTCTTCATAGTCGCCGGCATAATACAGGGTGATGCCCGGAGGCAGACGGAGATTATCTAAGGCTTGCTTCACATCAGCCATGACCCCGGCCAAATCCCTGCCGCTATAATTTGCCTGAACAGTCAGATTCCGTTCCTGATCCTTCCGCTCAATCTCCACCGGACTGTTATTTTGGTTGATCTCCACCATGCTCATGAGCGGAACAACCCGATTATTGCTTCCGGATACCACAACCCGTTCCAAGTCCTGCCATGACTGACGGTCTTTTTCCTGCAAATTAACGCGGACTTCCACCTCTTCGCCGTTCTTCCGGTAAATCGTCGCTACTTTGCCTTCGATGGCCGTTTCAAGGGCATCGGCAATTTTCGCTACCGTAACTCCCATATCAGCAGCACGCTTCCGGTTCACCGTGATGGCCAACTCCGGCCGTTCTTCTTCTCTGGAAACAGCCGCATCCGTAATCCCGGGAATCTCATTCAGTTTGGCTACCACCATTTCTCCGGCTTCCCTGGCCAATTCCTGATCGTATCCCCGAATATCGATTTCAATGGCATTTTGGGAACCTCTTCCATACAACATCCGCATACTGTTGCGGGCATTCACCCGAACCCGGACACCCGGAAATTGAATCTTCTCCCGTAAGAACTCCACCACTTCTTCAGTGGTCCGATCCCGCTCCGATTTAAGCCGAAGCGTAAGGGTTGCCTGATGAACCCTCTGTCCTCCGATGGATGCCTCCATATTCTCCAACTCAGGGACCAGGTCATGAAGAAGCTTTTCAACTTCCAAAGAGAGCCCGTCGGTTTCTTCCAGCCGGGTTCCGGTGGGAAGTTCCAACCGAAGCGTAATGATTCCCTCATCCGACGCTTGGATCATCTGTGTCCCAATCAGCGGCCACAAGCATAGGAGAGCCACAAACATGATGATGCTGACTACCATCACTTGAAGTTTACGGGCCAAACACCATTCCAGCAATTTTTGATATGAAGTTTCCCAACCGTGCTGAACTTTGAGTAGATATCCTTTGAAACTATTAGTTTCTGTTTCTTCA
>JAKOTQ010000051.1 GCA_029776205.1 Bacillota bacterium | reverse complement strand
GAGTAAAGAATTGGGCATTCCGATGAAGGAATTAATGCAGTTTTTAAACAGTGTGGGAGCGAATGTCCGTAACCACATGAGTACGGTTGAAGATGAGTTTGTCAATCAGGCTCGTGAAAATTTTGCGGGTGGCTCGAAACAGCCAAAAAGTTTAGAGCAGGGGCCGGCAACAGTTACCCCAGTATCCGCTGGTCCTGCTGCTCCTAATGTTCCTGCTGCATCCGCTGTTTCTCCGGCTCGAAAACCGGAGACACCTGTAAAAAATGAAAAACCGACGGTTGTCAAATCGGATGCATCGGTTGTTGGAAAGAAACCTCAAGGGGAAACAAGTGGCGCTAAGTCTGCCGCACAGCGGCCTAAGGAGACCGGCGGTACTAAGATTCCTCCCAAAGCAGGAACTCATCCCCAGACTGAGGCAGTTGCCGGAGAACGGAAAGAGGCTAAGGCCGACACGCCGCAGACGAAAGGCCAGACTCAGCCTAATGACCGGCGTCCATCTTCCGGGAAGACCCAAGGAAATAATAATCAGCCGAACCGGAACCAGTTCCGGTCGCAACAGTCGGACCGTCGTCCGGCAACAGGGGCGCAAAATGCCAATAACCGTCCGGCGGCTTCCGAACATAATCCGGCCCGGAACAATAAGCCCGATGCCGTAGCGGGGAAAGGTAATCAATGGCCGGCCGGCACCAAAGCAGCTGGAGCTCAAGGGGCTCCCCGTGGAAATAAAGTGCCTCAAAACCGGTCGCAGGAGCAGTATACTAACCGTGAGCGCGAACGGGAAAAACTTCAACCGCCGCGTCCTCAAAAGAAACCCCAGGGACCAGTGACGAATGTTAAATCCGTTCAATTGCCGGTTAGCATGACGGTGAAAGATTTTGCACAATTGTTAGAGATTGCTGCCGGTGAAGTGATTAAGAAACTAATGAATTTGGGAGTTATGGCTACAATAAATCAGGAAATTGATTATGATACCATGGCTCTCATTGCCGATGAGTTCGGCGTTGAAGCTACACCTGCTCAAACAGAAGAAGAAAAACTGCAGGTTGAGGAGATCGAGGATGATCCGAAGGATCTGCAACCACGGCCCCCGGTCGTGACCATTATGGGTCATGTCGATCATGGAAAGACATCGCTTTTGGATGCTATTCGGCAAACTAATGTGACGGCACAGGAAGCTGGCGGTATTACGCAACATATCGGTGCTTATCAGGTTGAGATTAATGAACGGAAAATCACCTTCCTGGACACACCGGGCCACGAAGCCTTTACAGCGATGCGCGCCCGTGGTGCTCAGGCTACGGATATTGCGATCTTGGTGGTGGCTGCCGACGATGGTGTGATGCCTCAAACTGTGGAAGCGCTCAATCACGCTAAAGATGCGAATGTTCCTATCATTGTGGCTATCAATAAGATTGATAAGCCGGGAGCCAACCCGGATCGGATTAAGCAAGAACTCACCGAATACGGTTTAGTCGCAGAAGAATGGGGCGGCGATACTATCTTTGTCCAGGTTTCGGCCAAACAACGTATTGGCATTGAAAATCTTTTAGAGATGATCTTATTGGTGGCTGATATTAAAGGTTTAAAGGCTAATCCCAATCGGCCAGCCAAAGGGATCATTATTGAGGCCAAGTTAGATAAAGGCCGGGGCCCGGTGGCAACGGTTTTGGTGCAAAACGGCACCTTGGAGATGGGTGACTCTATCATTGCCGGTGCTGCAGCCGGTAAAGTCCGGGCATTGATCAATGATAAAGGGAAACGGGTTAAAAAAGCTACTCCATCCACACCGGTGGAGGTCATCGGTTTTGATGAACTACCCGAAGCCGGCGATATTTTAAATGTTGTTCCTGAAGAGCGTTTGGCCCGTCAATTGGCAGACAAACGGATGCAGTATAAGCGGGAAGTGGAACTGCAACAAAGCCAGAAAGTAACCTTGAATGATCTCTTCTCGAAGATTAAGGAAGGGACCCTTAAAGAGGTTAAGATCATTATTAAAGCGGATGTTCAAGGTTCAGTGGAAGCTATTCGCCAGTCCCTTGAAAAACTCTCCAATGATGAAGTGAAGGTCAAGGTGATTCACGGCGGCGTCGGAGGAATCGGTGAAGGCGATGTTATGCTGGCCGCAGCCTCCAATGCGATCGTGGTTGGATTTAATGTCCGGCCGGATCCGATGGCAAAACGGATTGCCGAAAAAGAAAATGTGGATGTTCGCTTATACCGAATTATTTATAATATTATTGATGATGTTAAAAAAGCGATGGAAGGAATGCTGGAACCGGAATTTAAGGAAGTGGTTAACGGTCGTGCCGAAATCCGGGCTGTCTATAAGGTTCCTAAAGTCGGTAATGTTGCAGGGTGTTATGTTGTTGACGGTAAAATTAACCGTAACAACGAAATCCGTTTGATCAGGGATAATATCGTCATCCATGAAGGAAAAATCGGCTCGTTAAAACGGTTTAAAGATGATGTCCGTGAGGTTTCCGAAGGGTTTGAATGCGGTATTGGTATTGAAAACTTTAATGACCTAAAAGAAGGGGATATCATCGAAGCCTTTTACATGGAGGAAATTAAACGGCAGAGTTAACGGGCGAGAGTATCAGAATGGAGTGAGGGATTAAAATGGCTGAACATCGCTTGGAAAGATTGAGGGAACTGATAAAGTCCGAGTTTGGGCAGATCCTTCAACGGGAATTAAAGGATCCGCGCATTGGTTTTGTCAGCGTAACGGATGTTGAAGTTTCCAATGACTACAGTCATGTTAAAATTTTTGTCAGTATCTTTGGGAGCGAGCAGGAGAAGAAACAGACCATGGAAGGCTTGGAAAGCGCGAAAGGGTTTATCCGGACTGAATTAGGGCAACGGATCCGCTTGCGGCACACGCCGGAGATCCATTTTATTGCGGATGAATCCATGGAACGGGGTTCCCGGATCATGGCACTCTTAAATGAGGTGAAGAAAGAAAAAGGGAGCGAGAATTAAGTGCTGGATCAATTACAGCCATTCATGGAATTAGTAGATACCCGGGAACGTTTTGTGGTCTGCTGTCATGTCCATCCGGATGGGGATGCCATCGGCTCACTGCTGGCTGTAGGGTTGACTTTGCGTCAACTGGGAAAACAGGTGGCTATGGTTTGTTCCGATGGTGTTCCTTCCGTCTATAACTTTTTAGAAGGGGTTCAATGGATTGAAACCAGTTGGGATGGCCGGTTCAATCCTGAGGTTGTTATTTGTGTCGATTGTGCAGAAAAGGAGCGGATCGCAGCTCCGTCCGGCTTGTGGGAACATTCCGGATATATTGTTGTCAATCTGGACCATCATATTACCAATAGGGGTTTTGGTGATATCAATATCATTGATCCTCAGGCCAGTGCAAACGGTGAAGTTGTTTACCGGATTATAACGGAGGCCGGGTATGGGATGGATTATGCCATTGCCTTGGCACTGTACACGGCAATTGCTACCGATACTGGATTTTTCAGGTTTGAGAGCACGTCGTCGTTTACGTTGGAAGTTGCCTCTACACTCGTGAAAAAATATGGAGTTGAACCTTTCAAAGTCGCTGAGCAAGTTCATGAACAGAAGAGCTTTAACTCCATGCGACTATTGGGTGAAATTTTAAGCCGGCTCCAATTAACCCATGGGGGGAAGGTTGCCTGGGCTGTGCTTGATCAGCCGTTGCTGAATAAGTATCCGGTTGAAAACGAAGAAACAGAGAGCTATGTCAATTATGCCCGTTCTATCGAAGGGGTAGAGATTGGGATACTCTTCAAAGAATTGAAACCCAATGAAATTAAAGTGAGTTGGCGGTCAACGTCTGCAGTCGATGTCAGTAAACTGGCAGCCCATTTTGGAGGCGGGGGGCATGCCCGGGCTGCCGGATGTAGTTTGACGGGACCTGTGGATGTGGTCGTACAACAGGTTCTGGATTATGTTAATCAATATTATGGTGTCAAATAAATGTGGCATGGGATATTAGTCATACATAAAGAACGGGGCGTTACTTCACATCAAGTGGTTGCCAGATTACGACGGCTGCTGGGACAATCGGCCATCGGCCATTCGGGAACGTTGGACCCGGAAGCTACCGGCGTTTTGGTTATCGGTTTAGGGGAAGGAACCCGTTCTTTTCAATTTTTAAATGAATCGGAAAAAGTTTATAAGGCTGAAGTGATATTTGGTCAGGCTACGGATACTCAAGATGCCACGGGAACTGTTCTTTGGGAAAAACCGGAGATGTGCCTGACGCCGGCAGAGATTGAAAGCGCTGTCCGGGAATTAACTGGAACCATTGATCAGATGCCGCCAATGTATTCGGCAGTGAAAATTCAAGGTAAAAAGCTTTATGAATTAGCCCGGGCCGGCATGGATGTGGAACGGCAGAGCCGGAAGATTACGGTGTATGAATGGACAAGCCATTATGAACAGCCGGTGTACGGATTCGGCCAGCGGCTCATGGTGACTATTCGTTGTTCAAAAGGTACCTATATTCGCACGCTCGTTCATGATTTGGGAATGAAATTGGGATGCGGTGCCCATATGGGGAGTTTGGTAAGACTGAGCTCAGGGGATTTTACCTTAGAACAGGCGTTGACATTGGAACAAGTTGAGCAGTGTTTGAATGCAGGAACGCTTTTGCAGAAGATTATTCCTTTGACGGAAGCATTGTCTCATTTAAAATCCATCCTGCCAAAAACGGAAGACCTTAAAAAGATTTGCAATGGCGGTAAACTTTCGTTTTATCGCTATCCGGCTCCGGTTGAACCGGGCGCATTGGCCAAGGTTGTCGGTGATGAAAACCGACTGATGGCTATCGTTCGTCTGGAGGATAACGGCAACTACCGATTTTGGCAACCGATGAAAGTCTTTCGCTATCAGGATAAGTCGTAATCATCATTAAGTATTTCATTATTGGCATTGAGGAAATCATGATTATATGGAATTCGATCTTGGAAGCCCGGCGGGCACTACTTAAAGAAAATCGAATGACAGCCGTGACAATTGGGAATTTTGACGGAGTTCACCGTGGGCATCAGGCGATTATGCGCCGGACGGTGGAGCTTGCCCGGGAACAGAACGGGTTAGCGGTGGTTTTGTCATTTTCCAATCATTCCGATGATCTTTTGGGGGAACGGCCTTTTCTCATTAATCATCCGGCGTTGCGGAAACAACTGTTAGAGCAGCAAGGTGTGGATGCCCTGTTGGAAGTTCCCTTTGATCGGGAGTTTGCCGCTATGGAGGCGGAAACCTTTTTCCATGAGTGGTTGGTTGAAGGGTTGAAAATCCGATCGTTGGTGGTTGGCTATGATTTTCGATTTGGGGCTGCCGGTAGAGGCGATTATCGCTTGTTGCGGGAACTGGCGGATGCTTCCGGGATCTATTTGGAGCGGATACCTCCAGTGGTTGAAGGGGAAAGTATTATCTCCAGTTCAATGATTCGGCAGCTGTTGGCGCAGGGAAAAATAGAGCAGGCCAATAAGATGCTGGGTTATCCATTTACTATTGAAGGTACAGTGGTTGAAGGAGAGCAAATTGGAAGAAAACTCGGATTTCCTACGGCCAATGTTCGCCTTGAACCTCAATATTTGCTGCCATGTTATGGAGTATATCTGGTTCGTCTGAAAGATGCCGAAAAAGAATTTTTCGGTTTGGCCAATGTCGGGATCAAACCGACGTTTGGCCATTATCATCCTTTAGTCGAAGTCTATCTTCTGGATGTAGAGGTTAATTTGTATGGCCATCATGTTCGGATCGAATTTTTACGGTTTATCCGCCCGGAAAACCGTTTTTCCGGACCTGAGTCCCTGCAGCGCCAGATCAATCATGATGTGGAAACAGCAAGGGAATACATAAATCAATTGACAGTTGACAGTTGACAGTTCTTTTTCCGGTGCAGGGTTCACAGTGCACAGTTCATTGCATAACCAGGTTTAGCCTATGTATGGGGTTTCTGGTTTCACTCACATAATCAACTATGGGCTATGGATTAGGAGTCAGAAGCTATTTGAAAGAAGCTTCTGACTTTTATTTTGTTTGTCTTGCTTAGTGTTTCCTTATTAGGGTCTCCTGACCCCTAATATTCCAAACCAAATACTGTGCACTGTTTACTGTGCGCCGTGCACTCTTTTTCCTGATTTTATAAATCTGCCGCTTTGATGACTTCCCCGGTATTCAGATTAATAATTTCAAGATGGCGTTGGTCCAGAATGGCGATGGAGGGTTGGTTGTCTTCAGTTTTGGGAAGAGACGGGCTGCCGGGATTGAGCCAGGTTAATCCTTGATGGCGTTCAATCACCGGAATGTGGGTATGCCCGGAGATTACCAGATCCAGATGACGGGCTATTCCCGTCGGCAAAGTTTCCGGCGTGAAGAGATGGCCATGATGGACCAGAATGCGTAATCCGTTCAGGTAACAATGAACATAAGGGGCCTCAATGGGGGCTTCGATGAGCATTTGATCTACTTCAGCATCACAATTGCCTTTAGCAAAGAGGACCGGCTGCTTCACTTGGTTGAGGATAGCAGCTAATTCCGATGGTTTGTATCCTTCGGGCAAGGGATTGCGGGGACCGTGGTATAAAATGTCACCGCAATGAATGATCAGATCCGTTTGGGAGAAATAACGGGTGTAAGCGGTCTGCCATGCGGTAAGGGAACCGTGGGTGTCGCTGATAATTCCGATTTTCAATGGATTCACCTCTCGCGTATGATTTTATCCTAATGGTATCAAAAAACGGATGGCTTGAAAATCCTTTTACCAAAAGTTCGAATATCGGTCAATTATAGTAATTGCCCATTTTGTCAAATAATAGGAGAGATTGCTGTGAAAAGCGGCAATCTCTTTTTTGATGAATGGGAGGTATCTTTATGCAACTGGTATGGATCGTTTTGACGTATCTGTTGGTCGGAATTGCTGCTACTGGCTATTTTTCAAAAATAAGGACCGGCCAGCTGTCAAAAGACGAATTTCAGCCGGACGAAAATGGTCTGAAAGGAATACTATGGAAAATTGGGTTCGGGATCGGGTGCCTGCTGGTGATTGATTGGGCGAGCGGTGGAAATCCTATTTGGCCTGCGTTGGGATTGGTTGCCGGTATGGCCGGAGAAGTTTGGCCTGTGCTCAGGGGAAACATAAAACCGGATAGGATTGGAATATTTTATTTTGGTATGGTTTTTTATATGTATCCGGTGACGGCCATTGCTGCTTTAGGAATTGCTTTTCCTATGTTGATCTTTGAGGAAAAATGGTTTTTATTTCTCTTGATCTTGACCGGAAGCATTTCGATTTTGTTCTGGTTCTCTCAGGTTGATCCTTTTTTTATCTGGGCTGGAATTGCTGCAGAGTTACTGGCGATTTATTATTATCGCCAGCTCATATGGGAAAATTTAATCAAAAAGGATTGAATATCTATAGGAAAAAATTCATTACAATTACGAAAAAATTTGGAAAATTTGAAGGAAGTATGGAAGGTTTAGAGAATTTTAGTTTTTGGTTTTTGATTATATAGTGTGCCGATGACTCTCGGAAAATTACCGGAGAAACTGCCATCATTTTGGCGCTTCCTGGTATTTGATAAATGGTTGTAAGGAGGTTTGTGATGACGAAGTATGTTTATCTCTTCAGCGAAGGTAATGCTTCCATGAGAAATTTATTGGGGGGTAAAGGAGCGAACCTTGCTGAAATGACCGGATTAGGATTGCCGGTTCCGCGTGGATTTACAGTGACCACTGAAGCTTGTACCCGGTATTATCAAGACGGGCAAGTCATCGCCAAGGAGATCGAAGATCAAATTTATGAAGCATTAGCAAAAACCGAAGCCATCGTCGGTAAGAAATTTGGTGACCCGACCAATCCCTTTTTGGTTTCGGTTCGTTCCGGAGCCAGGGCATCCATGCCTGGTATGATGGATACCATCCTGAACCTTGGTTTAAATGACGAGGTTGTTGAAGGGTTGGCCAAGTTGACTAATAATGAACGGTTTGCCTTTGACAGTTATCGCCGGTTTATCCAAATGTTCAGCGATGTAGTAATGGAAGTTGAGAAATCCAAATTTGAAAAGATTTTGGATGCAGTTAAAGAAGAAAACGGAGCTCAATTTGATACCGATCTTACTGCTGCTAACCTCCGTGAAGTCGTCAAGCGCTATAAAGAGCTCTTTAAGAAAGAAAAGGGCTTCGATTTCCCCCAAGATCCGAAGGTCCAATTGATGGAAGCTGTAAAAGCGGTGTTCCGTTCCTGGAACAATCCGCGAGCTATCGTTTACCGCCGTTTGAATGATATCCCGAGTGACTGGGGAACGGCTGTTAACGTTCAGGAAATGGTTTATGGAAATATGGGAAATGACTCCGGTACCGGGGTTGCCTTTACCCGGAATCCGGCCACTGGTGAGAAAAAACTCTACGGTGAATTTCTGATGAATGCTCAAGGTGAAGACGTAGTCGCTGGTATTCGGACGCCCCAATCCCTTGAACAGTTAAAAGAAGTGAATCCTGAAGTTTACGATCAATTCGCTAAGATCGCCGAGATTTTGGAGAAGCATTATCGCGATATGCAGGATATGGAGTTCACCATTGAAAGAGGTAAACTCTTTATGCTGCAAACCCGTAACGGAAAGCGGACAGCTGCTGCGGCTCTCAAGATCGCGGTGGATCTGGTGAATGAAGGCATGGTAACCAAAGAGGAAGCCATCTTAAAGGTAGATCCGAAGCAATTGGATGCGCTGCTTCACGAAAACTTCGAGCCGAAAGCGTTAAAAGCGGCAACGCCCATCGCGAAAGGACTGCCGGCTTCTCCAGGTGCTGCTACCGGAAAAATCTACTTCAGTGCCGAAGATGCCGTGAACGCCCATAAAGCTGGCGAGAAGAACGTCATTTTGGTTCGCTTGGAAACCTCTCCGGAAGATATCGAGGGTATGCATGTATCCAACGGTATTTTGACCGGCCGGGGCGGAATGACTTCTCACGCAGCTGTTGTGGCTCGCGGTATGGGAACCTGCTGTGTAGCTGGTTGTGGTGAAATCAGAATTAATGAAGAAGAAAAATACTTCATTGATAAAAATGGTAAGAAATACGTGGAAGGGGACTGGATCTCCCTGGATGGTTCTACCGGTAATGTTTACGGTGAACAACTGCCGACCATCAAACCGGAATTGACCGGTGACTTTGCAACTTTGATGGGCTGGGCAGATGAACTCCGGGTGCTCAAGGTCCGCACCAATGCAGATACTCCGGCAGATGCTGCTCAAGCCCTCAAATTTGGCGCCGAAGGGATTGGCCTTTGCCGTACGGAGCATATGTTCTTTGATGCTGACCGGATTCCTGCGATGCGTGAAATGATCGTGGCCCGGACTGAGGAACAACGGCGTAAAGCCTTGGATAAACTCTTGCCGATGCAGCGGGGCGACTTTGAAGAACTTTTCACAGTGATGAAGGGTTATCCGGTAACCATCCGTTTCCTGGATCCGCCGCTTCATGAATTCCTGCCGCAAGACGATGAAGACATCGAAGCACTTGCCAAAGAGATGGGCTTGACCTTTGCTGAGTTGAAAGGGATTGTTGCGGATCTGCATGAATTCAACCCGATGATGGGCCATCGCGGTTGCCGGTTGGCCGTTACCTATCCGGAAATTGCCGAGATGCAGACCCGTGCGGTGATTGAGGCAGCCATCAATGTGATTAAGAAAGGGATCAATGTCGTTCCGGAGATTATGATTCCGTTGGTTGGCGATGTCAAAGAGCTGAAATATGTGAAAGATGTAGTTGTGAAGACGGCAGATGCCATTATCGCCGAATCCGGTGTGAAACTGGAATATAAAGTCGGAACCATGATCGAAATTCCGAGAGCGGCAGTTACCGCTGATGAAATTGCCAAGGAAGCTGAGTTCTTCTCCTTTGGTACCAACGACTTAACCCAGATGACCTTTGGCTTTAGCCGGGATGATGCTGGGAAGTTCCTCGAGGAATATTACAATAAGAAGATTTATGAATTCGATCCCTTTGCCCGTCTCGATCAAGAGGGTGTGGGCAAATTGGTCGAAATGGCAGTCAAACTTGGGAAGCAAACCCGGCCTGATATCAAGTTGGGTATCTGCGGCGAGCATGGCGGCGATCCGTCGTCCGTCGAGTTCTGCCATAGGGTGGGCTTGAATTATGTCTCCTGTTCGCCCTTCCGGGTACCGATTGCCCGGTTGGCAGCTGCCCAAGCAGCCGTGAAAAAAGGAGAAGACCTCGGTCAGAAGTAAGTAAATTGGATTTATCTTATCATCTTAATCTATATAAACGGGAGCGGAAACGTTCCCGTTTTTGTATTTGAAAGTAACTTAGTTCTTATTGGCCGTTTGAAATTATGGCCGGTAGAAGCGCTGTTCGCCCTCTTGCACCTTCCGAAATGGGATAGCCGAAGTCTCTGTACTCCCAGTTGGACAGAAAGAATGATAAATGACATTTTTAATGTAATTGTCACATTATGGGAGAGTTTTTCACATGTATACAATGTATTTGACGGGATGGTATTGTATTATTTTGTTAAATCCTTTTATAATAATGTGATAGTAAATGTAAATTAAGTAATTTGGTTGAAATTAGGGGGCTCATGATGGATTTTAGGCAATTGGGACAATTGGAATTGAAAGCGTTACAAAGCGAGCTAAGAAAAGCTTATGATGAAGCAAAAGCTCAAAACCTGAAATTGGATATGTCTCGGGGGAAACCCTGTTCGGAACAGATGGATTTATCTTTGGGAATGCTTGAGTGTAAAGAATATAAAATGGATGGGATCGACTGCCGGAATTACGGCGGAGTCGATGGTTTACCATCGGCAAAAGCATTGTTTGCCGAGTTTTTAGAGGTTACTCCGGAAGAGGTTATTGTTGGGGGCAACTCCAGTTTAGCAATGATGTATGATACGATTGCCCGGGCAATGATGTTCGGTGTGGTTGGCAGCGAACAGCCTTGGGGGAAATTGCCAAAAATCAAATTCCTTTGCCCCAGTCCGGGCTATGACCGCCATTTTGCCATCTGTGAACTCATGGGTATTGAAATGATCACCATTGCCATGAATGATGACGGGCCGGATATGGATACCGTGGAAAAGCTGGTCGCCGAAGATGACAGCATCAAAGGAATTTGGTGCGTTCCCAAGTACAGCAATCCAGGCGGTGTCGTTTATTCCGATGAGGTCGTGGACCGTTTGGCATCTATGTCGACGAAAGCCCCGGATTTCCGGATTTTCTGGGACAATGCCTATACGGTTCATCATCTAACCGATCAGCCGGCTCATCTAAAGAACATACTGGACGCCTGTAAAGCTGCAGGCAATCCGGAACGGGTATTTATCTTCGGATCAACCGCTAAGATCACTTTTGCCGGAGCCGGCGTGGCGGCGATGGCTGCCAGCAAGAAGAATATCGATGCCATTCGGAAACAGTTAGGGATCCAAACCATTGGTCCGGATAAGATGAATCAATTGCGGCATGTATGGTTTTTCAAGGATATGGCCGGCATTGAAGCTCTCATGAAGAAGCATGCAGCCATTATCCGGCCGAAGTTTGAAAAGGTTTTGGAGATCCTTGAGACTGAGCTTGGGGGTACCGGGATTGCTGAATGGAGCAAACCGACCGGGGGATATTTTATCAGCTTAAATACAATGGAAGGCTGCGCTAAACAAGTGGTGAAGCTGGCGGCTGAGGCTGGCGTCGTGTTGACCAATGCCGGAGCGACCTATCCTTACGGGAATGACCCGCAGGATCGGAATATTCGGATTGCTCCGACGTTCCCGCCGATGGAGGAATTGGAGAAGGCTATGAATCTAGTGGCGCTCTGTATCAAATTGGCCTCGGTGGAGAAGCTCTTAGCGAAATAAGTGGCTAAGTGATAAATGAAAGCTCTGTCTGAGATAGACAGGGCTTTAGTTTTGGGTGGGATGGTTAGAGGTTTTGCCGGATTGTTTGGGTGCGGTGTGATAAGCTGCGCAGGGCTGGGGTATTGGATTTGGCTGAAAAAGTTGCTGAGACGATGATGCTAAACTAAAATAGCAGGTGCTTGAAATTTCAGAAAAAAAGAAACTTCTCAGTATTAAGGTGAATTAAGAGGATTTAGATGTAAAATCTCGAAATCTATCAGGTAATCTTCATGTATAACGGGAGCATGGATTGTAAAAAAACAGCAACGATTTTATTATGTATATCTTCTCTTGATTGTTTTGGCTGGTGTAGTTTTTTACGTATCATCGCCTGATCATTCCGTACCGGTATCGGAAATTTCGGGTCCGAAGTTATCCGTTCATTTCCTCGATGTGGGACAAGCGGATTGTATCCTGATTACGGCGCCTAATGGAAAGACGATGATGATCGATGCCGGAAATAACGGGGATGCGGACGTAATCCTTGATTATTTGCGCTCGCTGGATGTTGATACCATTGATGTTATGGTGGGAACCCATCCTCATGAAGATCATATTGGAGGAATGGATGCGGTGATCCAGGCTATGAATGTTGACCGGATCGTTATGCCTAAAGTTTCCACCAACACAAAGACCTTTTATGATGTCTTGAAAGCGGTTCGGGATAAGGGGTTGAAAGTCAATACGGCTAAAGCCGGTATGTCGATCCCCTTGGATCCGGATCTTCAGATCCAAATACTCTCTCCGAAAAGAGAACGTTATGAGAGCTTGAATGATTACAGCGTGGTGATCCGGTTGACCTATCGCCAAGTGTCCTTCATGTTAATGGGAGATCTGGAAACCTTGGGAGAAACGGAACTATTGGAAAGCAATGATCAATTGCAGGCAGATATTCTAAAGGTGGGCCATCATGGCAGCAGCAGCTCAACATCAGCCCGGTTTTTAAAAGCAGTGGCACCTCAATATGGGGTGATTTCGGTAGGAGCCGGTAACCGTTATGGCCATCCCAATCCTAAAGTGCTTGAGCGTTTGGAAAAGGTTTGCCAGGTATTGCGGACGGATCGGGACGGGCATATCATCATTGAGACTGACGGAGAAAACATTGCTGTAAGAAAGATGAAGGAGTGATGGGATGCAAATTGTCATTGATCGGTTTGAAGGGGATTATGCGATTGTGGAATTGCCTGATAGGACCATGGTGGATTTGCATCGACGATTTCTTCCCGAATCGGCAAAGGAAGGAGATGTTTTTGATATCCAGGTGTTAGTTGCCGATTCTAAAGAACGGAAAGAGGAGATTTCCAAATTGATGAATGAGGTTTGGGAGGATTAAATGGAGGGAGCCCATTACCTGATGAATAGGATGATAGGCGAAAGAACCCTGCCGCAAATCGGCAGGGTTCTTGTGTGGGTGGAGTCAGAAAAATACTCCGCTTTACATTTGCGGAGTATTGTTGTTGGATTGTTTTTATTAAACTGAAAAATAAGCTTATTTGCTCATTTCGACACAAGCGAAGAGGAAGGCACCAACACCATGGAGGTCGTTAGTACTCCGGGGTCTCGCAATATAGTGGGCATAATCACCGACGCCAGTCCCGATACAAATCTCGGGGATCGTTACTTTTCCATCTTCGTCGATGGTGACCATCTTTAATAATCCTTCAAATCCCCGGTTGGCCGTTTCCTGATATTTGGCATCCACATAGCCCATTCGGATGGCTTTAGCCATACCGTATACGAAGAGACAGGAAGCGGAGTGCTCTACCCAGTTGTCCGGCTGATCGCCTTTGTCGGTAACCTGGAACCACATACCGGTTTTCGGATCTTGTTGTTTGGCAACGGCTTCAATCAATGATTTTAATTCATGGATGAGGAAGCCCCGTTTGGGGTGATCTTTTGGTAAGTAGTCTAAAATTTCAACCAAGGCCACTACGACCCAACCAATAGAACGGCTCCAGAATTCCGGAGATTTACCCGTCTCCGGATTGGCCCAGACGGCTTGGCGGCTTTCGTCCCAAGCGTGATGGAGTAATCCGGTTTTTTCATCCTTGGTATTTTTCAACATTAATTCCGCCTGTTGGACAACTAAATCATAGAGTTCCGGCCGGTTGAAGACGGTAGCGTATTGGACTGCGAAAGGGCCTGCCATATAAAGGCCGTCCAGCCACATTTGGTAGGGATAGATCTCTTTATGCCAGAATCCGCCTTCATTCGTTTTTTTCCAGCCTGTCATGAAGGAGATCAATTGATCGGCGGCAATTTTATATTTTTCTTTTTTCGTCACTTCATAGAGGTCAAATAACAATAGTCCGGCCTGGATGGAGTCCAATTCGGTATTGCGAAATTCGAAAGAACCGTTATCGTCGACTAAACTGTCAACGTAGCCTTTGACATAGTCAAAATATTTTTGCTGACCGGTTTTTTTCCAAACCATCAGCATGCCTTTTAAAAATACGCCTTGGTGATAGTGCCATCGACCTGCCGGCGGCAATTGGGCCGGCTCGAATTTGGCCATCAATGTTTCGCAGGCATGTTCTGCCCAAAACATTGGTGTGTCATCGATCATGTCCATTTAGTTGCTCCTCTCAAATATTAATCGTAGAAATGTCACAAATCACAGTTAAAATATAACTGAATCCAGGCAGTCTGTCAATTAAAGGATTATTAACAGAAAATTCACGCATGACGCTATATCTTGGACATGGACAACGTGGTATAATGGTTAAAGGGAAGATTTATACGTATAAGTAAAGATATCTATGTCGAGACTAAGCATATAACATTCGGAAGGAGACCGCATCGTGATTACATTACACTTTGAAAAGCTTTCTCGGTATGATCGGCCGGGAGAACCGGTGGCAGTGGCAGTTCCTTTTGCAGAGGGTTATTTGAAGGATATATCCAATGTTGCGGTGTTGGACGGGGGACGTCCGGTACCAACTCAGGTACGACAAACGGCGGTATGGCCGGATGGTTCATGTAAGTGGCTGTTAGTTAATTTCCTAGCTGATTTGCCCGGAAATTGTGGGAAAGACTTTACACTGGCGACGGATATAGCAACGCCGGTTTTTCCGGAACAACCGGCCCGAGTTTCGCTGGTTGGCGACAGTTGTCGAATCGATACGGGAGCGCTCAGCATTGAATTGAATCCGTCGGAATTGCCTGGCCTATGGGGGGCTGTTCGTGGGACAGGCTTTGCGTTTGAGGCGGGAGAATTGGTTGGTCCGGTGGTGACCGCTGAGGGCAAACAGTATACGGCTTCTTTGGACAAGTCATGTTGGAAGATCGTAGAGTCCGGCCCGGTCCGGGTGATCGTTGAAGCCAAAGGGAAACATCGGGATGAAAATGGCGACGGATTGCTCGATTTTGAGCTTAGGATCAGTGCTTTCGCTGGAAAACCCTGGTTGCAGGTGGATTACCGGATGATAAACCGGGAGAAGACGGCAGAAATCCATCTGGATGCCATTGACTTTATGCTGAAACCGGCATTGACGAAGGGGCAAATACGGACTGCAGTGGCTACCTCCAACTATGAATCCTTCATTGACGAAGGTGATGGAAGCCAACGTTTGTTTAAGATGATCGATGGCGAATATTTGCTGTATGATATGAATGAACATTTTCCCGAAACCTTTTACGGCACTTTCTTTGCAGACTGGAACGACTCGCAACGAGGTGGCCTTAGTATCACCCAATATCAGGCTTATCAAAATTATCCGAAATCCCTGGCTGTCGATGCGGCAGGAATCGAGGTCGGGATATTACCCCGGGAAAGCGACGGGCTTACGTTCTATCAAGGAATGGCGAAGACCCATACGTTATTCTTCTATTTCCACAGTGGAGATGTATCCGTTGCAGATCTTAATGTACAGAGCTTGCAGTTTCAATTAGCTGACCGGCCGGTGATGGATTCGGAAGTTTATCGGTCCAGCGGACTTTTTGAGAATATTTTTGTCGAGAAAAAGTTGGACTATGTGGAACGGGGCTTCATTGGGATGGCCGATTCCCGGATAAGAGCTTACGGGATTTTGGCTTGGGGTGATGCGCCCGATGTGGGTTACACCCAACAGGGCCGTGGTAATGGCGAGTTGGTATGGACCAACAATGAATATGACTTTCCTCATGCGATGATGCTGATGTATGTTAAATCGGGTGAACGGCGGATGATGGATTACGTGTTAACAGCAGCTCAGCATCAGATGGATGTTGACATCTGCCATTATCATCCAGATCCCCTGCGCCAGGGCGGGCAAGTGATTCACTCGGCTCGGCATGTTTCGGGATATGTAGCTCCGTGCCATCAATGGGTGGAAGGTTTGTTGGATTATTACCATCTTACCGGGAACGAACATGCCTTGGAAGCAGCCTTCGGCATCGGTGAAAATCTTATCCGGTTATTGCAGCAACCTCGTTATCAGGGGGAGGGCGGCATCAATGCCCGGGAAACCGGTTGGGCGATGCGGGCTTTGTTGGCGCTGTATAAAGAGACCTATGATGAACGTTGGCTGGAGCCTACCGCTAAAATTGTGGACCATTTTGAGATTTGGAAGAAACAATATGGCGGCTGGCTGGCGCCTTATACCGATCATGTTGCGATCCGGGTACCTTTTATGATCGCAATTGCTGTTAACAGTTTGATGCGGTATTATCGAGTCCGTCCCGAGGAACGTGTCAAAAGGATGATCCTTGAAGCTGTGGATGATCTAGTGGAAAACTGTGTGATGGAAAACGGCCTTTTCTACTATAAGGAACTGCCGAGTTTGCGGCGGCTGGGAAATAATCCTCTGGTTCTCGAGGCCTTAGCCTATGCTTACGAATTGACCGGTAACAAACGGTATTTGGAGATTGGGTTGCCTACCTTCCAGATGAATATCCGGGCTCGTGGCGGCGGCCGGGGAGACAAGGAGATCATCGGTGATGCCGTTGTCACCTGGTCAGGCGACGGTCCCAAACGTTTTGCCCAATCTTTCCATACGCTGGCTTACTATTACCGGGTTGCTCGGGAAGCAGGCGTGCTTTAAATAGTTGACAGTTGGCAGATGACAGTTGGGATAGTTTTGAAGGAGCCGATAGACAGGAGTCAGTGGTCGAAGACAGAAGAATCCCGATTATTTTCGACCATAAACAGATATGTTGAAAAACAAAAATCCGAATTTCGGGCTCTGGCATCCCTCTCTTTCGTAAACTTTGAACTTTATAATATCATTTGGGCCTGAATACTGTACGGAACGCATATATGCGTTCCGTACGCTATTTCCAGCACAGACCTTAAAAACGCCATCTGCGATACAAAACCGAAATCCAGGAACTGTCAACTTTAAACTATACTCATGCCCCATGCCTTAAGGTTATCTGTGTGAACTGTGTACCAACTTTCAGAACATCTCTATTCGAAATGGATAGGGATGTTTTTTTCTTTGAGCGTTTTTCTAAAAAAAATTTTAGGTACGGAGATTAAAAATTGCACAAAACGGTTTACCATGTGACAAAAATAAATAGATTTTGATTTAACAATCTTTTAAAATAATAGTATCTTTAAATTCATCATAACCAATAACAATCATGATACGGACAAATATCCGGTCGATTTTGGTATTGATTATGATGTATAATGACTGTTTTATATAGTTGGTTTTAAGTCTTTGGAAAGGTGGCGATGGAAGGGACTGTAGATAAAGTCAGGATGATGAAAACGGACAAGATTAAGAAGGGGGTAAATCAAAGTTGAAAATGTTTCGTAAGATGACTTTATCAGTTATTGCTGTTTTAATGATCGCTGCATTAGTCGCTGGTTGCGGCGGTGGCAGCAAAAAGAAAAAAATTGATGTGGGTCAACCGGATACTTCAAGTGCCATTGGTCTGGTCCTGGATCAGGCTTCAATGTTTAATGATGACCTGAATAACGCTAATAACTGGGAATTTTTAAATGGTTTTACCGGCCAGGTGGTTAACGGTGTTTTGATCGTCAACCCGGCCAAGGATGAAAATGGCAATTTCAAAAATACAGAAGGCCTTGCCATTAAGCTGAAAGATTCTGTGTGGCAACAACTGGGCAAGCCGACCTCGTATTATGTAGAAATGCTGGTAAGACCTAGGTCGCTACCTCAGGGGAATAAAAATATCGGTATTGCCACTTATAAGGTCAGCGGAGATACCTATTCATGGGTATATGCCGGATTTAACTCCAATGGCCGGATGCAGGCTGGATATTATGCCGGAGATACTGCAACATTAAAAGGTTATCAGAATTCGAATGACGGTACTAAGCTGACTGAAAACGAATTGGTTTACTATAAATGGCGTTATGAATATAATAATGGCGTCGTTAATTTCTATTCCAACGATCTGTACATGGGTAAAAACGATGGTACAGGTTACATGGGTAAAGCCATTGCCAATTACAACTCTGGGCAACAGTATAATGACGGCATCGGTTTCTATTCCTGCGGTGCCGCATTTGAAATTGACAGTGTAAGAATAGGTAAAATTGATGAAAATCAAACCAAGCTGGTTATCAGCACCTCCAATGCGACGTTGCCGAGATTGTGGGCTAAACACCTGAGCTTGTTGAAGAATACCGCTTCATCTGCAATCCGGGTTGGCGATGAAGTTGAATTTACGGTGACTGCCTTTAATGCCAGCGGTGCCGCTGATACATGGGTTGCTGAATCATCCAACCCCAATGTGTTGACTGTTTCTCCTGCAAGTGGTAACAGCGGAGAGGTTTTAAAGGTTACTGCTGTGGGCATGGGTACGGCAGCAATTACCGTGAAAAACGGTTCCAATGCCAACTCCAAACGGCAAATTATTTTCAGCGTCGACAAAAAACTCGATTATGTTGATGATGATTATACCGGTATCGATAAGATGGTATACCCGAATGCAGGTGCGGCAGCAGTTCATGCTGATGGTGAGCTCTCCATCACCTTTGACAGCGCTCCGCAAATTATGGTTTCAACCGGAGAAGTATCGATTTACGAATATGAAACCAATACTCTCGTTGACACCATTCGTTTCACTAATGATACTTACGTGATTGCTGACAGAGGAACTGCTGATATGAATGTTGGCAGCCAGAGAATCCGGATTGACGGCAATAAACTCTATATTGCACCGCATCCTGGTAAACTTGCTTATAACACCAAATATTATGTTGCTATCAAAGACGGACTGATTTCCGGAAAATTGAATGGAAAAGACTTTACCGGTTTTTCACCGTCCAAGAAAACCTGGAACTTCACTACCAAAGCTGAACCTGTTATCAGTAATGGCGATACCGTCACGGTTGACGGTAAAGAGGGTAGTAAAGCCATGTTCCGGACGGTACAGGCTGCTCTTGATGCGGCAACCAAATACAACAACCTGACCATTGAAATTGCGCCGGGTACCTATTATGAATTGCTGACCTATAAGAAAGACTATAATGTAACGTTAAAAGGTATGGGTTCGGCAAAATACGGAAGAGATGTTGTCATCCGGTATGCCAATGGTGAAAAAGCTAACAGCGGTACTCAAATGCGTCCGTTGGCTTACATGGCTTCCAGCGGGACCATTACCTTGGTTAACCTGACATTGCAAAACGATGGAAAGAAAGCTACCTATGCCCAGGCTGAAACCATTTACTTCAACCGGGACAGCGGCCATCTGGTTGCTAAAAACTGCTCGTTCATCAGTGAACAGGATACCATCCTGACCAAAGGATATAACTGGTTCAAAGACTGTTATATCGAAGGAAGCACCGACTTTATCTGGGGTTATGCAGTTGTTTCACTGTTTGAAAATTGTGAAATCAAGTGCATCGAAAGCGGTTCCATCATCGCTCATGCCCGTTGTACGCAGGATGCCAAAGGTTATGTCTTCCTGAACTGCCAGATCGAAACCACCGGAACCAGCTTCTTGGCCCGCGATATGTCCGGTACTGAGAGCAACTATGACAATATCACCTACGTGAATTGTACGATCACCGGAAATGGTACGCTTGACTGGGCTAATGACTTCCAGCCCACCCCGCACGGCCAGGCTTCTGCTTTGACGGGTTGGAAATATTACAACCTTAAGGATGGTTCCGGCAATCCTTACATCCTCAAATCGGATTGGGATTATGAGTTAACTCAGGCCGAATATGAAGCCGGATTTGCCAGCAAAGAACTGATCCTGGGCAAACCGACCTCCAGTGGCGGTGCTTGGGTCGACACCAATGCGTGGAACCCGGTAGAGCCGTAAAAACACAATAATATCTAATACAAACAACCGCTCCCTTTT
>JAKOTQ010000032.1 GCA_029776205.1 Bacillota bacterium | reverse complement strand
AAAATGAGGGGAAAAAACCATCTGTTTCTCGCTCCTCATTCAACTCGTCATCATTTTCTCCCCAGCAGCAGCAGACAAGGCAGCACCGTGTTCTTCATGCAAAAACTCCTCCGATTCCGGGACACCGGTATATGTCGGCACCAATTCACCAAGAATCTTCCGAATCTCAAACGAGCTACGGGCTTGCACCAGACGGTTAAGCCTATCTTCCAGTTTACTGGCATCCACAGCCTGAAGATTTGCAATGAAAATCTTCTGGTGAGTGGTAGCCGTCGTCCCTTCCTCAGCGGTTAAAAGCTCCTCAAAGAGTTTCTCGCCGGGACGAAGACCCGTAAACCGAATTTCAACATCTGTATGGGGACGAAGTCCGGAAAGCTCAATGAGGGCACAAGCCATATCATAGATCTTCACCGGTTCGCCCATATCCAGAACAAAAACTTCTCCTCCAGTCGCCATCGACCCGGCCTGGAGCACCAACTGGACAGCCTCTGGAATGGTCATGAAGTAACGTTTCATCTCCGGATGGGTCACAGTCACCGGCCCGCCGGCAGCGATTTGCTTCTGGAAAAGAGGAACCACACTACCCCGGCTTCCCAACACATTCCCAAAACGCACCGCTGCAAATTTGGTCCGTCCCATACCATTCAAGCTTTGAATCACTTGCTCAGCCACACGCTTGGTGGCCCCCATTACACTGGTAGGATTAATCGCTTTATCGGTAGAGATCATGATAAAGATCTCGGTTTTCACCATCAATGCCGCTTCAGCTACGACTTTAGTACCGAAAATATTGTTATATACTGCTTCTTCCGGCTGAAGCTCCATCAACGGAACATGTTTATGTGCCGCTGCATGGAAAACCACTTCCGGTCGGGTTCGCCAAAAAATATCTCTTATCCGGCGGCGATCCCGGACATCGGCGATGATCGGTTGAATATGTAAGTCCGGATATTTCTCCCGCAACTCCTGATCAATCTCGTAAATGCTGTTTTCCCCTTTACCCAGGAGAAAGAGGCTTTCCGGCTGAAGCCGGGCCACCTGCCGGCAAAGTTCGGAACCGATAGAACCGCCAGCACCGGTGATCAACACCCGTTTCCCCCGAAGATAACCGGCTACCTTGTCCAGATCCAGCTTCACCGGCTCCCGACGTAGCAAATCCTCCAGATTAACTTCCCGAAGTTGCTCCATAGTTGGCTTTCCGTTAATCAATTCATGCAAAGCCGGAACCATCTTCACCCGGCATCCGGTTTGACGGCAATCGTGGATTAAAGCCCGCAAACGTTCTCCGGTTAAAGAAGGCGTAGCCACAATGATCTCATCCACCTGCATCTTTTCCACGATTTTCTTAAGATCCTTCCGGCCGCCCAGTACCTTGACACCTAGCAGACGCTGATCCTGTTTCAACCGATCATCATCGATAAAGCCCACCAGTTTCTTCCCGCAATTCCCATGTAAAAGAAGTTCCCGGGCAGTCAGATATCCGGTATCCCCGGCACCAACGATTAACACCCGTTGTTGGACCTGGCCTTCAGTACATCGAAGGTAAGTAATGACCCGGATACACATCCGGCTGGCACCGATAAACAAAATATTCAAAAACCAACTGATAATATAGATGCTGCGAGGAAACGTCCGCCCTGTCATCATTGAGACTATCAGAATCAAGACCGAACTCACCGTCACTGCAGCCGTAATCGCCAATAGCTCGCTGATACTGGCATAACGCCACAACCGGTGATATAGTCCGAATATATAAAAAATGGCGATCCGTATCAAAACTAAAAGCGGCAAAGAACTCAGCATCAACTGATTGTGTGTAATGTCGATTTTCCCTTCAAAACGGATAAAGAAAGCTAAATATGACACAATCGTTACAATCAATGCATCCATCAGGATTAAAGCTGCTGATATCAGTTTTCGCCGCATATCCTTGTCACTTCCCAATCATTTAATCCAGACTTGTCTCCTACGTATTTCACATGATGTCATAGCACAACTCGTGGCTTACGTTATATCAATTAAGCCCCCTGCTTTTGTTTATCATCCGCACTATAGTAATAATAGTAATGAGCGTGTTCTTTTTCGATCTCGATCCGATTCAGTACTACACCTAGGATATGGCCTTTCGCTTTCATCAGTAAATCTTTAGCCTTGGCGGCAATCTCCGGCCGAACTTTTCCGGAAGCGATTACCAAGGCAATCCCATCCACCTTCGACGCCAATACACAGGCATCCGTTACTGCCAACACCGGCGGTGCATCCAAAATCACCAGATCAAATCGTTCTTTCGCCACCGCCAGAAAATCATCCATCTTCGCAGAACCCAAAAGCTCCGACGGATTGGGCGGAATCGGCCCGCTGGTTAAAAGGCTGAGCCCCGGCACTTCAGTGGATTGGATCACCTGATCCAGGCTAAGAGACTCGACGATCAGATTGGATAATCCATCTTTTTTCTT
>JAKOTQ010000021.1 GCA_029776205.1 Bacillota bacterium | reverse complement strand
CGCCCGGCACGATTATAACCGACAGAAAACTTGCGCTGGATAAGCGACGTCGATCCCTGCTGGTGAATCACGATGAGCCTGGCCGCCTCCTCGAACAACACGTCACGCTCATTTAAATCTACCGCTCCCGGTTTATCTTCCTCGTCCGTCGAAACTTCGGGTAACGCATATGCCGTTTCGTATCCTTGCTGACAGGCAATAAATTGCGTAATGTTATCAATCTCGGGAGTGTCCACAAAAGCACCCTGAATACGGATCAGATTGCTTCCCTGCGAAAAAAGCAAATCTCCACGGCCGGTCAACTGATTTGCGCCGTTCATGTCGAGAATCGTACGCGAATCGATCTGCGAGGTCACCCGAAAAGCCATACGTGCAGGGAAATTGGCCTTGATGGTTCCCGTGATGATGTTGGTCGTAGGCCGCTGGGTAGCGATAACCATGTGTATGCCCACGGCACGGGCTTTTTGTGCAATACGCGCAATGGGCATTTCAATCTCTTTGCCTGCTGTCATGATCAAGTCGCCAAACTCGTCGATCACCACAACGATATAAGGCATGTAACGATGGCCTTTATTCGGATTCAAGCGACGTTTGACAAACTTCTCGTTATACTCTTTGATGGTGCGCACGTGTGCCCGCATCAGGAGCTCGTACCGATCGTCCATCTCTTTGGTAAGCGAATTGAGCGTCTGCGTCACGTTGGTTACATCGGTAATGATGGCTTTTTCCTCATTGGGCAGTTTGGCAAGATAATGCCTTTCGATGGCGGAATAAATATTGAATTCCACCATTTTCGGGTCGATCAACACCAGCTTCATCTCGGCCGGATGTTTTTTGTAAAGCAACGAAGTGATGATGGCATTGAGTCCCACCGATTTTCCTTGTCCGGTTGCACCGGCAACCAACAAGTGGGGCATTTTGGTCAGGTCGAAAATAAAGACCTCGTTGGTGATGGTTTTCCCCAGCGCCACAGGCAAATCGTATGTACATTCTTGAAATTTTTTCGAAGAAATCACCGAGTGCATCGATACAATCTGCGGTTCTTTGTTGGGCACTTCGATACCGATGGTTCCTTTCCCCGGCATGGGGGCAATAATTCGGATTCCCAATGCCGACAAACTCAATGCGATATCGTCTTCCAGATTCCGAATGCGCGAGATACGGACACCCGGCTCCGGCACAATTTCATACAAGGTTACGGTTGGCCCCACAGTGGCTTTTATGGAGGTGATTTCCACACCGTAGTTGCGAAGGGTATAGATGATTTTATCCTTGTTCTCGTTCTGCTCTTGCATGTTGACCTCTCTGTTGCCCGTATGGTATGTCTTGAGCAAATCCGATGTCGGGAAACGAAACGACGAAAGGTCTTTTCGCGGATCATAGTCATCCAAAAATTCAACATTCCTTTCTTTTCTGCGTTCTTCCTCCATGAAAGAGGGAACCGACACTTCGATCGACGGAATCGCAACGGAGTCATCATCGTCGGGAACAACCACCTCAAAATCGTTTTTATCGACTAACGAAGGCTCCTCGTTTTGCATTGCTGCATCGTCCGCTCCAACGGTCTCTCGTTCCTCTCCATCGCCTTCTTCTTTTTTCTTTTTCTTTCTTATCCCGAACAGGCGTTTCAAAAACGAAGGCGTTGCATCTGTTTCGGCCCTTGTCTCTCCTTCCGCCCCATTGTCTGCAAGCGCATCGGAAGCGCCTTCTTCCGTAGTGTCGGATTCCGCTTTATCATAAACCAACGTTTGACGGATGGCATGAACCGAATTTTTGCGAACAAGAACCCAGAAAACGATAAAAAACAAACCAATCACCAAAATCACCCCGGGCCATCCAATGCTGCTTTCCAACAACCGCTCTATCTTGACGCCATGACTGCCTCCCCAGTTGACATGGCTTTTTGGAAAAAGTTTGTTTAAAACGAAAGCGCATGCTATCGATCCGCCAATTAAGCCCAGCGCCGTGACAAGAAGCGCTTTGAAAAACGAAAAATTCGAAACTTTCATCAAAAGAAGACCTGCATACACGAAAAAAAATGCAATGAGAATCGAAAAAATCCCAAACCCTCCATTAACCAGTCGTTCGGCTACGAAAGCGCCTCCCACACCCGTCCAATTCTCTATCTGCAAATCCTTATCGTTGACCAATTCGACAAAAGAACGGTTGAGCACCTTACTTTGATCGGCGGCTCCGGTAAAAAAGAACGAAACTATGGAAAGAAAAATAAAAATTCCAACGAACGCAATCAACACTCCCACCAAAAAATGCAACCGCTCGCTTTTAAAAAATTCAATCCATTTGTTGTCACTTTTTTGTGAAGCGGAT
>JAKOTQ010000042.1 GCA_029776205.1 Bacillota bacterium | reverse complement strand
TCCCTCACGCGGCGTTGCTCCGTCAGGCTTTCGCCCATTGCGGAAAATTCCCTACTGCTGCCTCCCGTAGGAGTCTGGGCCGTGTCTCAGTCCCAGTGTGGCCGGTCACCCTCTCAGGTCGGCTACCCATCGGCGCCTTGGTGAGCCGTTACCTCACCAACTAGCTAATGGGACGCGGGCCCATCCTCTAGCGTAAACTTTCCTTACTAAGAGATGCCCCTCAGTAAGTATATCCGGTGTTAGCAGTCCTTTCGAACTGTTATCCCAGACTAGAGGGCAGGTTGCCCACGCGTTACTCACCCGTCCGCCGCTCGACTAAGAATAAGCAAGCTCACTCTTAGCTCCGCTCAACTTGCATGTATTAAGCACGCCGCCAGCGTTCGTCCTGAGCCAGGATCAAACTCTCCATAAAATCTTTTATTCCTCACCGTACCAGCCAGGTATGCCTGGCCAATACAGGATTCATTTCATTTTACAGAGCTTTGACTTAGCTCTTTTACTTCTTCAACCGCATCTGGTTTCTCAACCAGATACCATTGACAGGTTTCGTGTTTTTTCTTGAAGACTTACCAATCTTCATTACTGTTCAGTTTTCAAGGTTCAAATTGTTTGCCGCGTTGTCCCGCGGCGCATTTAATATTATATCAAGCAAGCTGTTGTTTTGTCAATTGGTATTTCATGTTGTTTTTTATTTTTTGTTTGACTGTGTCGCAACAGCTTATTTAGGTTAACATAGATAAAAAAAGATGTCAATAGATATTTTTCAACTTTTTATTCAATACTTTATTTTAATCCTGATAATTGCTTTGCAAGCTTCACAGCATAATGGGCATCCGCAGCATAACCATCCGCACCGATAGCATCTGCGAAAGCCTGATCAACCGCAGCCCCTCCGATTATAAATTTGCACGTTAAACCTTTAGCCCGGGCCAATTCAATCACTTTTTTCATCTCAATCATGGTCGTAGTCATTAACGCCGATAATCCGACTAACACTGCCCCAGTTTGAATCGCGTTCTCCACAATGACCTCAGCATCCACATCTTTGCCCAGATCACAAACAATAAAACCATGATTGCGCAACATCAACCCGACAATATTTTTGCCGATATCGTGAATATCTCCTTTTACAGTCGCCAAAACAATAGTCGGCGCATCGTTGGCAGTTGCCGTTTCTTTCTGCAAATAAGGTTCTAAATGTTCAAAAGCAGCTTTCATCGTTTCCGCACTTTGAATCAATTGCGGTAAAAAGTACTGCTTCTTCTCAAATAATTCTCCCACATAGTTAATGGCCGGAATCAAATATTCATGCACAATCGTTTGCGGGGCAAAACCTTCGGTTAACGCCTTTTCGATTAATTCTGCAACACCTTCTGTTTGACCCGTTACCACAGCCCGATGAATCTGATGGGTTATCCCCATCTCGGTCGATTTCGTTTCTTGTTTCTCCACAGGATTCTTTTTGGAGGTAAAATACCGAATATACTCATTACTGTTTTGATCTCGGCCTGTTAAAACATCGGATGCCAGCTTTAGATGCATCAACACTTCCGCCGAAGGGTTAACGATGGCTAAAGTCAACCCCTTAGCGACAGCCATGGCCAAAAATGCTCCATTCACCCAAATTCGTTCCGGTAAACCAAAGGATACATTGGACAATCCGAGAATCGAGTTGAGCCCATGACAGCTGGCCCATTCGACCACTTGCAAAGTTTCCATCGCTGCTTCCTGCTCAGCCGAAACAGTCATTACCAGTCCGTCAATAACGATATCCTGAACGGTGAAACCTAAAAGTTCCGCTTCATCAATCACCCGCTGAATTAAAGGAATGCGTCCTTCAGCCGTACTCGGGATCCCCTCATCTCCTAAAGGCAGCAAAACAAACATCGCCCCATATTTGGCGGCAATCGGCAACAGTTTCTTCATTTTACCCGTTTCGGCTGAAATCGAATTGATCAACGCCCGCCCAGGGTAGATCCGAAGCGCTGCTTCGATCACTTCCGGCGAAGCGGAGTCAATGCATAATGGCGTTTCGACCTGAGCTGATAAGACCGATATAGCCTTCACCATCATCGCCTGTTCATCGATACCGCCCATTCCCACATTAACATCTAAAATCGAAGCACCAGCCTCGATCTGCGCCAAAGCAAGACGACGCACCTCGCCTAGTTTGCCTTCGGCCAACTCTGCCTGCAACGCCTTTTTGCCGGTGGGATTAATCCGTTCACCGACTACCGTAACCGGAAGATCGGCCCCGACAAACACCGTCTTCCGCGCCGAGGTTACAGCACTAAAAGGCAACGGATACCATTCTTTTCTCCCAATTCCGGCTGTCCGCAGCTTCAGTTCTTTAATATATTCCGGAGCTGTCCCGCAACAACCGCCGATCAGATCGGCCCCCGCCTCAATCAACCGCGCCGCAAAACCGCCAAACGTTTCAGCACTCATGTCGAATACCGTCCGCCCCTCTACCAGCTTGGGTAATCCGGCATTGGGTTTTGCAACGAGCGGTACCTTGGCATAAGGCTTCATCTTTGCAATAAAATCTGCCATCAGATCCGGGCCGGTCGAACAATTGCACCCTACAGCATCAGCTCCCAAACTTTGAAGAGTAATTAGGGCTGTCACCGGGTCTGTACCGGTTAACGTCCGGCCATCTTCATCAAAGGTCATCGTCACCATAACCGGTAGATCACAGCTTTCCTTCACTGCAATTAAAGCTGCCCGGGCTTCTTGAATATCGATCATGGTTTCGATAACAAACAGATCCACGCCCCCTTGGAGCAAACCGGCGACCTGTTCTTTATAGATAGCTACCGCTTCTTCAAAGGGCAGTGAGCCAAAGGGCTCCACCAGTAAACCGGTAGATCCAATATCCCCGGCAACAAGGGCCTTCCCGCCAGCAGCCTGCCTTGAAATACGGGCTAACTGAGCATTCAGTTCACACACTTCTCCTCTTAACCCAAATTCGGCCAATTTCTGCCGATTGGCACCAAAAGTACAAGTATAAATAATATCCGAACCAGCACTCAGGTATTGGGATTGAATATCTATCAATGCCTCAGGGTGTGCCGCCACCCATTTTTCCGGACATATGCCCGCCGGCATTCCTCTTTTCTGCAGCTCCGTTCCGGTAGCACCATCCAAAAGCACGACTTTTTTATTGCATAAAGCCTTAAATTCTTCCCGTATCATCTCATCCGATCCTTTCGATACCACTGATGGCGATTACTGATTTTTCGGGCACTAACAGGCAGCGTTCAGTGATCGCCACCCCAAGCTTATCCAATTGCAACAGCGCAAATAAGTCTTTTTGATATTCAAGGGGAAGATCCCCATATCCCGGACTGTAACGGTGCTTCGTCAATAACCGGCCTTCTTTTCGCAACATCTTATTGATGAAGAGGACCATATAATCCAGGCAGGCATCGGCAACTTCGGAAGCAACCGCATCCAAAACAACCCCCAAAGAAGCTTTACCTTGAGCGACCTCTGTTGCTATCCGGTCAGTTACCTCCGGCCCAACCGTTGCCGCCATTATAACCATCTGGTCGCTATGTTCCAACAACCTGGCTAAATTACTGCTTTTTATGAACAGTCCGTTTTCCAGTTCGATTCCTTCCCGGCTCCGCCGGACGATCTCCATCCGGATCCAGACTCCCTGATTGTGACATAATGAAAACCCAAGCCGAATCCCTTCATCCAATCGACTCTGGTCTGCCTCACTTAAGACTGTTATATTTGAACGGTATCCCAACCGCAATAAAATGAGCTTTTTATCAGGATCGGCCGGGATATTAGCCAAATAATTCAACTTTGAAGACTGATCCATCTACTTTGCCTTCCCCATTTCAGTAGGAGATGACGCTTGATACTCGTAGGCCTCAAGATTGGCTTCCGGACAAGCCTCCGTGCATTTACCGCAGCCACCACAACGTTCATCAATCGCCAACCGGCCATCTTCCATACAAATTAATCCCTCAGGGCAAACATTTTGGCATCCTTCACAAAACATAGTACATCTCTTCTTAAAAACAAATCCTTTGAAAAGCGCTGATAGTTTCGCTTCCAAACCGCCGGGGCGCTGCACAAAGGCTGCCATTGCTTCTGTCAGATCAATGGAACGTCCCTGCAAACGGGATTTCGTTATTTGATGATGTAATATGAAGAGAAACAAATCATCCCGGGTATGCATTGGAAAACATTCATCTAAGCGTTCACTTTCGATCATCCGGATAATTGGTTGGTAAATCTCTTCATGCCATTGTTTATGTAATTCCTTAATTTTAAAGTTAGTCCCATTCTTTTTGTTGGTCTGTTTAGCATAAAGCCGCAAATAAACATAAAGCCGTTCATATGCACCAATCTCACTAAAATCAACCGTAATCCCGGTTTTAATCTCAAACAACGATCGTTCCCGCCACAAGCGGTGTTCCAACGAATCCCCGGGAGGCAAAAGTTCATACACTTCCGCATCAATATCGATTTGCCCAATTCTTTTAGCCACCGTCACCCGGTGATTGCCGTCAATTACATAATAATCATCCCGTATCTTATAAACAGAAATCGGCGGTAAAATAATCCCGTCGTTGAACGCTTTCATGATCGAATTTAATTTCATCTGATCCGCATCACCGGTACGAAAACGATTGTCAAAATCCCGCCAACGATTCACACTCCCGACAATCCGTTTCACCGGAATCTGCTCAATGCCTCGATACTTGATTTGCTTTAGGCCTTCCTTCTCATATCGCTGCAAAAAACGATTTACACGTTCGGCGATCTCAACTCACCTCCACTTAACATTCGACCACATAATAACCATAAACATTGATAACAGTCGTACCTTTCACCTTGGTCACCCGAGGTAAATTACGTCCGTAATTTAAATGAGTATGACCGTGCAAAAAAAAGCGCGGTTGTAATTTATCAATGATCCGAATGAACCCGGAAAACCCCCGGTGGGTATAATCTCCACCCTCATGGATCCCTCGCGGGGAGGTATGAGCAACGACAATATCGGGTTTTCCGATGAATTTTGACTTTAAGATGGCTAATGAAGTCTGAATATTCATCTGAGACTCTGTATATTCGATCCCGTCCCCGCTAAAATAAGGGCCCCCTTCAAAGCCCATCATACGCAAGGATTTATACCGGACAATCCGCCCATGAAGATTTTCACCGCAGGATATCTGGTCGGTCATCATTTTATCGTGATTCCCTCTAACATAAAAAAGGGGCGCCCCATAAACGGTAGATATGTAAGATAAATAATCAACTTCCAAATCACCACAGGAAATGATCAAATCCACCGCACCAATTTTCTCGCGTTTCGTCTCTTCATAAAGTACCTTTTCCTCTACATCCGAAATAGCCAGTATTTTCATAAGTACCTCAATCTACAGCAATGATTCCGCTGATTATTTCGCCTTCTACCATTGTCATCACCACGTCCAATTGCGGTGTTAAAACGATCAGGTCCGCATCTTTACCAGGATACAAACTGCCCTTACGTTTGTTTATCCCCAACAGTCTCGCCGGATTATAAGTCGCTGCCCGAAACGCATCAGTCAATTCGCATCCGGTATAATCCCAAAAATTCTTAACAGCCTGTTCTAACGTGATAGCACTTCCGGACAGTCTCCCCATACTGTCAGTCAATCTGCCGTCCACCAGGCTCAACTCACCCATTGCTGTATTATAATTACCATCGACCAAACCAGCAGGAGCCATTGCATCCGAAACCAAGATAATTCGTTCAAACCCTTTCATTTTCCAGGCTAACATCACCGTATTCGGATGAAGATGATGTTCATCCGCAATCAATTCGATACGAAGCCGATCATCAGTCAACGCCACTCCCACGACCCCCGGCTCCCGATGATGAAAGGGGCGGACTCCATTGAAGCAATGGGTAACGCAGGAAAATCCCTCGTCGACTGCTTTTTGGGCTGTAGCATAATCTGCATCGCTATGCCCGATGGAACAAATTATACCTGCATTGGATAATTCCTTTGCCAGCTCCAGAACACCCGGGACCTCCGGAGCCATCGTCACCATCTTGATGCCATTACCGCTGATCCGGTTCAGCGTCGTAACTTCTTCCAACGTCGCACTCCGCAAATGGTAAGGGGAATGGATGCCGGAAAATCGGTTGGATAAATAAGGCCCCTCTAAATGAAGCCCTAGACACCGGGCTCCTTTATAATTATCTTCCTGAAGTTCATGATAAGCCCGGGCCACCGCAACCAACTGATCCCTACTGCCGGACATGGTTGTTGCCAAAAACGAAGTCACACCATGCACCGCTTGAAAACGGGCCATATCCCTCAAAGCATCGGCCTTACCGGACATAACCTCTGCCCCGCCGCAGCCATGAACATGCTGATCAATCAGACCCGGAGCAATCAAATATCCGTCCAATGAGATTTCGCGGTAATCCGCAGGAATTTCAACCCGATCCCGGCTGCCTAGCGCCTTAATCCGTTTCCCATTAATCAATATCACAGCATCCTCAATCATAACGAAAGGAGTAAGGACCACTGCACCGGTTAACGCCAATTGACCCAAGTTACCATCTCCCGTGCCTCAATAATTTCCGACAAATCGTTTTAGTACAGATAGTTGACATCCCAAATAAACGGATATTTCCGCGGAAATAATACCGGCCCGATGAAAGCCACCGCATCACCGGACAGATACTGCCAATCCTCGTCATTGTAAATCCCTAAAATCAGACGGGATAATTTCACATTCAGTGCTCCGGATATGAATTTCGGGCCGGTTAACTGAATCCGGACTTTTCCTGCTTCTATTTCAAACCGGATAGTTTGACCGTCCATACTATACTTTAATACTCCGGAAAAAGTACCAAATCCGCATAAACGCCGCTGCAGTACCGGCTCTAATACTGTCAAAAAAGATGCCCAGTCCAACACTTTGATCATGCCTGCTAACGGTGACGGACAAACATGAGTCCCGCCCAGTTCAAAAGCTGCCATATTCATATAATGTTCCGGCGTCCCCCGGATAACCAAAGTGACTTCATCCGGTAACGCTTCCATGAGCTGACCGACCATCTGTTTAGCTGTCACTAAGTCACTCGCTACGGATTCCGGAAGATAAATCCGCTGACGGACATGATCCGGCTGCATATACAAATATCCGGTAATTTCACCCTTTAAGTTCTCCCATACCTTAAAATTTTCCTTTTTTGGAAACGGAACCTCTTTAATATCTCCGTCCTCAATATCCCATTCGTTGCCCCGTTCCATCCACCAGCTTTCCGTCCGAAACGGCTGTAACCAATACTTTCTGTTAAAAGAGGTATAAAGCTTCGCTAAAACCGGCAAATCCTCCGGCACCACTTCCCTAAAGCGACCTGTCGCTACTTCAAACCGTCTGACCTGTTTTCGAGTGATCCGTGTTTGATAGCGGGCCAATGCCGGAACAAATCCAAACTTCGGATAATAATTTGGTATCCCCCAGAGAAAAACAGCAGGGACGCCTGAATTTTTTAAATCATAAAACATCTGCTCCATACATCCAACCGCCGCCCGTTTCCCCCGATGATCGGGATGAGTAACTACCGGAGATACGGCCCAAACCGGTATTCGAACCCCTTCAAACGATAGTTCCTGAGGAAACACGCCAACCGCCGCAATAATCTGATTATCCTCTTCAGCCAACCACAAATGATCAGGACGCCATGACGGCCGGCTGTATAAATATGAAAATAAAACTCGGTGCACCTTACCTTCCTGGTAATTTACCGAGTTCTGTTGTACCGAAAAACCTTTTTCGATCAAGTCCAAAACTTGTTCCAGATCAGACCAGTTTGCTTTTCGAAACTCAACCATCGGCTTACCTCTTTGCAAAACCTTCTCTTTCTTATCTTTAATGTATACTTCCATCAAAAAACTGTCAACCTTTTCGCAGCCTTTTCGTTCCATTACAGACATATTCCAGCAACCCGGCTGCCGTTACTAATCTGGCACAGGACATAGAACCCTCCATCCGTCGACCTATGGGTCTGGCCACGGTCCGTAAACTATTTCCCTATAACGCAAACTATCCAAAGCAGTACCAGATTAACACTGATAATAATCCCGTCATTCACGTCATGGAAGGAACATTTTGAAAGCAGTCAAAAGTACCAGTTCCCTGGATATATCTCATGTTTTAGTATAACCTTGTTTACCAAAGACAAAAACATCCCTCTCAATAAAGCAGCGATAAATAAAAAAAGAGCCTTGGCTTCACACCTCGGCTCTTTCCAAAACATCTCACACAACGCCTTGAGCTAACATTGCATTGGCCACTTTCTTAAATCCGGCAATATTGGCGCCAACCACCAGATTGCCCTCATAACCATATTCTTTAGCAGCAGCACTGGCATTCTTGTAAATATTAACCATGATTTGTTTCAGTTTGGCATCGACCTCTTCGAAGGTCCAGGAAAGTCGCATACTGTTTTGGGTCATTTCCAATGCGGAGGTCGCCACACCGCCAGCATTAGCTGCCTTAGCCGGTGCAAACAATACGCCGTTTTTCTGGAAGACCTCAATGGCTTCAGGAGTTGACGGCATATTCGCACCTTCCCCAACAGCCCAACAACCATTTTTCACCAGAATTTCAGCTGATTCTTTGTTAATTTCATTTTGGGTAGCATTTGGAAGAGCAATATCACATTTAACCGTCCAGATACCGCTGCAGCCTTCGGTATAAGTTGCATGGGGATGATACTTCACATATTCACTAATCCGTTTCCGTTCAACTTCTTTAATCTGCCGGATAGTATCCAAGTTAACTCCTTCCGGATCATAAATATATCCGTTGGAATCGCTCATCGCAACCACTTTACCGCCTAACTGGTAAACCTTTTGCGTAGCGTAGATGGATACGTTTCCTGAACCGGAGCTGATAACCCTGGCTCCTTTAAAAGATTTACCCTTCGCTTTAATCATTTCGTCGACAAAGTAGCAAAGACCATAACCGGTAGCTTCAGTCCGGGCCAAACTTCCTCCATAGGTTAAACCTTTCCCGGTAAGCACGCCTTCATATAAATTGGTAATCCGTTTGTATTGGCCATACATATAACCGATCTCCCGGGCACCAACACCGATGTCTCCGGCAGGAACATCCACATCTGCGCCGACATGGCGATACAATTCTGTCATAAAGCTTTGGCAAAACCGCATGATTTCACCGTCGGATTTACCTTTCGGGTCAAAATCGCTACCGCCTTTACCGCCGCCAATGGGCAAACCAGTAAGAGAGTTTTTGAAAATTTGCTCAAACCCTAAAAACTTAATAATTCCCAAATTTACAGAAGGATGGAACCGCAACCCGCCTTTATATGGCCCGATTGCACTGTTAAATTGCACCCGGAACCCCCGGTTTACTTGAACCTTCCCACTATCGTCCACCCAGGGAACCCGGAACATAATTACCCGTTCGGGTTCAACGATTCGTTCCAAAATTCCAGCTTTGGCATACTCCGGATGTCTTTCCAAAACCGGCTCCAAAGATTCCAAAACTTCCTTAACAGCTTGGTGGAATTCGGGTTCATTCGGATTTCGTTTCATCACTTGTTCCAGCACTTGCGACGTTAATGACATCGAATAAAACCGCCTTTCTGATTGAATTATCCTAAAAGCTTACGCTTTGACGGAACATATTTTTCATATCGTGGAAACCAATTTCACTTCTCCATATTACGGAAATATGTATTCGGTGTCAATGTTTGCGGTTAATGTATCCTGAATACTCCATTTTTCACGATGTGAAAATCAATTCCATATTTACTATATTGTATCAAGATACAGCTGTCAAGGCAAAATAAAAAATACTCCCTTTGACGAGGAGTATTTTTACTTAGTCAAATATTTCTCCCTTAATGTTCATATCCCCACCGCCGTCGGACGGCTATTTCCAAATTGGCAAACACCAGCCGATCAAAAACCAATCCAATGAAAATCAGTACCAGCATCACTGCAATAAGCCGGTTCATATCATTAAGCTCACGTCCTAGCATCAGTAGCTGCCCCAGGCCAATGCTGACATACAACAATTCACCGGCCATCAATGCCCGCCATGCAAAGGACCAGCCCTGTTTCAACCCGCTGATAATGGATGGTAAAGCTGCAGGAATTAAAATAGTGGTCAAAAGCTTAAATCCATTAGCCCCCATATTTTTACCAGCTTTGATATATATGGGAGTTATGGTTTTCACACCCGAAATGGTAACCGTAGCAATAGCCAACAGCGCCCCCATCACCACGACAAAAATGATGGCTGCGTCATTCAGACCGAACCATAAGATTGACAGCGGTAACCAGCAAACACTAGGCAAAGACTGCAACCCGGTGAGCAATGAACCCAGCGTCTCATCTAAAAATTGGTTACGTCCGGTAATAATACCGAGAATAACCCCTATACCTGCCGAGATACCATATCCGATCCCAATCCGTTTTAAACTGGCTAACGTACCGATAAAAAAACTACGATCGCTCAAACCATCCATAAAGCTTTGCCAAACGCCAACCGGAGTTGGCACAAAATAATCAGGCCATATCTTTAACTCACCGATAAGAAACCAAACCACCAACAGTCCCGCATAAAATATGATCCTATTCATCCACCGTTTCATCGGATAATCCTCCCTGAACTTCGGATGCCGGATGATCGATAAAGGCCTGCAAAATCTCACACCTGATTTTTTGCATGGGAGCACTTTCAACCATTCGGGGATACCCCATTTCCATCCGGTATTCCCGTTTGATCAATCCCGGCCGGGAACTCATCACCACCACCCGGCTACTTAAAATCAACGCTTCATCCACATTATGTGTAATAAATAGAATCGTTTTCCCCGTCTCTTTCCAGATTTTCAAAAGCAACTGATACATGTCTTTTCGAGTTTTAATATCAAGGGCTGCAAAAGGTTCATCCATAAGTAAAATTTCCGGATCCAACACCAATGCCCGGGCCAACGCCACCCGCTGTTTCATTCCGCCTGACAATTGGTGAATATACGCTTTCTTAAAATGCGACAATCCAACCAACTCCAAATACGAATGAACCAGCTGTTCACATTTTTCCTTTGGTGTATGGCGAAGTTTCAGCCCGTAAGCGACATTATCAAAAACCGTTAACCAGGGGAACAGAGCCGATTCTTGAAAAATTAACAGTCGGTTTCCCTGCGGAGCACATCCGTCTCCATTCACCGGGCAACTTTCCACCGTTCCGGAATCCGGTTGTTCCAATCCGGCGATAATATTCAACAAGGTGCTTTTCCCGCATCCTGAGGGACCCACTAAACACACAAATTCTCCCGGTTCAATCCAAAGATTGATGTCCTTAATGGCCTCAATCCTTTCTTTGCCACGGACCTCAAAGGACTTACTGATATTTTGAATTTTAATGGCCCACCTTCCAAAAGATTCTTCTTTATTTTCATTTATCTGCTCCATCGTTCTGCCGGTAAAATCAGCTTTCCCGACTATTCCTTCGATAGCCAGTTCACTTCCATTTCCAGCTACGGTCATCGCTTGCTCCTCCTTGCTTTTAATGGCTGTTTGCTTCGGTAGCCGAGTACTCCATATACAGTATAAGTCCGCTTTTTAGGTTTGGAATCATGTCCACCCTTGGCATTTCAAAATTGAACGACCCTTTATTCACTAACTCATTACCAGTTCTACCATTAGTTTCTTTTCATCAACAGGTTAAAAAAGTTTTTCTAAGGCACAATAAAAATACCACTAAAGGAGGTGAAACCATGCGTTATTTAAGAATCACTGCCCTAACCTTAATTCTGGCATTAACCCTTCTGACAGCAGGATGTAACCTGTTCTCAGAAGACAGAACCCGTCCTGCACCGGTTCGGCCTAATCAAAATCAAACTCAAAAGAAGATGAACAATACCACTAAGAACCCACAATCTCCAACGAAGAACATTCCCGGAACCGAAAGTTTATCAGAAGAAGATTTGCTTAAACAGATTTCAACGATAGAGCAAGCTGTAAAGAAAAAAGATTGGGACACCGCGAACCGGGAAGGAAACGAACTTGGGGTGAAGATGGCCCGTTACCGTCCTGACGAACCGGATGGTAAATCTCTACGCGAGATGACCGCCTTTGATTTGATTTACACCAAACTACAAACTAACCTTAAAACCAAAAACCAGGACGGGTGTCTGAGTGACCTACAAAACCTCCGGAACGAAATGAAAAAATTGAACAAAACCAGCAACGGTGGATGAGGTTAAAATCAAAAAAGACTATTGCATACTTTAATGCAATAGTCTTTTTTGCAGTTTAGCGACTCTATTCTCTAGAACCGCGGATCTACCACCTGATCAACTGACACCGGCAGAACGATCTGCTGCCCAATTTCCAAGGCGGTATAATCCGTAATATTATTCAATTCCATTAAAACCTCAACGGTCGTCCCATACCTTTTTGCCAAACGCCACAGAGTTTCTTTCGGCTTGAGCACATATATCCGGTTTTCAGG
>JAKOTQ010000004.1 GCA_029776205.1 Bacillota bacterium | reverse complement strand
ACCAAATTTTTAGTGGCGCCGGAAATGTCCACTAAAAGGATCATGGCAAAAATATCCTGAAGGATGGTTTGGCTGATGTCGATAATATTGGCATTATATTGAGCCAGGGCTTGGGAAACTGCAGCCACGATTCCCACCCGGTCTTGACCCATGACGGTTATAACCACATGTTCTTTTTCTTTCATCCTTATTCACCTCGATTTACAATTTGCCTAACGGTTTGATTGCACGCAGGATAGTCTGTTGATTATTCGCGTTTCATCGGTCTACTCCTGCCGGATTATCCATTGGATACATAGAATTAATAATTCATTATTGAATTAAGGGTATTGTGAAGAGGGTTTTGGGAATTATTTTGCGAAAAAAACGTTAAGATCAATGATTATCTCGGAAGATGTAAAAAAATGCTAGTAAAATGAGGTGACCCGGTTGAAATACCATATCATTTCTGACCAGTCCGGCCGGCTGGTGGCAACAACTGAAGATGGGGAACACTGGATTGCCGATAAAATAGAGTTTGCCATTCGGCCGAAAGACAATAATCGGCGGGAGATTCTCACCGGAGTTCAGCAAAAAATTGCCGAACAGGCTCAGATCAATGAAACAGGTTTACTGAAGTATCGCGATTTTATCAGAGAAGGGGAAGATTATTATTTAATTCGCTCGGAAACTGAACTGAACGGGCAAGCCTTCACCCCTGCCAGTTTGGAGGATGCCTGTCGGGGGTTATTACGGATTTTAAAGATTATGAACGCTTTTCATCGTCAAGGACGAGCCATCGGCGGGCTGAGCCGGGGGATGTTGTGGCAGGATGGGGCCGGAGAGTTGGTCCTTCAAGATCCGTTGGTGATGAATTATTTAAGTTCATGGATTGGCGGCACGGATTACCGGTATGATCTGTCGCCGGAAGTGATCCGGGGTGAAGCTTGGGGAAAAGCTGCTGACGTGTATAGTTGGGGCGTCATCGCCTATCAGCTGCTTACCGGGACTCATCCTTTTAATGCCCGCAATGACGCCGATCGTATTGCCCAGGTATTACGAGGCAAAGTGGTTGAACCCCGAACCCTTCAGCCCTATTTAAGTCCTGAGCTGAGTGGGTTGATCGTTAAATCCCTCTCGGTGGACCCGGGAGAACGGCCAACTCTGGAAACGATAATAACCGAGCTTTCGCGGTTAATAGATAATCAGAGGTGCATTGTATCCGGAGCAGAAGCGCAAGCATACTCGGCCAAGGCCGGACAGAGTTTAAAACGGCATCAATCCCGAGAAAAGGTTTGGCTCTGGTTCCGGCGGTACGGTGTCATCTGCCTTACTGTCCTTGCTGTTCTGGCAGTCGGTATTTTCCTGACTCTGGAGTTCCGGGCGGAACCGGTGATTACCAAGGAACATACACCAGCTCAGGTCGTTAACTTCTATTTTGAGGCGGTCCGGACCAATAATGTACCATTGATGGGGGAAACCCTGCATAAGGCTAAAAACAGCCTGGAAGGGATGGTCTCCAATATACATGTGATGAACGTCCAAATGGCGTCCGAGGTGACTCCGGAAGGCCGGTTAAAAATTGTCATCGATGAACTGCAGATCAAGCCGATTTTGGAAACAGCCGAGAAGTATCAGTATGACATCGTTTATAAACTCCATATCAATATGGGGAAAAAGACCCAGTATATGGAGAGGGAAGATCGGTTTACGCTAAAGCCGGTGCGGAATATTTGGCGGATTACCGAAATTGAGGTGTTGAAATCCAATCACTATGAAGTGGAACATGAGCTTGAATCAGCGGAAGTAAATTCATAAAGTTATCATCAAAAGACACCCTCCTAAGGCCTTTGGCATAGAGTAAAAGGATGAAGGAGGGTGTTTTCATTTGAAGTTTGAACCAACGATCATTCGCAAGGAAACGGATGTGGTCGTCCTGGGTGGCGGGACGGCCGGGTGTATGGCAGCGGTCACTCTCAAAGAACTAGCGCCTGAGTTGGAAGTGCTGGTTGTTGAAAAGGCCAATATTCAACGGAGCGGTTGTCTGGCAGCAGGGATGAATGCCATCAATGCCTATTTAAATCCTGGAGAAACGCCGGAGTCGTTTACCAAATATGTTCGTTATGATGCGATGGGCCTCATTCGTGAAGATTTGGTCTATTCGGCGGCAGAAGAGATCAACCGGGTAGTAGCCAAAGTTGAGCAATGGGGACTCCGGATCCAAAAAGACTCCAGTGGCCGATATCAGCCCAGAGGCCGCTGGAACATTAAAATCAACGGTGAATCGCTGAAACCGATTTTGGCAAAGGCGGTAAAAACGGCCGGAGTAGAAGTGCTCAACCGGATCAACGGCGTAGACTATTTGGTGAGAGACGGGCAGGTTTGCGGCGTTATCGGCTTTAATGTCCGGGACGGGGTCTGCTGGGTAATTGAAGCGAAAGCGGTCATCTGTTGCACCGGCGGCGCTGCCGGATTGTACCGTCCCAACAATCCGGGCCTGGCTGCGCATAAAATGTGGTATCCCCCCTTTAACACCGGAGCCGGTTATGCTATGGGAATCCGGGCCGGTGCGGAGTTCACCAGTTTGGAAATGCGGTTTATTGCCCTTCGTACCAAGGATATGATCTGTCCCACCGGTACGCTGGCGTTAGGATTCGGGGCACGGCAACTCAATGCCTACGGCGAGCAGTTTATGAAAACCCGTTTTGGCCATTTCGGGGGCGAAGGTTCGCCCACCTGTCTTCGGGTTTTCGGTCCTACGCAGGAAGTGAAGGAGGGGCGAGGGCCCTGTTATTTGGATACCCGTCATTTACAGCCGGAACAGGTCCGGGCCCTTAAGGAGGCCTATCTGGATATGTATCCTGGAATTGTATTGCAATGGGCTGCTAATGGCTTTGATCCGTCAAAGGAGCCGGTTGAGGTTTGCGGGACGGAGCCTTATGTGATGGGAGGCCATTGTCAGGCTGGATACTGGGTCGATCGGGAACGCCGGACGACGCTGGCCGGGTTGTATGCAGCCGGTGATGTAGCCGGTGGCTATCCTTACAAATTTGTCAGCGGATGTTGGGCTGAAGGGGTGATCGCCGCCCGGGCAGTCGTCGGGGATCTCCGTTCCGGACGAATTGGGGAACCGCCGGTGCAGATGGCCTTTGAGGATAAACTGGAGCGGATCTATCGGCCTTATCGGCGCTTCCGGGATGGACAGTCGGGAGTGACTGCAGCGGAAATGGAGGAACGGCTTCAAAAGATCATGGATGAGTACGCCGGAGGCATCAGTAAATTTTATGAAGTGAATCAGGCAGAGCTGGCCATCGCCCGTAGGTTATTGGAGCGCCTGGGTGAACAAGTCGATTATCTAGTTGCTGAGGATTGGCATCAGTTGCTCCAATGTCATGAAGTGATCGATCGGATTGATGTGGCGAGACACCTGGTGGAACATTTGGACTATCGGAAGGAAACCCGTTGGCCGGCTTTTCAAAGCCGAAGCGATTATCCAAACCGGGATGACTTCAATTGGCTGAAGTTCATCAATTCCAGGCGTAACCCGGAGACCGGCCGGATTGAGATGATAGAGCGGCCCTATGAACCGATGATCGGCGGCGAGCGGTATTTACCGCGTTAATGGGTACGAGGTGATGGCTTTGGATTATTGTTCATAGTGCATAGTTTATAGAGTATTTGTTTCGCGTTTTGTGTTCCGGGTTTAGCTGGTTATAAGGGTTCGAGGTTCTAGGTCCTGGGTTCTGGGTTATGGAGGAACGCGTAGCGTTCCTGCCTAAACCTAGTACCTAGCACCCAGTACCCGAGCCGACTCTGTTAACTAACTACTGGCTCCTGTCTCCTAATTCTTCTCTTGCGAATTTTCGTTGTTCCCCGTTCCTAAGGTTGATATAATGAAGGTATATTTTTGGTGCTTCGGAGGAATGGGACGGTATGAAGTTTAGGCCGTGTATTGATTTGCATCAGGGGAAGGTGAAGCAAATCGTCGGGGGAACATTGACGGATACAGCTGACGGTTTGATTGAGAATTTTGTGGCGGAGCAGGATGCTGCATATTATGCTGAACTTTTTAAGCGGGATGGATTGACCGGCGGGCATATCATCATGCTGGGCCCTGGGAATGAGGATGCGGCATTACAGGGGCTCCGGGCTTATCCCGGAGGATTGCAGGTCGGCGGCGGGATCAATCCCGAGAATGCTGAAAAGTATCTGGAGGCAGGAGCCTCCCATGTGATCGTGACTTCATATATCTTCAGCAATGGAGAGCTAGATCCGATACGGTTGGATAAGATGGTGGCAGCCGTAGGCCGGGAACGGTTGGTTCTGGATCTGAGCTGCCGTTTGAAAGATGGAGTCTATTATGTGGTCACGGATCGGTGGCAAACCTTTACTTCGTGTGTTGTAAATCGGGAGACTCTGGAGGATCTTGCCGGATATTGTGACGAGTTTTTGATCCATGGAGTTGATGTGGAAGGCAAGCGTCAGGGAGTTCAGGAGGAGTTGGTTCAACTATTGGGAGAATGGGCGCCGATTCCCGTAACCTATGCTGGAGGAGCCCGAAATTTGGAAGACTTGGAGCTAGTGAAGAGGTTGGGCCGGGGTAAAGTGGACTTAACCATTGGCAGTGCGTTGGATATCTTCGGGGGTACGTTGCCCTACCGGGTGGTTTTAGCGTGGCAGGAAGGCCAGTAAGGGGTACAAACGCCCCCTTTTTTATTGGGATTATCCTGTTTGGATTGATCGTTATTGGGTGTTGGGGGGATCGGGTCTGGGCCGGGTTAACGCCGGATCCGGCAATTGTCTGCGGCCCGGTTCAGTTCCTTCAAACCGCGGGGAATGGGCGATGGTAATGCTGTTTAAGTTGATTTCCAGGCCGGACCGGCCGGGAACGGTACCTGGTTGTTTACGCAGTTCTACCCTGGGGATGACCACGGTTAATTCATAGGGAATATCCGGCCGTAACTCCCGGGTAACCTGAATGGACAGGCCCCAGAGTTTTAATGAAACCGTATCCAATACGGTGTTGGGGTTTAGACTTCTTTTCAAGAAACGCTCCCCAATCTTTTTTAGGAACTGGCGGAGGTTACCGAAGCCCATGGCGAACACCTCGAATCGATATAGTATATGAAAAATGGTGTCCAAAGGGCCATTGTCCGGGTTCATTGATTCCAAAAATCCTTAAGAATCTCCACATAATTTTCGCTGGAAAACTCCCGTCCCGGAAGGAACCAATCCGGCGGCATCAGTTCCTGATAACTTTCATGCAAAAACCGATCATCCACCAATAAAACCACGCCCCGGTCCTCCGGGGTCCGGAATACCCGGCCGGCAGACTGGATGACCCGGATCATTCCCGGAATAACATAAGCATAGAGGAAACCGCCGCTTTCGGTTTCATTAAAATATGACTGGATCAGCTCCTGTTCCGCAGAGACGGTTGGAAGTCCCGGGCCGACGATCATTACGCCGACTAACTGTTCGCCGGGAAGGTCCACACCTTCGCCAAATAAACCGCCGAGTACGGCCAGTCCCAGATTGGACTGGGAAGACGGGGTCGAAATTTTCTCGAGGAATTTCAGTTTTTGTCCGTCGTTCATCCCTGGGAATTGGGAATAGATATGGAGGCGGTTGCCTGCATATTGTTGAATGAGGGGACGCACCGAATTTAAATAGATATAGGAAGGGAAGAAGACCAAATAATTACCTTGATGCGCCAGGGCCATATCAACAGCGATCGTGGCGATCTTGGAGGCGGATTCTTCCCGTTTTTTGTAACGGGTGTCGATGCCGGGGATATGCAGGTATAACCGGTTTTCTCTAGGAAAGGGCGAAGTCAACCGCAGACTGAGGGCGTCGGGTTTACCGCCCAATAGTTTTTGAAAATAGTCGAGAGGCGATAACGTGGCGGAAAAGAAGACTGCTGACCGGGCCCAATCCAGCCGCTGGCGGAGTAAGGGTCCGGGGTTACGGCAAAACAGGCGCAGAACCAGGTCTTCGTCCTCGGTTAATAAATAGATGGCGTATTCCGGCCGGAGATAACCGATGATCCGAATCAGATGCAGCAGTTCGAAGTAGAAATCCCGTACCGGTTGGTTCAACTCTTTCAACGGTGACTGAATTAAAAATTGTTCGATAGCTGCTGCCAATTTTTCCAGAGCCGGTTCCAACATCTCCGGTA
>JAKOTQ010000001.1 GCA_029776205.1 Bacillota bacterium | reverse complement strand
GCAGCAGGATTGGATTTACGTACCCGCTGGGAGGATTTTTATCAAAAGCAATATCAGGCAAAACTTGAGGCAACCATCCGGGAACAGATCCGTCAGACCGGAAAAGCGGAGGTTACTGCTTCCCGATTTGATTTCAACGAGGGAAGGTTGAAAAGAGCGATGTTGGTATTGCGACCAACAGTTCCATTAGCAGATGAAGTTAGAAAAAGTCTGAAAAATCAGATTACCGGATGGTTGGGACTGATGACAGGGATATCCGATCAACAGATTGAGGTGAAATGGCATGACTGAAGTGCGGGAACCATTCAATTGGCAGCGTTGGATAAGAGATTTTCAAAAGAAACCGGGTGGAATGTACATTCTTTTTGGTTTGGCCGGATTAGGCATTGCGCTTTTAATGAGCGGAGGTCGGCCGGAATCCACTGGGATGAAGGCGCCGGTGGCCGAAAGGGAAGCTCTTCAACGGGATGAAAGCGAGATTATGACCGTTGAAAAACGGATGGAGCGGGAATTGAGCCGGACTTTGGAACGGATGGATGGCGTCGGAAAGGTAACCGTCAAGATTCATCTGAAAACCGGCCATCGCCGGATTTGGGAGCGTCAGTCCAGAATGACCAAACGGGCTCAACAACAACAGCAAGAACTTCACACTGAGGAAAGTTCCAGTGATGAGATTGTTCTGGCCGGAGCCCGGGACGGGGTGGATAATCCCATTTTAAAAGAGGAGCTGGCCCCGGAGATTGAAGGGGTAGTGGTCGTAGCCACCGGCGCTTCCAATCCTCGGGTTAAGCAACTATTAACAGATACTGTAATGACAATATTAAACTTGCCGTCTCACCGGGTGCTGGTTATAGCCGGAAAGGAGTGGTAAATGATGGGTCGATGGCTGGATGCGATGAAAAAGGATAAGATGTACTATTCGATTGTATTGGCGTTAAGTTGTACGTTGTTTTTATTGGGATACCAATACATTCATCGGATTAATCAGGTCGAACCGGATCCCCTGCCGGTTGTTGAAAAGCCAAAAATTTCAATGGATCATACGGTCTATTCTCCGGATGACCGTTTGTTAGATGTGAAATTGGGCCGAGATCGGGAACGCAGTCGGGAGCTGGAGCGTATCGAAGCCTTGATGAGCCAAAGCAGCATCTCGGATCAGGTCCGTCGGGAAGCGGAGCGGGAATACTGGCGGTTAACCCAGGCCATATCCAAAGAAAAAGAGTTGGAGAATATTTTGAAAGCCAACGGATTTCATAACTGTATGGTAACAATTGGCTCCAAATATGTCACTGTCATTGTCGGAGGGAAACTAACTCCAGATAAAGCACGTTCTCTCGGCGAATACTCCGCCGAGGTCACCGGATTCAGCCTGGAACAGGTGAGAATCGTGGAGCAGGGAGAGTAAAACCAAAAGTTTACAGCTGAGACGGTGGACAGTTGACAGTTTTAAAGGTAAAGGGAAAAGAGGGCACTAGGTGCAGTCATGCCTAGTACTGACTGGGCATTGTGGTTGATAATCGTGTTGAGTTCCAGTACCGAGTTTTGCCAGGAATGCATATTTGCGTTCCTTATTTTATACCTATGTACTGTAAACTGTGCACTGTGCACCTGAAAGATGCTCTTGAAACTTAAGATGTGAATTATCAACTGTGTCACCTATCAACTAAATTTCTGAATTCCCCTTCTGAGCGGGCAAGGTATATTGCCTTTGGGAAAAGATAAAATTAAAAGAAGGAAATTATTGCTTCCCGGTGAATAAATATCTATTCAATAATTTGGCAGTGTATCTTGTTTTCCACGATAAGGGGGATACAGATGAACATTAAAGAAATTAAAGAATTAGTTCGTATTTTAGATGGCACAGATATAGTCGAATTTTCATTTGAGAGTGAAGGAAGTAAAGTTATCATAAAAAAAGGGTATAATCAATTTATTCCGGCCGCAGCGCCTACCGTTAATCCGGTGATGCCTCCGGCGGCGGTTGTTGCTCAACCGGCACCGTCGGTACCTGCAACGTTGGCGGCCGAAGAGAAAAAGGATGAGCTTGGCCCCAATCAGGTGGTCATTACTGCACCGATGGTTGGAACTTTCTACCAGGCTCCGAGTCCGGATGCAGAAGCTTATGTTCAGGTAGGACAGACGGTTGAACCCGGACAAGTTGTCTGTATTATTGAAGCTATGAAATTGATGAACGAAATTGAAAGTGAATATCGGGGCAAAGTTGTGGACATTTTGGTTAGCAACGCCCAACCGGTTGAGTATGGTCAACCTTTGTTTATTATTGAGAAGTTCTAATCGGCTTTTCATGTCCGGATGTTTTCATCCGCAGGGTGGATCCAACTCAATCAGGAGGTGTTGTGGGATTGTTTAAAAAGATCTTAGTCGCCAACCGGGGTGAGATCGCACTTCGGATTATTCGTGCCTGCAAAGAGATGAATATTAAGACGGTGGCCATTTACTCGGAAGCCGATCGGGATTCATTACATGCCCACTATGCCGATGAAGCCTTTTGTGTGGGGCCGGCACCGGGTAACCGTAGTTATTTAAATATACCGAATATTATCAGTGCTGCAACATTGGCGGGAGTGGATGCCATCCATCCCGGTTATGGTTTTTTAGCTGAAAATGCTCGTTTTGCCGAGATCTGCGAAACACACCATATCAAATTCATCGGCCCGCCAGCTGAAGCCATTGAAAAGATGGGGGATAAAGCTGTCGCCAAAAAGACGATGGCTGATGCGGGAGTCCCGGTTATCCCAGGATCCGACGGCGTGATTGAAAATGAATCCGCTGCCGTGGAGATTGCGGAGGAAATCGGCTATCCGGTGATTATCAAAGCGTCTGCCGGAGGCGGCGGTAAGGGAATGCGGTTGGTTCGTGACCGTGACGAACTGATCAATGCTTTCCGGATGGCCCAGACCGAAGCGGAAGCTGCGTTTGGCAACGCTGAAGTGTATATGGAAAAATATATCGAAGAACCCAGGCATGTGGAGATTCAGCTGTTGTTGGATGAGTATGGTCATGGAGTTTATCTGGGGGAACGGGATTGCTCCGTGCAACGCCGCCATCAGAAGGTGATTGAAGAGTCACCGTCGCCGGCTGTCACGCCCGAACTCCGCCGGAAGATGGGAGAAGCTGCTCTAGCCGGTGCCAAGTCCGTCAATTATACCAATGCGGGAACGGTCGAATTCTTGCTGGATAAAAACGGTAATTTCTACTTTATGGAGATGAACACCCGGATCCAGGTGGAGCATCCGGTAACGGAACTGGTAACGGGCATCGACCTAATCAAAGAGCAAATTCGCATCGCTGCCGGAGAAAAGCTTACTCTCACACAGTCCGATGTCGTTATCCGGGGGCATGCTATCGAATGCCGTATCAATGCCGAGGATCCGGAGAAAAACTTTATGCCTTCTCCGGGTAAGCTCACCCTCTATCATTTGCCGGGCGGGCCGGGCGTCCGGGTGGACAGTGCCGTATATCAGGAATATGTTATCCCGCCATATTATGACTCGATGATCGCCAAATTGATCGTTTGGGATGAAAATCGGGATGCGGCCATCAACCGGATGCTGCGCGCATTGGATGAGTTTGAGATCGAGGGCGTAAAGACGACTATTCCTTTCCAAATCATGGTTTTAAACAACCCCTATTTCCGTAAGGGCGAAGTATACACCAATTTCATTCAAACCAGGATTTTTAACGAATCAGGCATATCCGGGAATAACTCTGATTAGAATGAGTTAGGGAATGGATTGCTCAGAACATAACTCTGCATAAATTGGAGGTGTCTTCCGGTGATAGAACCCATTGAAAAGCACGAAACCGGCAGTGTCCGCATTGCCAATGAAGTGGTCAGTATTATTTCCGGATTGGCTGCGACTGAAGTAAAAGGCGTTGCGGGAATGAGTGGCGGTGTTGTCGATGGTTTTGCCGAACTGCTTAAAAAGAAGAACCTGAAAAAAGGCGTAAAAGTGGAAGTAGGCGAAAAACAGGCTGCTATCGATTTGTTTATCATCATCGAGTATGGTGCCAAAATTCCTGAGACAGCCTATATGGTCCAGGAAAATGTCAAACGGGCAGTGGAAAGTATGACTGGTTTGGAAGTTGTGGAAGTCAATGTCCACATTCAGGGGGTTGAATTTAAACAGGAAGAAGTGGCGGAATCGAAAGTCCGCTGAATGCCGTGTATCATGAAGGAAGGGGTATCTTAGTCGATGAAAGTCGGAGCACGTTTTATTAGTGTTTTAAATGGAATTATCCTTGGAGTTATCGGGATTGTCTTCTTTTTAATCGCTATCGGACAAGCTGATCTGGTGACGGACCGGTTAATGCATCTGACCAATAAAGATCGGTTATGGGCTTTGTTGGTTTCCTTTGTGACGTTGGTTTTGACTGTTCTCTCCTTTGCCATCGCTTTTCAGCACCGTCGGGAAGAAAAAACCATCATTCATCAAACTCAGTTCGGTGAGATTCAGATTGCCGTATCCGCTGTGGAGAGTCTAGCGCTCCGTTCCTCTAAATCCGTTAGAGGCGTGAAAGAAGCTCATGTGGGTATCCGGGCAGATAACGGTTTGCTGGATGTGTTTGTTGAGATTACCGTTAATCCGGATTTGAGTATACCTCAAATTTCAGAAGAAATTCGTCGCCAGGTGGATGACTACATTTATGAGACGGTAGGCATTCGGGTCAATTCGGTCAAAGTGTTGGTGACCAAAGTCCAAGGCGAGCTTTCCAGAACTCGGGTTGAATAAGAAAGGGGCGTCCGGCTGTGGGAGAGATATTAAAAGATCTTTTGCCGAAGCTCTCCGCCTATAAAGGGCGTATCCTGGGCGGTATCATCGGATTTATCGCCGGCTTGATATGGGCGTATAAAAGTTTTGGGGCTGCTTTGGCATTTGTGATCAGTATTGTATTAGGATATTATGTGGGGAAACGTTTCGATAAGCAAGATTCATTAAAAGATATTCTGGAGCGAGTTTTGCCTCCAAAAAAGTAAAAGGTGATGTCGTTGAGTCGAACAATAGCCAGGGAAATGGCATTTAAATTATTATTCCAAACGGATGTGGGGCGTAATCCGTGGCAGCAAGCGATGGCCCGGATGGTGGAGGAAGAACCGCTTCCTGAGAAGTCCCGGGAGTTTTTGGAACAGTTAGTCAAAGGAACACTGCAACATCTCAAGGAGATCGATCAATTGATTACGCAGCATTCCCGGGAATGGACTTTGGAGCGGATGGCCAATACGGATCGCAATATTTTGCGAATGGCGATTTATGAGATTAAGTATATTGAGGATGTACCGGCCGGTGCTGCCATTAACGAAGCGGTAGAGCTCGCCAAACGTTACGGGGATGAGAACTCCGGCAAGTTTGTCAATGGGATTTTAGGGCAGATTGTCCGGGAGATGACCTCAGAGACTTGCGGAGTTCCGGAATCGACGGAGGGATAACCTCTGTTTTTTTATGGTGAAAGCGATGATTATGGGAATTGACACCAGTTGTTATACGACATCCATTGCCTTAATCGGGGTTGATGGAGAAATCAAATCGGACTGCCGCCAAGTATTGCAGGTGAAACCGGGTGAGAGAGGGCTACAACAGTCAGCAGCCATCTTTCAACATCTCGGTAATATCCCGCGTTTGTTGGAGTCGTGCCGGATCTCCTCGTTGGTCGCTGTCACTGCTTCCTCTGTGCCGCGACCGGTTGCCGGATCCTATTTGCCTGTATTTAAGGTGGCTGCGTCTTTTGGGGAGAGTATCGCCCGGCTGGCGAATGTACCGTTTATTGAAACCAGCCATCAGGAAGGCCATATCCGGGCCGGACTTTACGGACAAGCTCCGAGCGATGCTCCTTTTCTGGCATGGCATATTTCCGGTGGAACCACCGAGTTGTTATATGTCACGCCGAAAGAGGTCGGTTTCGGCATTGAGAAGATTGGCGGTTCATCGGACCTCCATGCTGGTCAGTTTGTGGACCGGGTAGGGGTGGCCTTGGGAACACCTTTTCCGGCAGGACCACATTTGGAGAAGATAGCGATGACATCGTCAACCTCTCAATCCCTTCCGGTGGTTACCGATGGATTGACTCTTAGCTTTTCTGGGCCGGAATCTGCCGCCCAGCGACTCGTCGGTTCGGTTCCTCCGGCGGATTTGGCCCGTCAAGTCTTTCATTGTATTGGCCGTAGTCTGTTGGGTGTAACTTTGAAAGCAGCTGAACAATACCGGGTTGATCGGGTATTGATGGTTGGCGGGGTCGCTTCGAACTGCTTGATCAAGGAGTATCTCGTGGAGAACGGATCCAAACGGGGGATCCGGTTTGTCTTCGCAAAACCCGAGCTAGCTAGCGACAATGCAGTTGGGGTGGGCCTAATCGGCTATGACCGCTGGAAGAGAGGAGTACTCTGATGACGAAAAAAATGGTTATTATCGATGGCTATAGCTTGGCAAATCGGGCTTTTTTTGCCTTGCCTCAGTTGGGGACTCAAAGTGGCCAACCGACCAATGCTGTTTACGGGTTAGCCATGATGCTGTTGAAATTGTTGGAGGAGTCCAATCCGGATTACCTCATTACTGCCTTTGATGTTCCTCAGCCTACATTCCGCCATCAGGAATATAAAGAATATAAAGCCCAGCGTCAAAAGATGGATGACGCATTGCGGAGCCAGTTTCCGTTGATCCGGCGGCTTTTGGAGATCTTGCGCATTCCCATTTATGAACAAGCCGGTTTTGAAGCGGACGACGTGATCGGTACCATTGCCTGTAAAGCGGCAGCCCAAAATATTCAAGTTGAGATCGTCACCGGAGACCGGGATTCTTTTCAGTTAGTCCGGCCGAAGGTGCATGTGTTGTATACCCGGAAGGGCATTACGGAGATGGACCGGGTCGACGAAACTTATATTGAACAGCGGTACCAGTTGATGCCGTCCCAGTTGATAGATTTGAAAGGCCTAATGGGAGATGCGTCCGATAACATTCCAGGGGTTCCCGGTTTTGGAGAAAAGACTGCCCTTAAGTATTTGCATCAATATCACAGTATCGACGGAATCTATGAGCATTTGGAGGAGATTGCCCGTCCAAGAGACAGACAACTTTTGGAGACCTATCGGGAACAGGCGTATCTCAGCCGTTATTTGGCAACGATTAAGATCGATCTACCCATAGAGATTAACTTGGAGGAATGTTGCAAACATCGGGATTTTGACCGTGGCGAGTTACTGGAGTTTTGTAAAGAATACGAATTTAAAAGTTTAATCAAGAAACTGGCTGGAGAAGCTGAATCGGAGACAATGACTCCAACGGTGGCCATGCTGGATGCGGAAGTGGATATCTTGGATGAAGCGGGTTTGACCGATGCTATCCGGGAGATTGCGGCCGAAGGATGCTGTATAGTTCAATTTTTGGCGACTACAGTGAACTGGGTGGATAGTCAATGGTTGGGTGTGGGTCTTGCCCATTCCCGGCACAATTGGTTTTATCCGTTGGAACCGGGAAAATCTCTGCCTGAAGCCATCCGGGATCTGTTGGAAAATCCGGATATTGTCAAAATGGGCCATGATCTGAAGAAACAGATGCAACTTTTGGCGGTGAACGGAGTTCAACTCCGAGGTGACATTGAGGATACGTTAATTGCCGGTTATTTAATCAATGCCGGTGTTGGTGGGCTTGAACTTGAGGATTTGGCTAGAGACTACCTGCATAAAACCATTCCGGCGGTTACGACCGGACGTGGAAGCCGGATTTCTCTCTTTGAGCTGCCGGAAAATTTGGATCAGGAAGAGATGAAACAGATCGTCGGGGCGCGGTTGGAGTGTATTAAGCAGTTAAATACTATCTTCCAACCGATGCTGGATGCTATGGGTCTCCGGCAACTTTATCAAAGGGTGGAAGTACCCTTGATCTCCGTACTGTTTGAGATGGAACAGGCCGGGATTCGGCTGGATGTGGAGGCTTTGAAGAGTTTCGGGGAAGAGCTTAAAAAGCGGCAACTGGAGTTGGAAGCGGAAATCTATGATCTGGCCGGAGAACGGTTTAATATCGGTTCTCCCAAACAGTTGGGGGTTATTCTCTTTGAAAAATTAGGTCTGAAAGCGCCAAAGAAGACCAAAACCGGTTATTCCACCGATGTGGCGGTGCTGGAAAACTTGATCCATGATCATCCGATTATTTCCCGGATTATGGAATATCGGCAGAATGTGAAATTGCAGTCCACATATATTGATTCGTTAATCGCTTTGGTCAATCCGAAAACCGGACGGGTTCATACATCCTTTAATCAAGCGGTAACCACTACCGGACGGTTGAGCAGTACTGAACCAAATCTACAAAATATTCCGATCCGTTCGGAAGACGGACGGATGATTCGGCGGGCGTTCATTCCGGCAGATAATGATCATCTGTTGTTAGCTGCGGATTATTCTCAGATCGAACTTCGGGTGATGGCCCATTTTTCCAAGGATGAGGCCTTTATGGAAGCTTTCCGACATCATGAAGATATTCATAAATATACAGCCGCTGCAGTCCGAAATATCCCGGTGGAGGAAGTCACCAAAGAGATGCGGGACCATGCCAAAGCCATTAACTTTGGTATTATCTATGGTATCAGCGGTTTTGGTTTGGCCAACAATATGGGCGTTAGCCGCAAGGAAGCAGATCAGTTTATCAAGGCCTATTTCCAACAATATCCAGGCGTCCAACGGTATGTGGACCAACTGATCGAAAGTGCCCGGGAGAAAGGTGAAGCCCGAACCCTTTTGGGGCGGATCCGAAAACTCCCTGACTTACATTCCCGGGTCTTCACCTTACGTTCCTTCGCGGAACGGATGGCCCGAAATACGCCGATTCAAGGGACGGCGGCGGATATTATTAAAATTGCCATGGTGCGGATCGGAGAACGGCTAAGAAATGAACCGAAATTAGGGAAGTTATTGCTTCAGGTCCACGACGAGCTCGTCTTCGAAGTACCTAAAGATAAGTGGAAAGAGTTGGCGGAGATGGTTAAAACCGAAATGGAGCAGGCCGTCCAACTGGATGTACCGTTAGAAGTGGATATCAAAATCGGAGAAAATTGGGGAGCTATGACTTCTGTCAAATGGGAGGACTAATATGCCCGAATTGCCTGAAGTGGAAACGATTCGAATCTCATTAGAACCGAAATTAACCGGGCGGACCATAACCGGAGTTTCCATTGAGTTGCCGAAGATGATTCAAAACCCAGCGCCGGAAGAATTGGAATCTCTCTTGCGGGGCCGGACGATTACCGGAGTGGATCGTCGCGGAAAATATCTGTTGATCCGATTGGAGGGTGAATCCACCTTAGCCATTCATTTGCGGATGACCGGCCAGTTGACGGTGGAGGATGCGGACTTTCCTCCGGGGAAGGCCACCTATTTTAAGGTCCATTTGGATAATGACACGGAACTCCGGTTTAATGATCAGCGGAAATTTGGAAAGGTTTTTTACTTTGACAGCAAAGAAATACCAGCTTCTTTGAGCCGACTGGGTCCGGAACCTTTATCGGACGAGTTTACACCGGAACGGCTAAAGCAAATCTTCGCCCGCCATCAACTGGCAGTTAAAAAGGCCTTGCTTAATCAGGAAATGATTGCGGGTATAGGCAATATTTATGCGGATGAAGCTTTGTTTTTGGCTGGACTTCATCCAGCCCGTCTGGTTAATTCTCTCACCGATGCGGAGCTTGAAGCATTATGCCATGCCATTCGACAGGTATTAACAGAAAGCATCCGGCACCGGGGAACGACCAAACGGGATTACCGGGACGGGGAAGGGCAGCCAGGATCTCATCAGGATTATTTACGGGTTTATGGAAGAAAGGGTGAACCCTGCACCGTCTGCGGCGCACCCATTGCCAAGATGATGTTTGGAGGAAGAGGAACCCATTTCTGTCCAATCTGCCAGGGATAATCCGGAGGTGATTAAATGAAAACCATAGGCTTGACCGGAGGGATTGCCACCGGAAAGTCGACGGTAGGTTCGATTTTAAGGGAGTTGGGTATTCCGGTTTATAGTGCTGATCAACTTGCTCATGACGCAATTCGCAAAGGGACGCCTCTTTATCATCAGATCCTGGCAGAATGGGGGCAGGATCTTTTGAGGGAGGATGGAGAGATAGACCGAAAACAACTTGGAAAAATCGTTTTTGCCGATGCCGCGGAACGCCGTAAATTGGAGGGGATGATTCATCCGGTAGTTATTGCTGAAATTCAACGGATGATCAGCGAAGGAAAACAGAGGGGCGAACCGGTGCTGGTTTTCGAGGTCCCATTATTATTCGAAGTCAACCTGGAAGGTTTGTTCGACCTGGTTTGGGTTGTCAGTTTACCTCCGGAGGAACAGTTAAACCGGTTGATGCGACGGGATAGGCTAACCCGGGCTGAGGCAATACAACGTGTCAATGCCCAGTTGCCTTTGGCGATTAAAGAAGGAAAAGCCGATGCGGTTATTAATAATCAATTTGATTTGGACACGGTTCGGAAGCAAATTATCAAGATTTTAAATTCAATTGGAGTGACATGGTGCAAACACAAACGATAAACCGGTATAGCTGGCTTTGGTTGCTGGTGATTTTATCATTTTTTTTACATAAACCGATTCTGCGCATTTTTTTTATTTTTGATTACCAGGAAAGCATTCAGACTATAGGTCACACTTATGGGATTGATCCTCATCTGTTGGGAGCAGTGATCTTTGTGGAAAGTCGGTTCGATCCGGCGGCGAAGTCAAAAAAAGGGGCTGTGGGGTTAATGCAGATTATGCCGACGACCGGTGAATGGGTTGCCCATCAATTGGGATGGAAAGATTTCCGGCTGGAGGATTTGGTCGATCCAGTTAAAAATCTGGAGCTTGGTTGTTGGTATCTTGCGTATCTTAAAAAGTATTTTAACGGGAATGAAGTAGCAGCTTTAGCTGCCTATAATGCCGGCCATCGTTATGTCCAGGATTGGATCGACACCAAGGTTTGGGAGGGGGATCTGGTCAAGATCGAAAATATCCCCTTTGTAGAGACTAAAAAATATCTTTTTCAAATCAATGCTATCCGGAAGATATATCGGTATCTCTATCCTGATCTGACCCTGAATAGTGCGTGAAAGGGTCACGGTGCATAGTCACAGGTAATATAGGGTTCGAGGTGCTAGTTGATAGTGGCAAAGCATCTGCATCATTATTACCGAGTACCTGTTAACTAAGCTACTGACTCCTGACTTCTGGCTACTGTCTCCTATCAAGTGGCATAGGTAAAAAAGAAGATTTATCTGGTAAAAGAGCCTTTTCCGATGTGGAGAAGGCTCGTTTTCATATGGTCTAACCATATGATAAACCGGAGGTGAAGATCATGAGCAATACCTGCATCGTATTGCGGGACATTGAAAGGGTTTCCCAAGCTATCGCTAATTTCCTCACCACTCCTGCTTCGCTTACTCCGGCTGCAGTCACCGATTTAGTCAGTCAGATTGAACTTATTCGGGGGGCAGTCCGTTCATTACCGCTTGCTGCAGATATTAAAGCTGATTTCTTAAACCGGTTGGCGCAGGCTCAGGCCATTCTTCAAGCCGGTGTTGGAGGGCCTGTTCCTACCTTAACAACAGTATTACAGGTACTGCAATTGGTTGCGCTTAAGGTTCAAACTCATCCGGTTCCTTGTACTCAAGGATTAACTATTGTCCATCCTTCGAACTGCTTCAATACGACCTGTCAGTGTTGTCATTAATTATATAGTTGCAATGAAACAAGGCGATCTTATGATCGCCTTGTCTATTTCAGAATTTTGCCGATAATTAAAATGACATATTCGTAAACCTCTGGTTTAAAACGGGACAAGCCGTTTTTTACCGAAGATTAACAAATTATTGAACATTATCAAAAAGGATTCCAGTCATATTTAAAGAAAGTATTGAAGTAAGAAGGTGAAGCAGTGATGTTGAAAGCCGTTATTTCTCGCTCGGGACAAGCTAAAATCATGAAGCAGCTTTACAGGCGGGGAAATCTGTTCTTGGCTAATGGCCGTCCAGAGTTGGCGGTCAAACATTATCAGAAATATCTGGCATTTTACCATCAGGGCTGGGAAGCTGAGCCGGTCGTTGTTGCCGATATTTATCATAATTTGGGGATGATTGCCGAAGAACGGCAGGCGATCGACGAAGCCATTGCTTACTATGAACAGGCTTTAAAATATGATGCCTACCATGGAATGACGTGGATATTTCTAGCTAAACTATATTTAAACCGTTATGAAGAGCAGCACCGGCAGTCCGATCGAATGATGGGCGTCAAAGCGCTAGAGGAGGCCGAACGTTGCAAAACCGGCTTTCCGGCAGTAAATTTTTTGAAAAAGAGGTATGCGATTGCCTAGGACCTGTTGACGGCCGGGATAATTCAAAATACTGATCCTTATCACCGGTATCGGCATTTTTCAGTAAAACGGTCGATACCGGTTTTTTCTGCAATTAAAAAGCCAAACTGGAGGTTTTAATTTAATGCCAAAAATGGCTGTTGTTTCTCTCGGATGCTCGAAAAATTTGGTAGATACCGAAATTATGCTTGGCCGTTTGGTTAAAGATAATTGGGAGTTGACCTCGGATTTTAGTGAAGCCGAATTGATTTTGGTTAATACCTGTGGATTTATTGAAAGTGCAAAAGCGGAATCCATTGAACATATTTTGGAGATGGCTACTTACAAGGAGCCGGGGCGTGGCAGTTGCCGTATTTTAGTTGTTGCCGGATGTTTGGTCCAACGATATCTGAAGGATTTGAAAGCGGAGATCCCGGAAGTGGATTACTGGATTGGCCTCAACCAATTGGATCAGATCGGGGCGATCGTTTCTGGAGAATCGGTACAGCCTGGGGATGCTACTCCGTTTTTAAACAATGAAAATTTGGAACGTTACCGAGTGACGCTATCCCATACGGCCTTTTTAAAGATCGCCGAGGGATGCAGCCATCGATGTGCTTATTGTGCGATTCCGATAATTAAGGGGAGGTATCGCAGCCGGAACCCAGAGGCAGTTGTTGCTGAAGCCGTTCAATTGGTTCAGGGCGGTGTGAAAGAATTAAATATTATTGCGCAGGATATAACCATGTATGGGAAAGATTTATCCCGGGATCTCAATTTGCGAATTTTGCTGGAACGTATTTTGGAGGAGGCACGTCCGGAATGGATCCGTTTACTTTATGCTTATCCGTCAGGTTTGAATGAAGAGTTGCTGCAATTGATCGGATCCACCTCTAATATCTGCAAATATCTGGATCTTCCCTTTCAACATATTAATGAACGGATTTTACGGTTGATGAATCGGAAAGAAAACCGGGATATGTTATTGGAGCGGCTGCAGATGATCCGGAGCATTGTTCCGGAAATGGTACTTCGGACTACCTTTATCGTTGGTTTTCCCACCGAGACGGAGGCTGAATTTGAAGAGCTCCGCCAGTTTGTGGCTGAAGGACATTTTGAACATGCCGGCGTTTTCAGTTATTCCCGGGAGGAGCAGACCCCGGCATATGATTTGCAGCCTCAGATCGATCCGGAGGTGAAAGAGGAACGCCGCCGGCTCCTCCTTGAAACTCAGCAAAAAGTGTCTACCAGACTGTTGCAGCGCTTTGTCGGCCGTAAAGAACGAATATTGATTGATAAGGTATTTGAAGGAAGAGCCATTGGGCGCACGGAGGCTTTCGCTCCGGAAGTGGACGGCGTGGTATCGGTGGAAGGATATCAAGGCCCAAGTGGAGTTTTTATTAATCGAAAAATTACCGGAAATGATGCTTATAACCTGTTTTCGAAAAAATAACCAATGGTTAATTCCTGTTAACTAACAGGATTTTTAGCTTGGGCAGCGAATGATGTAGAGGACAAAACGACGGAGGAACATCATGATGAGTCTGGCGAACTGGATAACAACATTTCGGATTATATTGGCTCCGATCTGTGTCGGAATATTGTTTTGGGATATTCCGGGGCGGGATTTGCTTGCAGCCACGATTTTTATTATCGCCGGATTGACAGATGGTTTAGACGGGTATGCTGCACGGGTCCGAAAAGAGATCAGTACCTTCGGTAAATCTTTTGACCCATTGGCGGATAAAATTTTGATCATCTTGACTTTGGTGGTTTTAACCAATTTAGGCCGGGTACCGGCTGTTGCGGTTTGGATTATTATTTTACGGGAAGTGATGATCACCGTTTTGCGGCATTTTGCCGGTAAAAAAGGGCTTACCGTGGCTGCCAGCCCTTGGGGGAAGATGAAAACCTTTTGCCAGATCGTTGCTGTGGCTGCCGTAATGCTGGGTTTTTCGTGGAGTATATATGTTTTATGGGCAGCCGTAGCGCTCACGATATGGTCCGGTATTGACTATCTCTGGCATTGGAAAAGTGCTTTCACAACCAAAGATAATTCAAAAACGATTTAGGAAATATGCCGCTTTATGCGGCTTTTTTTATGGTGTCCACCAACTCGTGGAGTCCCTCCACGGCAATATCGATTTCCTCAGGTGAATTATAGCATCCGAAGCTCATTCGGACCATCCCCGGCGGTTTTTCCAGGTTAATCTCTCGATAATCGAGGGATAACAATTCAGCCACGTAACGACGGGCACAGAAGCATCCGCTTCGGACTCCGATTCCGTAATGGGCTGATAAATATTCCGCCACATCCCGATGGTATCGATCCTGAATATTAAAACTGATGACGCCGACCCGTTCCTGGTCCTGGGCATTATAAACCGTCAGTTCCGGGATTTGTGCCAATTGTTTTAAGGCGTAACGGATCAACCGCTTTTCGTGTGCAATAAGTGCCGGCCAACCGATGGCCGTGATGGTTTGGCAGGCTTCGGCAATGGCAATGGCTCCTAAGACGTTGGGAGAACCGGCTTCTTCGTTTTCGGGAGGAGGGTTCCAAATAATCCCTTGAGGACCAATGCCTTTCACTGTACCACCCCCGACTTGGCTAGGGCATCCTTTTTCAAAGAGGGATCGGGGGCCAATTAGCACTCCGGATCCAAAAGGAGCGTAAATTTTATGGCCGGAAAAGGCGATAAAGTCGAGATGGCGAGGATCATCCCAAGGAGGATTGACAATAGGCCGGTGGGGAATCAATTGGGCGCCGTCCACTAGAATTTTGGCGCCATAAGCGTGCGCCATTTCGGCAATACTGTAGATCGGTGGCAGGTAACCGCTTACATTAGAGGCTCCGCTGACTGCTACTAATTTAACTTTTCCTGCATTTTTACGAAGGACTTCTTCAAGGTTTTCCAGATCCAAGCCGTTGTTTTTCAAAGGGACACAATAATGGTTATGGTTTTGCCAAGGCAGTTCATTGGAATGATGTTCAACCTTGGTGAAAATGATCATTTCCCCCGGTAACCAGGGGAGGTAATGACTGAGTTTATTAATGGAATCGGTCGTATTTTTGGTGAAGATGACTACATCCCGTTCGAGGTCGGCACCGATAAATTGGGCGATGATCCTCCGGGCGGATTCGTATCGTTCTGTTGAATATTTAGATTTGAAACCGGCTCCCCGATGGACGCTGGAGTACCAAGCAGCGGCTTCGGTGATGGTCTGCATCACTGATTTAAACGGTGGGGTACTGGCAGCATTGTCAAAGTTGATGTAACGTTTTTTCCCGCGGCAGGTTTCTACTTTTTTTTCATATCCGTAGATCAAATGAGCAAAATTATCCAACCTCGTCACCTCATGGTTATTGTATGAGAGGTTGGGACTTTGGGCTACTCTTTTTGGAGGGATTCGATGGTTTGATTCAGGGCTTCACCTTGTTCCAAAGCAGAAAAGGGCAGGTTCTCGATGATTAACTTACCGGCATTAACCCGGGCTACAAATTTACTACCGCTTTTGAGCTCCAGTTCTTCTAAGGCCTTCTGAGGGAGTCGGAGTTGACGATCTTCATCAAGCTCTAAAATATATTCCATGTCGGTACCTCGCTTTTTTAGTGATAGTTTTACCGGGAAGCCGGTGTTTTACCCGCACTTTCCCGTTATCCTCCTTTTCTTTTATGCTGGAATTTAATTTGCATAATTACCATTCTTTTTGATGTTTTTTTATAAGATAGCTGGGTAAATTAAGACTACGAAACAGGAAAGGGGGGAAAACGATTATGGGTACCGGACAACGTTCCAACAGCTACGTTGTGAAAGAGGCAGCGCAGGCTCTCCATAATATGAAATATGAGATTGCGAAAGATCTGAGTGCTGCGAATATCATCAATACCGCTCCGATTCAGGGAGATTACTGGGGGTATATGACGGCAAAAGACTGTGGTCATGTTGGAGGCCAAATGGTTAAAAACATGATCCTGGCTGCTGAACAATCTCTGTCGAATCAAGCTGTTGCCAGTGTTCAGACGAGCTTCAATGCTACATTGGGTTATCAAAAGCAAAATGATACCCTACCCAGCTCGAACTTGAATCTCAATAGCTTAGACAGCAAGTACTGATTTTACTTATTCACAAGGTGGAGCCAAGCTCCACCTTTATTTTTGCTTCAGCCGCTAACTTGACTGTCTAGGGGAAGGAATTTTAAGGTTCAAGCGAGAATATGCATCAACAATAGGAGGTGTTCAGGTGAAAACTGCAGATATCGGAATCTTTGGAGGTTCCGGATTTTATTCCTTATTGGATAATGTGGAGGAAATTACCGTTGAGACCCCTTATGGGGCGCCCAGCGATAAAATTGCCATTGCTACAATCGACGGGAAGCGGGTCGCTTTTCTTCCGCGTCATGGTAAAGAGCATCAGCATCCGCCCCATATGATCAATTACCGTGCCAATGTATGGGCGATGAAATCCCTGGGAGTGCGGCAATTGATCGGGCCCTGCGCAGCCGGGAGTTTACAGCCTCATATTAAACCCGGTGATTTTGTCGTCGTTGATCAATTTGTGAACAAAACCTATGGCCGAAAAGATACATTCTATGACGGCCCAATTGTGCGGCATGTAAGCGCGGCAGATCCTTATTGCGAACGGATGCGCCAGACGGCTATCAATGCAGCGAAGAAGTTGGGTATCACGGTTCATCCCCGGGGAACGGTGGTTGTGATTCAGGGACCGCGTTTTTCGACCCGGGCTGAGAGTCAGGAGTTCAGTAAAAACGGTTGGGAAGTGATCAATATGACCCAGTATCCCGAGGGATGGCTGGCCCGGGAATTGGGACTTTGTTATATTAACATCGCTTTAATTACCGATTATGATGCAGGGCTTGAAGGAAATCCTGAAATTCAGCCGGTGACTCACGAAGAGGTTTTGAAGGTCTTTGAACGAAACAATGATAAACTCCGCGGATTGCTGATGGAAATCATTGCATCAGTGCCCACGGAGTTTGAATGCAGCTGTCAAAAGGCTATCTAATAAAAAGGAAATTGCTTTGATGAAGGAATTATTGGTTATCGCAGCGGCGAGCCTGCCCTATCTCGAATTGCGGGGTGCTATACCGCTGGCGTGGCAACTGGGCCTTACGCCGTTGGAAGCTTATGTTCTTTCGGTTTTTGGCAATATGGTGCCTGTTGTCCCGATCATGCTTTTGATTGATCCCATTTCCCGGTGGTTACGGCGGTTTCGGTTCTTTGACCGTTTCTTTGAAGGGCTGTTTGCCAGATGCCGAAAGTATCAAAAGGAGATTATCAAGTACGGCTATTGGGGACTGGCGACCTTTGTTGCGATTCCTTTGCCGATGACCGGGGCTTGGTCCGGAGCTGTTATTGCCTTTCTGATGGGGCTTAGGAAACGGCATGCCTTGATCGCTATTGCTGCTGGAGTGGCGGTTGCCGGCTTAATTGTTCTTACGGCAACCTATGGTTTGTCTTGGCTGTTGGTAGGCGGCGGATAAACTCATAATTTATAAAAATTAGGAATAAACTATTGCTAGTCTATGATGAAAACAGGGAGGTAAACGAGTTGGAAGAAGAAGTGTTGGAGTACGCCGGCGCTCAGCCGGAGTATAACCTTCCGTGTCCATTGTGCCGCCATTATGAATTGTGCGATCTCTGGAAAGACGGGAGAAAGGTGTGCAATTCATTTAGCTCGAAAAATTAGGCTTTAATGATCGGCGTAACCCGCCGATTTTTAATTTTAGAGCATTTTAACCATAAAAATCTTTATTTAAATGGTAAAAACATGTAATATATTATAGAGAAGCTATAAGTAACATCAAGGAGCATCGATGGAAACACTGCAAAAGATTATTACCCATTGGGCTGAGCCTGAAATTTTGGCTCAATACAGCGAATATTTGCTATTGATCGTTTTTCTCTATAGCTTTCTGGAAGTGATTTTTCCACCCCTACCTGGAGACACGTTGTTGATTATCAGCGGATCGATTTCCGTTGCAGCCAATTCGAATCCGCTTTTTATGATTATCTTTGCATCTTTAGGAACTTTTTGTGCTTCGTTTCTCCTTTATCATCTAGGAGCGAAAATGGAGCGAAAGTTATTTCATTCCCCCCGTTTTTCGGCATTGTTGGATTCGAAAACCTTTGTGAAGATTGAACGGGGTTTTCAACGATTCGGTTTTTTTGATCATTCTGGCCAGCCGGTTTCTTCCGGCGGTACGCTCCGGTGTGGTATTGGCTGCAGGGATCGTCAATATGGAAAAGAGACAGACTATGCTGGCTTTGGCTGTCAGTATTCTGCTTTCAACGTCCATGTTTATTTATGGTGGCCGTTTTTTGGGTCGCCGATTGGACAAAATTATGCAATTGTGGGAATCCCATTTCTGGCTTATCCTGGGGATTTTAGGCGGAATTGCTTTGGGGGTCTTCGCTTTATACCGTTTTTATCGCAATTATCGCCAGAAGCATGAAACGGAATAGGGGAAAAGAATGAGTCGTAAACCGAAAGTGGTTTATTATTGTGAACAATGCGGTCACCAGGAACCGAAATGGATGGGAAAGTGTCCTTCATGTAACGAATGGGGAACTTTTCAGGAAGAACATGCTTTAAATGGTTTGGAGGAACTGGGCAGTTTAAGCAGTCACCAGCAGCCTCAGCCCTTAAATGACATTAAAACCGGTGATTCAGCCCGTATTAGTACCGGAGGACAGGAATTGGACCGATTGCTGGGTGGTGGCATCGTTAACGGCTCCGTTCTGTTGTTGGTGGGAGATCCCGGTATCGGGAAAAGTACCTTGAGTCTGATTGTTGCCGGAAATATTGCCCGTCAAGCGGGAAAAGTGTTATACGTCAGCGGCGAAGAATCAGCGGAACAGACCAAGATTCGTGCTGACCGATTGGGGAAATTTCCCGATAATTTGTATGTTATTTCTGAGACTAATCTGGAGCTCATCCAAAAACATATTCAGAGTCTTCAACCTCGGTTTATTATTTTGGACTCCATTCAATCGGTCTTTTTAAGTACGGTCCGTTCTACGCCGGGTTCCCCTTCTCAGATTAAGGAATGTACGTTATTTCTAATTCGGATTGCGAAACAGATGGGGATTCCCATCATGCTGATCGGCCAGGTGACCAAGGACTCTCAATTGGCTGGGCCTCGGGTTTTGGAACATTTGGTGGATACTGTCGTTTATTTGGAAGGAAATCGCAATCAAAATCTGAGGGTTGGACGAGCGGTTAAAAACCGGTTCGGTTCTACCAATGAAGTGGCTTTGTTTGAAATGACCGATTCCGGTTTTGAGGAAGTTCGTAATCCTTCTGAATATCTTTTGGGAAACAGAAATAATCCCATGCCGGGTTCGGTGATTGTCGCCTCAGCTCGGGGAACCCGTCCTATCTTCACGGAGATTCAGGCGTTGGTTACGGAGACAGCAGAAGGGATTCCTCCACGTCATATCGCAGTGGGTGTCGATCGCAACCGTTTGCTGCTGGTTACTGCGGTGATGCAGCGGTGGATGGGTGAGCGTCTTGGTAATAAAAATATCTTCGTTTCCACCGGCGGAGGAATTGAGTCCGATGATCCAGCACTGGATTTGGGGATTGCTGCTGCTATCTTTTCGTCGATACGCGGTATTACCTTTGCGCAAGGTTTATTTTTCATCGGCGAACTGGCTTTATCCGGTGAAGTCCGGCCTACGCCGGATTTGGTCCGGTTGTTGAATGAAGGAAAACGTTTGGGTTTTAAAGACTGTGTGATTGCGAAACGGGGTCTATCAAAAGTGCCTTCCGATCTTGGTATTAATTTATTTGGGTTAGAGCATATCGGGGGTTTTGCCCGGATATTACCTGCTATTCGCGAATAAAAATCATGTAAGGGGGAGCTCAATGGCTCAAGAAGAACCGTGCCGTGATGATTTTTATAAAGTAATTAAGATGGTGGCTCCCGGGACGATGCTCTATGAAGGATTGGAGAATATTCTTCGGGCAAGGACCGGAGCTTTGATCGTAGTGTCCGATGCTGAGTCCGTCATCAAGTTGGTTGACGGAGGTTTCAGGATTAACTGCGATTTGGCGCCTTCGATGTTGTACGAATTGGCGAAGATGGACGGAGCCCTGATATTATCATCCGATGCAAAGAAAATCCTGATTGCCAACGCCCATTTGACGCCGGATCATTTGATTCCGACGACGGAAACGGGGACGCGACATCGTACCGCCCAACGCCTGGCCATTCAAACCGGGGAATTGGTTATCGCTATTTCCCAACGGCGGAACGTGATTACGCTTTATAAGGGAAATCAGCGGTTTGTTATGCGGGAGATCGGGACGATCCTAGCCAAAGCTAATCAGGCTCTGCAAACTCTTCAAAAATATAAGAGCGTTTTGGAGCAGGCATTACTCAATCTGTCTGCTTTGGAGTTTGAAGATTTGGTTACCTTGGCAGATGTTTGTACCGTGATCCAGCGTGCAGAGATGGTCAGCCGGATTGAAAATGAAATTCAGCAATATATTGTCGAATTGGGCAGTGAAGGCCGGCTGGTCAGTATGCAACTGGAAGAACTCATTGTCGATGTAGACATCGAAGGAAATATGGTCTACCGCGACTATATACAAGGCGAAGGTATTTCGGTGGAACAGATCCGAAAGGAGATTGCCACCTGGAACGATGATGAGCTTCTCGACTTCAATTTGCTTGGAAAAGCCTTAGGTTATCCGGGCGTGAGCATGGATCAATCGGTGACACCCCGCGGATTCCGGATTCTTCGAAAAATCCCGCGGCTGCCCTTCCCGGTGGTCGAGAACCTGGTCAAAACCTTCAAGGAGTTGCAGGTGATCCTAAGTGCCACTACGGAGGAGCTGGATGATGTGGACGGCATTGGGGAAGTTCGGGCCCGAGCCATCAAGGAAGGTCTTCGCCGTTTGCGGGAGCAGGTTTTATTAGACAGGCATTTCTAATCTCCTAACATGAATCCGGACATGAACATTAGGGCGGCATTATAATCGATGGCCGGTTCGTTGGAAGAGTAGGATTCGGTTTGATCTACATAACTCCATGGGCCTTTGTGGGCAGGCTCGATCTTGGAGTCTGCGTTGTTGTTGGGTCCGCCCACCAACATTCCCGGAACCATCCGGCCGCCGGATACAACCCAGCGGTGGTGCGGATGTTGAACTGGATTGGAACCGATGCAGGTCACAAATGATTTAGAGAGGGGATTTAACCCCAGGACAAAATGGAGCTGGGATTCGGCGATTTGGCGATATTCCGGATTTGAAACGAGATGATCAGCTAGAATCAGGGTAATCCCCCGGGACAACCCCTCTTTATTGGATGCCCATATAAAATCTTTAAAATGCAATGTATATCCATAACCGCTTTGCCGAGAAAAGTTTGCTAATTGATCGGCCAGGGCGGTTATTTTATTGATGGCAACTTGCTTTAGGGCGTTTTCCGAGGAGTCCCATTTGGCGTAATGGAAATACCCAAGGAGTGATGGATCTTCCCATCCAATGGATGCTGGTTGATGTTGGGTGATCTTATTTAAGGTTGACTCGTCAAGGGGAGTTTGGGTGAGAATTGCCATCTCCAGGGCGGCCCAAATCCGATCAACGGTATCATCGGCATAATAGTACGGTCCGGAACCTTTCTCATCCTGATCGCTTTTTTCCCATAAACTATCCTGGTGTTGGTTCAGAAATTCCCAGGCATTCATGGCTGCCTTGGAAAAGGTTTGGGCCAAAGCCGGATCAATGGTTTGCCAGACGCGGGCGGCAATGCTCATGGTGGCGGCAAATTTGGCGGTATCAGCCGTGGAAGTTCCAAATAAGTAACGGTCTTGGGTATCGGCTTCCGGGAGCGTATTTATATCAGGCCATTGGGCTCCGGCTAGTTTTCGGTAGATTCCTCCGTCCGGCCGTTGTAAGGTAAGAAGCCATTCCAATCCGACCAAAGCTTCGTCCAAAAGATCAGGTCGGCCGTTCCCACTTTCCGGTATGTGCAATTGACCGTCGTAGAAACGTTTTGGCCATAATTCGTAAAGAGTTAGCATTAAAGCTACAGTTATCGTGGTAGTGGAGGCGTACTTTCCATAGTCTCCGGCGTCATGCCAACCGCCCGTTGAGTGAATCGGAGTATTTGACACCGGTAAAAATCCGTCCTTCACATGGCAGGCAGGATGAAATAAACCATGATTTTTGTCATTTACTGAGACGCCGCAGCGTTGCAAATAATAAAACCTGGTCGACAGCTCAAATAAGTGGTGATAAATATGAGTATCAATGGGAAACGGGAAGGACCAACGATTTTGATCGATGCGGATCAGATAAGTGCCTTCTGATGTCAATGCGGAGAAATCACCTTGCCAAACGGTTTGGTTGGACGTGGCATCTTGAGCCGGAGTCATCAGGCCGGAGTAAACCGTTTCTCCACTGGATGTTTTAATGACCTCAAAGGAGTGAGATGGAAGATCGGATATAACGATTTTGCGTTGGGTAGGCAAATACCCTAATTGATTGATAAAGACATGGTTTTCCGTAGGATGGTTATTCACTTTGATTACCTCCCGGTATAACTGTCATCGATGTCAAAATATTCGGGATTAAGTATCAATATTCCTTCTTTTTACAAAATTATTTGATCAAATAATTACAAATCAAATTGGAGTTCGATTGACAAGGGCGAAATCATAAGATATACTGACATCGATGACAACCATGAAACAGCATCGTTGAAAAATAAAGTTTTTTGGAGGCGATGACGGTGAAATATGGTTATTTTGATGATGAGCTTCGAGAGTATGTGATTACTCAACCCCGAACTCCCTGGCCATGGATCAATTATTTGGGATCCAAAGATTTTTTCGGTTTGATCTCGAATACCGGCGGAGGGTATTGCTTCTACAAAGATGCTCGGTTGCGCCGGGTGACACGGTACCGATACAATAATATTCCAACGGATACCGGTGGCCGCTATTTCTATATTCGGGATGAGAATGGGATTTGGTCGCCAAGCTGGCAGCCGGTTCAAGCGGAGCTGGATCGGTATGAATGCCGTCATGGGATGGGCTATACCCGGATCACAGGCGTAAAGGATGGAATTGAGGCGGAAGTTTTATATTTTGTGCCCTGGAACGACAATTGTGAAATTCACCGGGTGCGGGTCAAAAATCTGAGCGGCCGGGAACGCCGGATTAAGCTTTTCTCGATGATCGAATTTTGTTTGTGGAACGCTTACGATGACATGACCAATTTCCAACGAAACCTGAGTACCGGCGAAGTAGAAGTTGAAGGGAGCGTCATCTATCATAAAACCGAATATCGGGAACGTCGCAATCATTTTTCCTTTTATAGCGTCAATCATCCGATCGCCGGTTTTGATACGGATCGTGAAACGTTTATCGGTTTGTATAACGGGCCTAGCCGCCCCCGGGTTGTGGTTGCAGGTGAACCGGGCAATTCATTGGCTGACGGTTGGTCGCCGATAGCTTCCCATTGTTTAGAGGTGAATTTGGCGGTTGATGGGGTCCAGGAATTTATTTTTGTTCTGGGTTACGTGGAAAACCCGGTTGATCAAAAATGGGCGGCACCGGGAATAATCAATAAAAGTAAAGCGTATGAGCTTATCGCGAAGTACCAGACTCCGGCTGCAGTTGAAACGGCCTTTGAGGAACTCCGGGCCAACTGGCGGGAGTTGCTTTCGGTGTATACGGTGGAATGTGCGGATGAGAAATTGCAACGGATGGTGAATATTTGGAATCCATATCAATGTATTGTTACACTCAATCTGTCTCGTAGTGCGTCTTATTTTGAATCCGGTATCGGCCGGGGAATCGGTTTCCGGGATTCCAACCAGGATGTGGCCGGGTATGTCGGAATGCTGCCGGAACGGGCTCGGGAACGAATTTTGGATTTGGCAGCTACCCAAAAGTCTGACGGCAGCGCTTATCACCAGTATCAACCCTTGACCAAGCGGGGAAATTCCGATATTGGCGATGGATTTAATGACGATCCGTTGTGGATGATATATTCGGTGGCAGCCTATATCAAAGAAACCGGCGATCTGGACATTTTAAATGAAAAGGTGCCTTTTAGCGATCGAACCGATTCTGGAAATGTGACCTTGATGGATCATTTACGGGCATCTGTCTCCTACATTCAAAACAATCTAGGACCTCATGGTTTGCCTTTGATCGGCCGGGCTGATTGGAATGATTGTTTGAATCTTAATTGCTATTCGGAAACGCCGGATGAATCCTTCCAAACGTGTACTAACAAGGACGGAAAAACAGCTGAATCGGTGTTTATCGGAGGTATGTTTGTGCTTTATGGCACGGAATATGCTGAACTGTGCCGTCGACTTGGTTTGGATGAAGAAGCAGCGGAGGTTGAAAAGGCAGTTGCCCGAATGAAAACGGCTGTAGAGAATCACGGATTTGAGGGCGAGTGGTTCTTGCGGGCGTATGATGACAGCGGTCGGAAAGTTGGCAGCCCAGAGAACGAGGAAGGCCGTATTTTCATTGAGCCTCAAGGAATGTGCGTTATGGCCGGTATCGGCCTGGATAACGGGATGGCGGTGAAAGCTTTGGATTCCGTTGCCCGGTATCTGGATACAGCCCATGGTATCCGGTTGGTTTATCCGGCATATACCCGCTATTATAAGGAATTGGGTGAAATCACCTCTTATCCGCCGGGATATAAAGAAAATGCCGGAATTTTCTGTCATAACAATCCTTGGGTCGTTATTGCCGAAACCATGGTTAACCGACCAGAAAAAGCCTTTACGTATTATCGGAAAATTGCTCCGGCTTATCGCGAGGAGATCAGTGATTTGCATCGCATGGAACCTTATGTCTATTCGCAGATGATCGCCGGAAGTGATGCCAAACGCCATGGAGAAGCCAAAAACTCCTGGCTTACCGGGACGGCGGCTTGGAACTATGTGGCTGTGACTCAGTATATTTTAGGGATTCGCCCCGATTATGACGGGTTGTGGGTTGATCCGTGTCTTCCGGCTGAATTTGAAAGGATCCGGATTACCCGAAAGTTTAGAGGTGCAACCTATCACATTGTCATCGATAATCGGAAAACCGGTTCCTATCGACTGACTTTAAATGGCCAGGAAATCGAAGGGAAGAAACTTCCGATCCTTCCGCCGGGCTCAGTGGCTGAGGTTTGTTGTTGGGTAGGGAGATAGGTATAGGGCTCGTGGTGCTGGGGACGAGGTTGGATTTTGGCGGTAGATAGTTAGCGGAAAACAGGATCCAGTAGCCGGTAGTTAAAAATAGATACAGAAATAGAAGATAGAAGATAGAAATAGTGGCCGGTTTTAAAAGTTAAAGGAAAAGTGCAAGGGAAAAGGGACTAGAGGAACTGGGGTTTGAAGGAGACAGTAGTCGATTAGGGGTAAAGCAATAGTTGAAAGTTATCTTTTGCAAGTGATGATGACTTTTTACATGGCGCTCATACCCGAAATCGCTACTGTCTCCTGACTCCTAATTCCTAAAAAATTGAGGTGATTTGGGATGTCGACCATTTATGATGTTGCAAAACTAGCTGATGTATCGCCGAAAACGGTATCCCGGGTGTTGAATGGAGAACCGGTGGTTGCTGAAGAAACCCGGGCCCGGGTGTTAGCGGCCATGAAGCAATTAGATTATCATCCCAACGCCATTGCCGCCAGTTTGAAACGGCAGCGTTCGAATATTATCGGATTTGTCGTTCCTTACGGATCGAAGTTTGTTTTTCAGGACCCCAATATGATGGAACAACTACGGGGTGTTCATGATGTGGTAACCCAGGCAGGTTATGACCTGTTGATTTCTGTTCCGGTAAATCGAAAAGATGCTTTATCGGAATTGCTGCGGTTGGTCCGGAATAAAAATGTTGATGGTGTTATTCTCTATCCGACAGCCGGGGTTGAGCGGATTATCAAAGAGCTTGACGAGAAAAAATTCAAATATGTCACATTGGAACGTTATCGGGAGGATCAACAGACCAATTATGTACGAATCAATGCGGTAACAGGCGTTTATCAAGCGACTCGCTATCTGTTGTCCCAAGGCCATCGACGGATCGGGCTGATCAATAAACCGGCCGCTTTCTTCAATTACTGTTGCACTGAAGATTCATTGGTGAACGGATATGCCGCGGCGTTGGAGGAGGCCGGTATTCCAGTTGATCAAGTTTTGATTGATACGGGGGATTACACCTTTGAAGGGGGATATCAAGCTCTCCGGAAAATCCGGAAACGGGAGCCGGAACTGACGGCTGTGATTTGTGCCAGTGATCCTATGGCCTATGGTGCGATCCGAGCTGCGGAGGAGCTGGGAATGAATGTTGGCAGAGACTTTCTGGTAGTTGCCGGCGATAACCTTCCGTTAACCCGTAAACTTTATCCGATGCTTCCGGCGTTGAATAATCCCTCTTTCGAACAGGGGCGGTATGCCGGAAATATGTTGTTGACCCTGATTCGGGAAAAACGGGATCTTCCGGGGATCAGTCTGGATGCCGAATTTATTCTGCCTTCTGAAAGTGTTGTTAGTGAAGGTAGAAACTCTGGCCGGATTGGGATATCATCCTAAATTACAAAAAAGATAACAAACATATTGACAATACATCCGAAAACTGTTAAAATATTTAACTTGCGATTATTGGCAGTCTATGGTATAATAAGGGTGATATTCGGTCGGAGGTTAAATATGTTTAATATTGGCGATAAGGTTGTCTATCCGATGCATGGCGCCGGAATTATTGAAGCCATCGAAGAGAAGGAGATATCAGGCGAGAAACTGCGATATTATATTATCCGGTTGCCACTAGGTGAGATGCGCGCCATGGTTCCCATGCATAAGGTAGATGAAGTGGGACTCCGGCAGGTGGTTGATGAAAGTGAAATTCGAAAAGTCCTTGAACTGTTGAAAACGGAGCCAACCTTGATGCCGCTGAATTGGAATCATCGTTACCGGGCCAATATGGAGAAGATTAAAAGCGGCAGTATTTATGAGGTGGCCGAAGTGGTGCGCAATTTATCGTTGCGGGATCGGCAGAAAGGGTTATCGACCGGCGAAAGAAAGATGTTTGAAAATGCCCGGCGAATTCTCATCAGTGAATTGGTTTTGGCTCAAAATATCGGTGAAACTCAAGCGGTTGAAATGTTAAACACTTATCTCAATTAAACTACCATTGTCGAAACACGGAATTTTCCGTGTTTTTTTATTTTTCGGGAAATACGGATAAAATGGGAAAATAATGTAAACACTGATCTTGGATGGTATCATGTTGGGAGGTGTATTTTATTCGTGAATTGGCGGATGGTATATTGGATAACTGTAGGAGGCGTGGCTGGATATGGCTTTTCCTTATTCCAAAAGGACTTTGGATGGAAAATTCCATGGATTCTTGGAGGGATGGTAGCAGGAGGTCTTGGTTACAAATTCATCCTTAAACAGATTATCGGTTTTTTTACGAAAATGTCCGGGCAGGAGCTTTTGGTTAAGGCGGTAGGACTGATTTTTGGGTTATCCTTGAGCGCCCTATTGTCGGTTATTTTTAAACCGTTTCTGGATTCATTGGCGCTGGATGAGAAAGTTGGATTTCTGTTGCTGCTATTTTTGCTGACTACCGGTATTTCCGGAATGATCGCTTCGACAAAAGCCCGGGAGTTCCAGCAATCCTTTTTGAATCGAAATGATGAATTGATGCGGCCGGTAACGGGAAGTAGTTGTTTTAAAATTTTGGACACCAGTGCTATCATTGACGGTCGTATTGCCGATCTTTGTAAAACCGGTTTTCTTGAAGGTGTACTGATTGTACCCAATTTTGTCGTTGGCGAGTTGCAAAAAATTGCGGATTCAGCAGATACGCTTCGACGTAACCGGGGTCGACGGGGGCTGGATCTGTTAAACAAGATGCAAAAGGAAAATCAGGTTACGATTAAGATTTTTGACCGGGATTATGGTGAGATCAATGAGGTGGATACCAAGCTACTTAAATTGGCTAGGGAAATGGATGCCAAGGTCATTACCAATGATTTTAACCTGAATAAAGTCGCTGAATTGTACGGGGTTCAAGTGTTGAACATTAATGAACTATCTAATGCCATTAAACCATTGGTACTCCCGGGTGAAGAGATGACAGTTCATGTATTGCGGGATGGCAAGGAATATGGTCAGGGTATCGGATATCTTGATGATGGAACGATGATCGTGGTTGAAGGGGGTCGAAATTATATCGGTTTGGATATCGAGGTCTTGGTTACCAGCGTGCTTCAAACATCTGCCGGCCGTATGATCTTCGCCAAACCGAAAGAAGTTTTGATGGTGAAGGTGACATCGTAACAGGAGATAGGAGACAACGGTCAGTAGTTTTGGGTAATAGGTACTGGACACTAGGGACTGGGTACTGGGCAATAGTAAGGAAGGAATGCCAACGCATTCCTACCATCACCTAGAACCCAGAACCTAGCACCTCGAACCCAAAATTATTTGTGAACTTTGTATTGTGTACTATGGTACCATAAACTGACTTTCATTGAGGTTGTGCCATTTTGGCACTTTTTTTATGGGCTTAGCAGGAAATAAGAGGTTAATCTTGAATTGGTCACGTGGTGATATTGGTGTATAAAGAAAAAGTTGTGGTGGCGATCATTGCGGCGGCCGGGTCGGGAAAACGGATGGGAGCTGCTGTGAATAAGATTTGGCTGCCATTAGCCGGGAAACCGGTTTTAGAACATACGTTGGAGACCTTCCAACATTCATTGATAGTGGATCGGATCGTTTTGGTGGTGAATCCTGCTGAATCGGAGCGGTTCCAAGGGTTTTTGTCCGAAAAGAGCAGGGGTTGGAGAATACCGGTGAATATTACGGCTGGCGGAGCGGAGCGGCAGGATTCGGTCTTTAACGGTCTGAGGTTTGTCACGGGCGAGTTGGGAATCGAGCCGAGCCGAGCGTTGGTGGTGATTCATGACGGGGCTCGGGCATTGATCACTTCCGAGCAGTTGGAAAGGGCAGTTGCTGCTGCTTATACATACCAGGCCGCCGGTATTGGAGTCCCGGTCAAAGATACGATAAAACAGGTGGATGCGGACGGATGGATCCGCCATACGCCGGACCGGTCGTCTTTGTGGGCGATTCAGACGCCGCAAACCTTTGATTTAGAGTTGTTATGCCGATGCTACCGTGAAGTTGCCGGTGGGGGCCGTTTGTTCTCTGATGATTGCGGTGTGGTTGAAGCGTGTGGTTATCCGGTTAAAATGGTGATGGGATCCTATGAAAACTTGAAAATCACCACACCGGAGGATTTGGCGATGGCGGAAGCGATATTAAGGAGGAGAGAAGATGCGGGTCGGGCAAGGGTTTGATGTCCACCGGCTGGTGCCGGAACGGAAACTGATCCTGGGAGGCGTGGAGATTCCTTATGATCTTGGACTTTTGGGTCATTCTGATGCGGATGTATTGATTCATGCTATCATGGATGCTTTGTTGGGAGCCGCAGGTTTACGGGATATCGGGGTTCATTTTCCTGATAATGATCCGGCTTATCGGGGTGCCGACAGTCGTAAGTTGCTACAATATGTAGGCAGGTTGATCCGGGAAAAAGGTTTTCGCATCGTCAACCTGGATGCGACGATCATTGCCCAACGGCCGAAATTGGCTGGATATATCCAGCAAATGACGGAGAATATCGCCGTTGATCTTGAAATTGAAGTCAATCAGGTTAATATTAAGGCGACAACCACAGAAGGGCTGGGATTTACAGGAACGGGCGAAGGAATGGCATCTATGGCTGTTGCCTTGGTCGATGAAAAGTTAGAACCTCATTCGGTAGAATGAGGTTCCGCTGTTTTGGGCATTTTCCAAAGCTTATGCATCCAAAGCCATTGTTCGGGTTGATCGTCGATGGTTCTTTCGATAATTTTGGCAAGGATTTTGGTGGTTTCCCGGATGTCGGATGCGGTATCTCCGGTTGATGCCGGAATAATCTCTTCAGAGATGATAATTTTGTGAGACAGCAGCGACTCGCGGACAATGTGAACAAAAATCAACGGAGTACCGGTTTTGATGGCAAACTGAGCTGGTCCGGCAGGAAGATAGGCCGGACGCCCGAAAAAGTCCAATTTTACGCCTAGAAAATCGGTTTGATCCATAATGAACGGCACTATTTCATTACGGGTTAGGGCTTGAAGGATGGGTCTTAAAAAACCATTACGGGAGATAGTTTTCATTCCGACAGATTCCCGTTTAGCAGTGATGAGCCGATTGAAAAACGGATTTTCCTGGGGTTTAACAAGAGGGCATAGTTTGTAGCCTTTCACTGACAAACAAAGTCCGATCAGCTCCCAGTTACCGATATGTGCCGAAGCCATAATGGCCCCTTTTTGCTTAGCCAATACCGATTGAAGATGCTCCTCGCCTTCGATGGTTACCCGTTGTAACAAGTGCCGATGATCGTGGGAGTAATAATATAAAAATTCGCTCCCTAAGTAACCTAGGTGTTTCCATACAGCTCGGGCTAACTTTCGGCTGTCGGGCGCCTTTTTTAAAAATCCTTGGATTTTGGCATGTTCAATGTTGGAAAGCGTAATGTTTCGGCGGGATTTAAGGATCGAATATGCTGTAAGACCCAATAATCGGCCAAAAAACAGTCCGGTACGGAGCGGGCAAATTCTGACGAGAAAAAAGAAGATTTGAAAAAAGCAATTTTGACAAAATAAGGCCAATTTTTTTAGACAAGGCTGCCTCGACACATTAAACCTCCAATAAAAGTATTATCAAAATTGATTCGTGAAAGAGGAGGTTAATTCCTTCTGAGCAGCGGATTTCTCTTCGATGTTTTGATGGTATCCGATGGAATGATAGAGGAATATAGATCCCTGTGTCGAAATTGTTAAATAGTACTTTCAAGGAGGCGGGAAGATGTGGCAATTTTTCGTTAAAGGCGGCGTGGTTATGATTCCGCTGGGGATATGTTCTTTGACGGCGCTCACCATCATTATTGAACGGGCACTTTTTTATTATCGGGCGAACCGTTGGGAAGAACGGGAAATCAAGCTTATCAAAGTTTATCTCGGTCAAGGGAAAATTGAGGAAGCTAAAGCTTTGACCAACGGATGGAATTCGGCGTTGGGCCGAATTGCCGCTGTGATTGTCCAACACTGGGGGCACAGTCCGGAAAGGATGGAAAAAGCTGCGGAAGCGGCTGGCTATGCTGAGTTGGAACGGTTTCAACGGGGTCTTGGCGTATTGGACACGATCGTCACTGCTAGTCCTTTGTTGGGACTTTTGGGGACGGTGACTGGTATTATTCGGTCCTTCGGTGCTTTGTCGGTTGTCGCGCAAAATCAGGCAGAGCGTATGAGTGCTGGGATTGCCGAAGCCTTATATACAACGGCCTTTGGTTTGGCCATCGCTATTCCGGTTCTCTTTTGTGTGAACTTTTTCTATAGATTGGCTGAAAAGCAGGCTCAGAAGTTGACTGCTGAAGCTGAGGAAATTATGGCCATCATTCAACAAAGTCCGGGTGAATATCATGAAACTACAAATTAAACGCAGAGTGCCCCGGATTGATATTGTGCCGCTCATCGATGTGCTTTGCTTTATGCTTATTTTCTTTTTTATTTTTTCGACTTTTAAAAGCGCCCAAACCGGGGTGGAAGTGGATTTACCTAAAACAGTCCATCTGGGGCAAACGGAGCAAAATACAGTTGTGATCAGTATTGATCATAATGTTCAGGTGTTTTTCGGTGAAGAACCGGTGTCTATGGCTGTTCTCGGAGATAGGATAGCCGAAGAATTGAGCCGCAATCGGGAAACCCGATTTATTGTTAAACCGGATGCCAGCGTTCCGTACCGGGCGATTATTGCAGTGACTGATGCTCTGGCAAGTTTCGGAGTTGACAAGCCGCTTTGGGGAGTTGACCGGCAGCAAATGCCGCATTCCGCGGAGTAGGAGTTAATGAGATGACACGCATTGAACGTCAAAATTATCGTATAGCGATGGTTCTTTCCGTATTTCTTCATGGGTTGTTGTTTCTTATTGCTTTCCCCGCGGGAGTTTTTAACGGAAATACCACATTGGATACATATTCGACCGGGCTGATCGATTTGGAAGGAGATAGGGAAGAGGTTGAAGCGGAAGTTCAACCGTTACTGGAACCGGCTACACCTCGGGTGGTTTCTGCTCCAAAGGTTGTCCAGGCGGAAAGACGGCCGGATCCTATAGCTGAACGTCCTGCTCAACGGGTGGAAAAGCCTTTGGTAGAAAAACCAAAACCGTTGGAAAAGCCGAAACCGCTAGAACAGCCCAATGTGTCGGATAGGCCAAAGGTAGTTGAAAATCCGGAACAAGAGAAACAGGTAAAGCCTGAGCCGCCTAAACCTGAAGTGGCTTCATCGCAGACGGCAAGCTCTGAAAACGAAGGCAGCAGCGGGGGAACCAGCCCGGGTGGGAATCAGGGCAAGCCGGCGGCTAGAAGTTTAGGAGACGGAAGCGGGATGTTTTCCAAAAGGGGATTGGTAAAACAGCCGACTTATCCTAAAAACGCGTTGAATGAAGGCAAAGAAGGTGATGTGATCCTCAGAGTCTTGGTCTTTGCCAACGGAACCATTGAGGGGATTGAATTAAGACAGTCATCAGGCGATTCCCGCTTGGATAAATCGGCACAGGATTATATCCGCAAGGAATGGCATTTTAATTCCAATGATCACCCCTATTATGTGGATGTGCAGATTATATTCAGGATGCAAGCGCCAATGGTTGAATATCGCTTGTTGGGTTCGCGAACCCGGCCTTGAGGAGGTATCCATGAAATATCGGATTTTTGGGTTGTTGATGGTATTGGCACTGGTTGTTTCGTCGTCCGTTTGGGGCGAATCCGGTGATTTGCTTTCCGTTGAGAATAAATATATCAAGATTTTTATCAATCAAAGCCCTAACGAAACCGGACGTTTTGCAGTGGATGTCACCGAAGGCGACCCCGGTCGGGAAGATGATGACCATAAAGCCCTTATTTATGGGCATCCTTTGCCATGGACATCGTATACGACGGTCCGAATCGACGGAACCGACTATATTTATGGTAAAGAGACGGTAAAACGGTCGGGGGCCGGGCTTCCGGCGGGAACCATCGTGGCAGCGCCCCGGCTGGTCGATGGTAAAATTACGATGACCTGTCAATTTGGGGCCGTCACGGTGGAACAGGTTCTGGATATTACCACCAGTCCGACGACGGGAGCCCAAGATACGGCCCGAATTCGCTACATTATTAAAAATAACGGGGAAAGTCCGGTGGAAGTCGGGCTTCGGGCGGCCATCGATACGATGCTTGGAAGCAATGACGGGGCGCCATTCCGGTTGGGGGAACGGCAGATTAATTATGATCATGTCGTTGATGCCGGGGAGTATCCGGATTTTTGGCAAGCCTTCGATTCTTTCGAACAACCGTCCGTTATTGCTCAGGGGACGTTGAAAGGCGGCGGCGTGACACCGCCGGACCGGATCGTTTTTGCGGATTGGGGAAATGTGGCGGATCATCCCTGGGATATTCCGCTCGAACCGGGAAGGCCTTTTGTTCGTCAAGGCGAAGATGAATTGGACAGTGCTATTGCGATGTACTGGTTTCCGCGGAAACTGGATCCGGGAAAAGAATATACGATCGTGATTTATTATGGTTTAGGCGGAATTACTTTTGCACCGGGTAAAAGCTTTTTAGGGATTTCAGCACCGGCTGAGGTTCAATATAGCGGACCTAATTCCCGTTCGTATACCGTGGTGATGTATATGGAACACCAAGGAGAAGTCATGGCCCGCGATGTGGAAGTGATGTTGGAGTTGCCTGCGGGGCTGGAGGCCATGGGAAATTCTGAACGGTTTGTTATTCCGGAACTGGCTCCAGGTGCGATGATCCAGCATGTTTGGGAGATTCGACCGACTGGTCTTTATTATGGCGATGCCAGTTTTCGGATCCGGGTGACCGGAGAAGGGATGGAAGCCAATGAAGTCAACCGGAGAATTCGGATTTTGCAGCCTCCAATATTGACGGCCACGATGGAGATTCCCAACCTGAGAGTTGAAGCCAATCAATGGGTGCCGAATCCATTAACAGTCAAGCTTGCATTGAAAAACCCGGATCAACTGACAGCTGCGGATGTCCGGGTGGAGCTGGTACCGGTTGATGGATTGAATTTGGCAGCCGGGGAACATCCGGAACGGTTGCTTGCTGATTTGGAGTTTGGGAAAGAGGTTGAAGTGTCATGGAAGCTTAATCCCGTTCGGGGATTTAAAATCGGGAATTTCATGGTGAAAGTCAGCGGGTCCAACATTCTTCCTTTTGAGATTCCGGGAATGGTAGCTATTCCTTCACTTCCTTTCACATTGGAGTTGGAAGTGCCACAGCGTCTTCGTTCGGGACAACTTTTCTCGGTGGATCTGACGGCCTATAATTTGTACGATGCCAGTGCGTTTGAGTTGGATATCAAGTATGATCCGTCTCAGTTGCGATTGGTTAATATCTCTCGGGGAACCATGTTGGTCGAGGATGACGGGAAATTGGCGTTGTGGGACGGTGGAACCAATGACCGGAACATCGGGTTGATACATACTGTGAGCGGGAAACGGTCGCAGCCGTTTAACGGTGAGAAAACGACGTTATGTCGGTTGGATTGGATGGTGATCGGTTCCGGAGACGGAGAGATTGAGTTGCCCAAGGTTAAAGTGATGAATGCACAGGGAGAAATCCTTCCTTATGAATGGTCTGCTGTAAAATACAAAATTGAGGGGGAGAAAAAATGAACAATTTGAGTAAATGGGGTTTGGTTCTTGGTGTCACGGTATTGTTACTAATTTCCATCATGACCTGTGCCTTGGCTGCGGCCAATCCGGTGGATGTCCCGCCGAACCACTGGGCTTATCAAGCTGTCAAACAGCTGGTAGACAAAGGATATTTGGCTTTGTATCAGGATCAGACCTTCCGTGGGGATCAGCCGGTGGATCGATATACCCTGGCCACGGTCGTTGCGAAGATTCTCAAGGAAGGGGCTGCGGGCAGTACGGCGGCCAGCAGGGAAGATGTGAAGCTGCTGCGGAGTCTGACCAATGAATTCCGTGAGGAATTGGTCAAAGTCTTGACGGAAAACAGTTCCCTTTCCAAGCAATTGGATGAGCTAACCCGTCAGGATCAGATTTTTAAAGAGGATATTACCAAGCTCAATGCCGGTCTGCAAAATGTGACTCAGGAACAGATGGAGTTGGAGAAAGAAATCCAGCAAATTATCACGGATCTGTTGGTCTTTAAGAAACGGGTTGAACAGTTGGAGAATGAAGTTGCTATTTTGCGGATGGAAAATGCAAGTTTAAAAGAAGCCAACCGGAAACATGGGTTATACATAGCAATTGCGATTATTCTCGGTTTGGCAGGATGCGCTCAATAAAATAATTGGGCTGGAAATCATAGGATCATGGCAAAGTATTAAACCGTCATTTTTGATGAAATGGCGGTTTTTCTTATGTTTTGGGTGTTGTGGGAAATGTTAGACATATTTGGCCATACATGGTATAATGACTTCATTATATAATAAGGAGGTTTCTATAGTGCTCAAACTGTTTGTCTTATTTCTGCTTTTGGCGATGATGGTGATTGGGTTTTCCCATAGTGTGATGGCTTCAGGAATGGTATATATGGATCGTTTTTTTGGCGGAGAGGTTAATACTGAAGGACATGCCGATCAGGATTTGGATGCGGCATTTGTAGGTGCCGGTTTTTCGATGGGTAAGTGGAAAGCGGGCTTCGAGTATGGGGAAGGCGATGTTGACGGAGTGGTCGATGTTTCGTTGTTGAGTGTCAAAGCCGGATATCGCGTCCTTGATGCTCGGGCTTCCAAATTGGATGTTACCCTTTCCAGCCTGGATCTGGATGCTAAAAATACATATGAACTAAAAAGTAATGCTTTGATTGGCTTGGACTATACTCAGTTTTTCTCGGAGAAATTCTTTATGAGCCTTACGGTTCAACGTTCAATTGATGATTCATTTACATATGATAAATATTCGGCGGTTAAGACAAAGGTGGATGGTGGTGTCTTTGTTCCGCGGATCAAGTTTACGTATATGATCAATGACAATGTGGCCGTAACCGCCGGATACAGTCAGCTAAGCTTCAAAGTCGATGCTGCGTCACCCTATGATGCCCTGGACCGGGATACCACTCTGGGTGGCTATACGCTGGGAATGTTATATCGATTCTAAGCCATAGACCTAATCGCCAACTATAGGCTGCCCGAAAGGGGCAACCATTTTACGTGTGTGAAACTTTATATTTAATTAATGAAGGTTTGTGATTTTGGAAGCTGCCGTTACCGGCAGCTTCTATTTTTTTGGCACATTAATGTTATCTTTTTGATAACACGTAACATATTATTAATGCATTATGTAATATTTGTGTCAGAATTTTAATTGACATTGACCATAACGGCCTGTAAAATATATAAACAAAAGACAAAAACTTACATTAACTTAACACGAAAGGCAGGTAAGTCACATGAGGAAAATTGCAATTTATGGTAAGGGTGGTATTGGTAAATCGACAACAACTCAGAATACCGTTGCTGCTTTGGCGGAGATGGGGAAGAAGGTCATGGTGGTTGGCTGTGACCCCAAAGCGGATTCAACACGGTTGCTGTTAGGAGGCCTGGCTCAAAAGTCCGTTTTAGACACATTGCGGGATGAAGGCGAAGATGTGGAATTGGATGCGGTGATGCGTCATGGTTTTTCTGGAACTCTCTGTGTGGAGTCGGGTGGTCCGGAACCAGGCGTAGGGTGCGCCGGGCGCGGAATTATTACCTCCATCAACTTGTTGGAACAATTGGGTGCTTTTGAAGAGGATAAGGAACTAGACTATGTTTTTTATGATGTACTCGGTGACGTTGTTTGCGGCGGGTTTGCCATGCCGATCCGTGAGGGGAAAGCACAGGAAATTTACATTGTGGTTTCCGGTGAAATGATGGCAATGTATGCAGCCAACAACATCTGTAAAGGTATTGTTAAGTATGCCGAAGCGGGCGGAGTCCGTCTGGGTGGATTGATTTGTAACAGTCGAAAAGTAGATAATGAACGGCAGATGATCGAAGAACTGGCAAAACGTTTAGGGACTCAGATGATACATTTTGTCCCCCGCGATAATATGGTTCAAAAAGCGGAGATTAATCGGAAAACGGTCATCGATTATGATGCGAGCCATCCGCAGGCGGAAGAATATCGTACGCTGGCGAAACGAATCGATGAAAACGACATGTTTGTCATCCCGAAGCCTCTTTCCATTGAAGAGTTAGAAAATCTGTTGATTGAATTCGGAATTGCGAATTAGTGAAAAAAGATAAGGGGGAATCAATATGTTGATGATTCGGGCAATTGTCCGTCCTGAGAAGGCCGACGATGTGCTGGCGGCATTGTTGGATGCCGGTTTTCCGGCGGTGACGAAAGTGGCTGTTTTTGGCCGGGGTAAGCAGCGCGGCTTAAAGGTTGGGGAAATCCATTATGATGAACTTCCCAAAGAACTTCTAATTCTCGTTGTCCCCGATAAAGATAAAGATTTTATCGTGAAAACCATTATAGAAAGCGCCCGTACCGGAGAGAATGGTTCGTTCGGCGATGGCAAGATCTTTGTGACTCCGGTGTCTGAGGTGTACACGGTTAGTTCCGGTGTAAAAGAAGTTTAAAGGAGGGATCCCCGATGAAAGAAGTCATGGCTGTGATCCGGATGAACATGATGAACAAAACCAAGAAGGCTTTGGCAGAAGCCGGGATTTCCTCTTTCACTGCGACGGGCAGAGTTATGGGGCGTGGTAAAGGTAATGTGGACTATACGTTGCTCGAAGGGGCCAAAGAGGGGTATGAGGAAGCCATCGCTCAATTGGGCAAAGGTCCAAGGCTTGTTCCGAAACGGCTGTTGTGGATTATCGTCCCGGATGAACTGGTTCAAAGAACAGTAGATACCATTATTGAGGTCAACCAAACCGGCCAACCCGGTGATGGAAAAATCTTTGTAATGCCTACGCTCGATGCGATTCGGATACGTACCGGGGAAACCGGTGATGCGGTTTTGGATGAATTATAACGTTAGATCCCAAAAAGATAAGGAGGTTGAAGGAAATGTCCGAAAATTTAGCGCAAGATTTTGCCGTAACCCGAGAAAAGTTACTGAAGGTATATCCGACGAAGGCTGCGCGGAAGCGGGCCAAACATATGGTCCTCAATGACCCGGATCCTGAAACTATGCCGGAGATCGAAGCCAATGTTCGGACTATTCCCGGAATCATTACGCAACGGGGTTGTACCTATGCAGGTTGCAAAGGTGTGGTTGTAGGGCCGATCCGGGATATTGTGAATATTACCCATGGGCCGATTGGTTGTGGTTTTTACAGCTGGCTCACACGGCGTAATCAAACCAAGCCCATTGATGATAATGATTATAATTTGATGAACTATTGCTTTTCAACGGATATGCAGGAAGATGACATTGTTTTTGGTGGTGAGAAAAAGCTGCGGCAAGCTGTGAGAGAAGCATATGAGATATTTAAACCAAAAGCTATCGGCATCTTTTCTACTTGCCCGGTGGGTCTCATCGGAGATGATGTTCATGCGGTGGCTCGTGAGATGAAAGAGGAATTGGGGATCAATGTCTTTGGATTCAGCTGTGAGGGGTATAAAGGCGTCAGTCAATCGGCCGGCCACCATATCGCCAATAATCAAATGTTCAAACATGTGATCGGATTAGATGATACAGTTCGTGACAGTAAATATAAGATTAATTTGCTGGGCGAGTACAACATTGGGGGCGATGCCTTTGAAATCGAACGAATTCTGGAAAAATGCGGTATTGACCTGATTGCTACCTTTAGCGGCAATTCGTCTTACGATTATTTTGCCAATGCTCATACTGCCGATTTGAACTGTATTATGTGCCATCGTTCCATCAACTATGTGGCGGATATGATGGAGATCAAGTACGGAATCCCTTGGATTAAAGTTAACTTTATCGGAGCCGAGGCTACGGCGAAATCCCTGCGGAAAATTGCACAGTACTTTGGAGATCCGGAGTTGAAGGAACGTGTGGAAAAGGTCATCGCCGAAGAAATGCCGGAAGTAGAGAAACATCGGGCTGATGCAAGAACCCGTTGCGAGGGGAAAACGGTGATGTTGTTCGTTGGTGGTTCCAGAGCCCATCATTATCAGGATCTCTTCGCAGAACTTGGAATGAGGACTATCGCAGCCGGTTACGAATTTGCCCACCGGGATGACTACGAGGGCCGCCGGGTTCTGCCTACGATTAAAATTGATGCAGATAGCCGGAATATTGAGGAGCTTACGGTGGAACCCGATCCTGAGCGTTACCGCTACCGTAAGACGGAAGCGGAGGTAGCAGAGCTAAAAGCTCAAGGATTTGAGTTTAGAGATTATGAGGGAATGATGGCTCAGATGGCCAAAGGGACTTTGGTCATCGATGATATCAGCCATTATGAAATGGAGAAATTAATCGCATATCACAAACCGGATATTTTCTGTGCAGGGATTAAAGAAAAATATGTCATTCAGAAAATGGGTGTTCCCTGTAAACAACTGCATAGCTACGACTATAGCGGTCCATATGCCGGTTTCAAAGGTGCTATCAACTTTTACCGTGATATTGACCGGTTGGTGAACTCCAAAATATGGGGCTATATCCAGGCTCCTTGGGAGAAAAATCCGGAACTGATTGCAACCTATGTGAAGTAGTGAGGAGGCGAGAGAGATGTTATTACGGCATACGGACAAAGAGATTAAAGAACGGGTGGCCTTAACCGTGAATCCGGCGAAGACCTGTCAACCGGTTGGGGCGATGTATGCGGCTCTTGGGATTCACAATTGTTTGCCCCACAGTCATGGATCTCAAGGGTGTTGTGCCTATCATCGGAGCACGTTGACCCGTCATTATAAAGAACCAGTGATGGCTTCGACCAGTTCATTTACAGAAGGGGCCTCGGTCTTTGGCGGGCAAGCCAATTTACTGGAGGCCATCAATAATATTTTTTCAGTGTATAATCCCGATGTCATCGCGGTGCATACCACTTGTTTGAGCGAGGTTATCGGCGATGACATCCCTCAGATCTTGGCAAAGGCAAAAGAAGACGGAAGGATCCCGGAAGGCAAATATGTTATCCATTGTAATACTCCGAGTTTCGTGGGGTCTCATGTCACCGGCTTTTCCAATATGGTCAAAGGTATGGTTCAATATTTCGCCGAGTCCAGCGGTAACAAATTAAACCAGGTCAATATCATCCCCGGATGGGTTGAACCTTCCGATATGCGGGAAATTAAACGACTGGCCCGGGAAATGGGCATTTCAACGGTGGTATTTCCCGATACCTCTGATGTTCTGGATGCACCGCTTACCGGAAAGCACCAGTTTTATCCCAAAGGCGGGGTTACGATCGAAGCTTTGAAATCTGCCGGCGACAGTATTGGAACCATTGCCTTGGGACACTTTGCTTCCGCAGCAGCTGCTGAAGCTCTGGATGCCAAATGCAACGTGAAGTATGAGATCCTGGATCTGCCCTATGGATTGCTGGCTACGGACCGTTTTATCGATAGTTTGCGGCGGATGGCCAAAGTGGTAGTTCCTGAATCTATCAATGCAGAACGGGGCCGCCTGATTGATGCCATCAGTGATATGCAAAGTTACTTTTATGGGAAACGGGTGGCGTTATTCGGTGATCCGGATCAGCTTATAGCATTGAGCGAATTTCTGGTTACGTTGAATATGCGGCCGGTCTACGTGGTAACTGGGACACCGGGTAAAAAATTTGAGGAAGAAATGAGCCGAGTGTTGCATGAGATTCCGGAAGCCAAGTTTAAACAAGCCGGAGATATTTATTTGTTACATCAATGGATTAAAAATGAGCCGGTGGATCTTTTGATGGGAAATACCTATGGCAAATATATTGCCCGGGATGAAGACATTCCGTTTATCCGGATAGGTTTCCCCATTTTGGACCGGATCGGCCACTCGTATTTTCCGCTCGTCAGTTACACCGGAGCGTTGCGTTTGGTGGAAAAGATTCTCGGTGCGATCATGGATCGGCAGGATCGGGACTGCCCTGAAGAGAGTTTTGAATTGGTGATGTAACACAAAATGAAGAGAGGTGACGGCGGTGAAAGTGTTGGAGGGACGGAAAAAACAGGTGTTTCGTAAAGGGGAAACTCCTTTCGAGATCGATTGTGAAAAGCAGAGTTTGGCTGGTTCGGTCAGCCAGAGAGCCTGTGTTTTCTGTGGGTCGCGGGTAGTCTTGTATCCAATCGCTGATGCCGTTCACCTCGTTCATGGTCCGGCGGGATGTGCCGCATATACCTGGGATATTCGGGGGGCCCTTTCCTCCGGACCGGAGTTACATCGTCTCAGTTTTACAACGGATTTGCGGGAGCAGGAAGTGATCCATGGAGGAGAATCCAAACTTTATCAAGGGTTAATTCAGTTGATCGATCGCTATCATCCTAAGGCGGCATTTGTTTATGGAACCTGCATCGTGGGAGTTATCGGTGATGATGTGGAGGCAGTCTGTAAAAAAGTCAGTGCTTTAAAGGGGATACCGGTGATTCCAGTCCATTCGGAAGGGTTTAAAGGGACCAAGAAAGATGGATATAAGGCAGCTTGTACAGCGTTAATGCGGCTTATCGGCAGGGGGCGGACTGATGGGATTTCAAAATACAGTGTGAATATTTTAGGTGACTATAATCTAGCCGGTGAAATCTGGATCATCAAAGACTATTACCGTCGTATGGGGGTGGAAGTGGTCGCCGGAATCACCGGAGACGGCCGGGTTGAAGAGATTGAACGGGCTCATGGAGCGGCGCTGAATTTGGTTCAGTGTTCGGGTTCAATGAATTATTTGGCTCAATTGATGAAAGAGAAGTATGGTATCCCTTCGTTGCAGGTGTCTTACTTTGGGTTCGAGGATATGGCGGAGGCGTTGTATGGTGTCGCTCGACATTTTAACGATGCGGAAATGATGAAACGTACACAGGAATTGGTCCGTGATGAAATCCAGGCCATCTATCCAAAGCTTCTTGAATACCGGAAAGCCCTTGCCGGAAAGAAGGCAGCCATTTATGTAGGAGGAGCCTTTAAGGCATTTTCTTTAGTTAAAGCATTGCGCTTGTTAGGGATGGATGTAGCGGTGGTTGGTTCTCAAACCGGAAGTAAGCAGGATTACCAGTTGTTAAAAGAATTGTGCGACGAAGGCACGATCATCGTGGATGATTCCAACCCGTTAGAATTATCCCATTTCATACGCGAAAAAAATGTATCACTGTTTATTGGCGGAGTCAAGGAACGGCCTATTGCTTACAAGTTGGGAATCGGTTTTTGTGATCATAATCATGAACGGAAAGTAGCATTGGCAGGGTTTGTGGGAATGTTGAATTTCGCCGAAGAAGTGTATCAGTCGGTGATGAGTCCGGTATGGCAGTTTATACCTCGGCCAAAGCAATCCGTACCGATGGGAGGTGTCCAGGATGAATATTCGCGAACTGCCAACCCGTGAAGTGACGATCAATGCTTGTAAATTATGCAATCCGCTTGGTGCCTCCCTGGTGTTTCGCGGTATTGAAGGGGCTGTCCCGTTGCTACACGGGTCTCAAGGCTGTGCTACGTATATCCGGCGGTATCTCATCAGCCATTTCAAAGAACCTATCGATATAGCTTCGTCGAACTTCAGCGAATCCAGCACAATCTTTGGGGGCGGTCCCAAATTGAAGCAGGCGCTAAAGAATGTGATCGATCAGTATCAGCCGACTTTCATCGGCATTGCGACCACCTGTTTGAGTGAAACCATTGGAGATGATCTGCAGTTAATTCTCGACGAATTTAACCGGGAATATCGAGCGCCGGGCAAACCGTTGCTGGTGACGGTATCGACTCCAAGTTACCAGGGGTCTCATATTGATGGTTTTCATGATACAGTTCGGGCAGTGATTGAACAGGTTGCAACCGGCGGACCGAAAAAGAATATGGTATCGATCTTTCCTGGCATGGTTTCGGCTGCTGATTTACGGCTGTTGAAAGAGGTTTTGACCGACTTCGGACTGGACTTTTTAGTGTTGCCGGATTATTCCGAAACGATGGACGGTGGTATGTGGGATACATATCAGAAAATTGCCCCTGGAGGAGCATCCGTTGATAAAATCCGGGCGGCAGGCCGTTCCAAAGCAGTTATTCAATTGGGGAGAACCGTTCGAAAGCAGCAGAATGCAGCGGAGTACTTGAAAGAACGATTTGGTGTGGAAAGTTATCAGTTAGGGTTGCCGGTGGGGATTCGAGAGACGGATCGGTTGATGCAGACTCTGGCAGTCATTACAGGAAACGACATACCCCAAAAATATCAGGAAGAACGGGGACGATTGATCGATGCTTACGTGGATGCCCATAAATATTTGTTTGGGAAAAAAGCAGCTATTTACGGTGAACCGGATTTAGTTCTTGGTATAGCTATATTTCTGGCTGAAGTCGGTGTTGTTCCGGTAATATGTGCCACAGGTGCAAGGACCGGAAAGCTGGGTGACGAGTTGAGATGCTTGTTGCCTGAGTTGGAAGGGGAAATAACTGTGGCGGAAGGGATCGATTTTGATGATATCCGGACGTTGGTTGAAAGGGTTCAGCCGGATTTGCTCATTGGAAACAGTAAAGGCTACCCGTTATCGCGGCAGTCTGGTATTCCGCTGATTCGGGTGGGTTTCCCGATTCATGACCGTATCGGCGGCCAACGTATCTTGCATCTGGGTTATCGAGGAACCCAACATTTATTCGATCAGATTGTGAATGAATTGATCCGTGCCAGGCAAGATCGATCACCGATTGGTTGGAGTTATATGTAAGACGGAAAATTTACAAAGGAAGTGATGATGATGGGATCTAGTCATTTGAATCATCCATGTTTTAATGGTGCAGTCCGGCATCAATATGGACGGATCCATCTGCCGGTAGCTCCTGAGTGTAATATTCAATGCCATTTTTGCAACCGGAAATATGACTGTGTCAATGAAAGCCGCCCTGGAGTGACAAGTGTCGTCTTATCGCCGTGGCAGGCTTTAGTATATATCAAGCAATATTTGAAGTTTGATTCTCGAATCTCGACCGTGGGTATCGCAGGGCCGGGGGATCCGATGGCCAATCCCGAGGCAACTTTGGAAACTATCCGCCTGATTCACGAGTATCACCCTGAATTGATATTTTGTCTTTCGACGAACGGATTGCAGCTGGAGCCCTATATCGAGGAGTTAAAAAGTCTCGGAGTAAGCCATATTACGCTGACTGTCAATGCTGTTGATCCGGAAATTGGCGCCAAAATCTATGCATGGATCCGTGACGGCAAAGTGATCTATCGAGGAACTGAAGGTGCAGCCCTTTTACTTGAACGACAGTTGTCAGCCATCGCCCAATTAAAAGAGAAAGGGTTTGTGATTAAAATCAATACCATCGTGATCCCCGGTATCAATGACGACCATGTTCTGGCCATTGCTGAGAAAGTGCGGGAATTAAAGGTGGATCTGATGAATTGCATTCCGCTCTTCCCGGCCCAGGGGAGTCATTTTGAAGGATTACAGGCACCATCGTCTCAAGCTATGGACCTTATTCGAAGTCGGGTTGAAACATTGGTGCCTGTGATGAAACACTGTGCCAGATGCAGGGCAGATGCCGCCGGATTGATTGGGGCGAAGATGGATTCGGCAACTCAGGTGTTTTTGAGGGAATCCGCTGCTCTTCCCCTTTATCCCGAACAACACCGGCCATATATTGCTGTAGCGACCATGGAAGGGATTTTAATCAATCGACACTTGGGGGAAGCGGAGGAACTCTTTATTTACCGCGTAAACGGGGATGCGGTCGAGCTGGTCCAAACCCGGTCTACACCGCCCCCTGGCACAGGGGAGGAACGGTGGCGGGAGTTAAGTCGGATCATCGGGGATTGCCAAGCGTTATTGGTCAATGGCATTGGGCAAACTCCCCGGGATATTCTCAAAAAAAGCGGCATTAAGGTATATGAGACCGAGGGATTGATCGATGAGGCGGTGTTAGCTTTGACAGCCGGAAGGCCGGTTCGAGGCAAAGCGTCCATTACCAAATGCGGATTTTCCTGTAAGGGAGACGGGGTGGGATGTGGTTAAACGAAATGTGGGAGTTGAAATGTTTAAATCCATAAAAAAATGAGCGGGGGGATGAGTTATGGAAAAGCCGAAACATCATATTTTTATATGTACGAGTTCACGGGTTACCGGTGAGCCGAAAGGGGCTTGCGGGAAACGGGATGCCGGATCATTGCTTCAGTATCTCCAAAGTGAAGTGGAAGATCGGGGGATGGAAGGGGTAATGATCAGCAATACCGGATGTTTGAAGGTGTGTGACCGGGGTCCGGCCATGGTGATCTACCCGGAGGGATATTGGTATGGCAACCTGACCGAAGAAGCCATTGACCTGATTTTAGATGCTTTAGAAGTTGGCGAAAGCTGTGAGAAATATTTGCTGACGTAAAGCGGGGCAAAAAGAGGTGAGGGAGATGCACCAACAGATACTGCCAAAGATACGATTGATTGATTCGACATTGCGAGACGGGGAACAAGCGCCTGGCGTAGCGTTTACGCTGGATGAGAAATTAACTATTGCCCGGATGTTGGATGAGATGGGGATACCCGAGTTGGAAGTGGGTACACCTGCCATGGGAGACGATGAAATTGAAACTATCCGAAGACTGGTTAATCTTCCGTTGTCTGCGGAACTCATCTGTTGGTGTCGGGCGAACCGTAACGATCTGGAAGCAGCTCAAAAAACCGGGATTAAACGGGTACATATCTCCTTCCCTGTATCCGAAATCCAGATTCTGTCATTGCGTAAAAGTGAATCATGGGTAATAGAAGAGCTTGCCCGGTTGCTGGAGTACGCCAAAGGAATGTTTGATTTTGTTTCGGTGGGAGCTTTGGATGCTTCACGGGCAGATATCCGTTTTTTGCAACAGTTTGCTAAAGAAGCCTGGCTTTTGGGGGCTCAACGGTTGCGGATTGCTGATACGGTAGGGATCTTAAATCCGATGCAGACTCAAAGCTTAATTGGAAAACTGACTGAAGTTGTCCCCCATCTTGTACTTGAATTTCACGGCCATAATGATTTGGGGATGGCCACGGCCAATACCTTGGCTGCGATTTCCGGAGGAGCTCGGGCTGTAAGCGTCACAGTGAACGGCCTTGGTGAAAGAGCTGGCAATGCGGCTTTGGCTGAAGTCGTGATGGGAGCCAAATTAACATTGCATCGGGATACCGGAGTGAAAACTTCCGAGTTGTACCGAGTGAGTTTCCTGGTTGCCGGGTTGGCCAGACGGAGGATTTCTGAAGATAAACCGATTGTCGGATCGGATGTTTTTCGACATGAATCAGGGATCCATGGAAAAGGTTTGTTAGCTGATCGTCGGTCCTTTGAACCGTTTAATGCAAGTGAAATCGGCAGACCCGGAACGGAATTGGTATTTGGAAAACATTCAGGTCGGGCAATGATCCGGTATGGTTTGGCGAAACGGGGGATTGAAGCGGACGATGAGGAAACAGCCAGAGTGTTAGAAAAGGTTCGGCGCTTGGCAAGCGTCTATAAACGGGGATTAACATTGGATGAAGTTCAGCGGATTTATATCGAATTACAGCAGCAATCAGATGAGGATGTGATGGGCGATGGGCCGCTATAATAAAAATATAAACAACTTGTTTTTATTGATTATTATCGTAATGAGTTTGCTTTTTGGAACGGTTTCCGGAAAGCAAAAGGTGCAGTTGATGATCTCGGCTGCTGCCAGTTTACAGGTACCGCTGGAAACCATCGCTGCCCTTTATCAACAGGATAATCCCGATGTTAAACTGCTTTTAAATTTTGGTTCTTCCGGTTCTTTACGGCAACAGATCGAACAAGGGGCGCAGGTCGATATCTTCTTTCCGGCTGCAGCCAAAGATATGGACTTGGTTGCTGAAAAGCAATTGGTTTTATCGGGAACCCGAAAAGATTTGCTCCGGAATTCCTTAGTATTGATTGTATCGGAGCAAGGGGAATGGATCAAGACATTCTCAGATCTAAGTTCTAAGCGCCTTTCCCAAATTGCGGTGGGCCATCCGGAGAGTGTGCCGGCAGGGAGATATGCCCGTGAAGCTTTGACTTATCTGAAACTCTGGACGGAAGTCGAAGGGAAGCTGATTTTCGCTAAAGATGTGAAGCAAGTATTAACGTGGGTGGCAACGGGAAATGTGGATGCCGGCTTTGTTTACCATACTGATGCTAAATCTGTCGATAATGTCAAAGTGGTGGCAACTGCCCCTGAAAAGTCCCATACGTCCATAATCTATCCGGTGGCTGTTTTGAAAAGCAGTCTGTTTCCAGAAGAAGCTGGCCGTTTTATTAAATATCTGACTTCTACCAAGGCGAACAAGGTCTTTGTTGAACATGGATTTTTGATAAACAATCAGAAGTCGTTAAAGGAATGATGACCATGTCTTTTGATATTTCTCCTTTATGGATATCTTTAAAAACAGCAGTTGCAGCTACGTTCGTTACATTGGTGCTCGGTATCTTGATTGCTTATCGGCTGGCTGGATGTACCGGAATTTGGAAACGTATTTTGGATGGGATATTAACCCTGCCTATGGTTTTACCTCCGACGGTTGTCGGATATTTTTTATTATTGCTCTTCGGTAAAAACGGGCCCCTTGGGAGCCTTCTGGCCCGGATTGGAGTAGTTATCGTATTTTCATGGATGGCAACGGTTATCGCAGCAGTCGTGGTGTCTTTCCCTTTAATGTATAAGACGATTTTAGTTTCTATGGAACAGATCGATCAAAGTCTCATTGAGGCTGCAGAGATCTTTGGGGCTACACGGTGGCAAACATTTTTCCGAATCATTTTGCCTTTGGCTTGGCCGGGTATATTAGCCGGGATTATGCTGTCCTTTGCACGGGCTCTGGGTGAATTCGGCGCGACCATAATGATTGCCGGAGGGATTCCCGGCCGGACTCAGACAATACCCTTAGCTATCTTTTTCGCAGCCGAGACAGGAGATATGAATACCGCTTTGATATGGGTTTTGATTGTTTCAGCATTATCGATGGCATTGATGTATGCTTTGAATGGTATCAAATGTGAATCCGTTTGTCGAACATAGGCTGTAAAGAGTTGGGATTCTGGATTTATCTGCGAAGTGTTGGAATAATTAAAATCAAAATATTGAAAAGCTGCCTAAAAATGGCAGCTTTTGTGTCGAACTAAAAAATATTGGATAAATCTGTGATAATTTTGGAAATGTGATAAAAATTGAAGAAAATATTAATGGTGTTGTTGGTCAGCATGGTCCTTTTGGGAGTATCGGTATACAGTTGTCACGGAACCAGCGGAATTTTGGATGGAACGGATAATTGATGGAGATATGGAAATTAGTGGTGCCAAGGGTGACTTTTCAATGACCTTGTTTGGGATGGAGCAGCAGTTCAACGTTTTAAAGCAAGTTTCCAATGCGGGATCGGCGATGTGGAAGGTGTGGATGTCGATCTTTGGGAAGTGAGAGCGGGTTACCGGTTGCTTGATAAACCTGAAGCGAATGCGGATTTGTATCTCTCCAGGTTTGGTTTTTATGGGGGCTTCCTGGAAGTGGAAGCTCTGTCATTTGGGGTGGATTTTAACTGGTATCCGACTGAGCGTTCGACCATTACTGCTTCGGTGGGATATAGCTTGAATGCTAATTTCTATGATGATGACTTGGATGTGTTTATATATAAGTTGAAATATATCTATAACGCGACAGACCGGGTGGGATTGATGGCCGGTTATCGGGGTTACGCAATGGAGTTTGATGACGATTCACTACCTGACATTGATCTCAAAGGTTTCTTTGTCGGTGTTAACTTATGGTTTTAAGCCTTACTTGAATGATTGATAAATAATGTTCAAAGGCTTGTTGACGTACAGCAGGCCTTTGATTCTTTTGCCATTCTTCCCAATGAGCGATAGTTGAAAGCCATAACGATCTGGTGTATCATAGGAACGTATGGGTTTCGTATTTCATATTTTTTTATCGATGTTGCGATATTATCGAACTCTTTTATGTTTAAACTTTGCAGAAAGAAGATGACATGAACTCATGATTGAGATCGATGATGCGGGCGGAGGGTGTTTTCTGGGCCCGGAAGTATTGGTGATTCACCGTTTGGAAACGGATGAAGCCTGGTATTTATATATCCCGCCCTATGTCAAAGAACGGGTTTTGTTTGCAACTCGGATTTTGAAGAGGGCTTTCGTCGATTTAGCCATTTCTCCTCAAGAGCCGATCCGGTTGTGCCGCGGCGAAATCTTTGATCTCTTTGAAGAGTATCTGAAAGCCAAAGGGTATCTAGTGGTCAGGGAAAAGGTGTCGGCAGCAACGGACCGCCTGGCGGAGGGAAAGTTCATGGAGATTTTATATTCATATGGGTTCCCTTCGGATATTCGCTTGCGCGATCGAAATTATCAGGAGTTTTATGAATGGGTCAGTTTATGGTATCATTCATTGCCCAAAGCCAACAAGCATTTGTGTAAAGCCCGGTTGCGGCCGCCTGTACGTTCCCAGGTGTTAGCCAGGAAATATCCGAATCTGTTGCGTCAGTTGTTTACAGAAACTACCGTTTCATAAAAGGAAGAGCAGGTTTGTTGAAGAACTGGCTCTTCCTTTTGTCTTGTTTTACATAAAGTTTTGGAGGATTTGTTAGATCTATAGCGAAAAGGAATGCGATAATATTCAAAGGAGCGATGATCAGAGTGCCGGTTGCTTTTAACGAATTACTCCGGAAACAATGGGAAAAACAGCGTTTTCTCTGTGTCGGGCTGGATACGGATTATGCTAAATTGCCGAAGGGGATTCGGCAAACATCTATAGCGGATGCAATTTTTGAATTTAACCGTTTGATTATCGAAGCGACGGCTGATTTTTGCGGCGCTTATAAACCGAATATCGCATTTTATGAAGGGTATGGGTTGGAAGGCCTTGATGCCCTCATTCGGACCAACCGGTATCTTCGAGAACATTATCCGGACATTCCAATTATTCTCGATGCCAAACGGGCCGATATCGGTAGTACCAATCAGGGCTATGTCAAAATGGTCGAAGATGTTTTTCTGGCCCATGGGATTACGGTCCATCCTTATCTGGGACGAGAGGCTTTACTGCCTTTTTTGGAACGTCCCCATCTCGGCGTGATCGTTCTTTGCCATACTTCCAATCCCGGAGCATCCGAATTTCAGGACTTGGCTGTAGCCGGGGGAGAGCCCTTATACCGGAAAGTGGCCGAAGCTGTTTACCGGGAGTGGAATACCCAGGGCAACTGCGGATTGGTGCTGGGGGCGACCTATCCGGAACAATTGTCGGAAGTCCGTAAAGCGGCTCCGGATCTTCCCTTCCTTATTCCGGGTGTCGGCGCCCAGGGCGGTGACTTGGAGCAGACGGTTAAGAATGGCTTGGATGAAAAAGGGGCAGGGATCATTATCAATGCTTCCCGAAGTATTATCTATGCGTCTTCCGGGGATGACTTTGCCGAGGCGGCCCGAAATGAAGCGAAAAAGATGGATAGGGCGATAAAGGCTGTAGTTCAGCGTCTTTCTTAAGAGATTTTGGTTCATCATTATAAAGCAATCCTTGCAATTATCAAGGATTGTTTTTTTATTCTCGACGAATATTGTATACAGTATATTGGATGGTGGATAAATCCCAGAATTCTCGAGTTTTTTCACAAATTTTACTTGAAATTTTTTTGATGATCCCTAATAATTAATACTTAATCACCGCATAATTATGCTTTTCATTGAATACCATGTGTTATTTGATGATAATTTTGCGCAAGGTTTGATTGTGAAGATGGAGGAATGGCAATGACTGAAAAACATCTGGAGGAAAAGTTGAATCGGCTTTTGGAGTATGTTGACGATCCCAAAAAAAAGGAACATTATTATCGTCTGATCTCCACATTGCTGGAAAAAGGGTATTTCCCGGGTTTGGCTGAGGTGCCGGTGGTCAAATCGGCCATCAGTCACATCGACGGCGAACGCGGGTTGTTGACATACCGTGGCTATCCTGTGGAAGAGCTGGCGGAGAACTGTAGTTTTGAATCGGTAGCTTTTCTCATTCTCAACGGTGATCTTCCCTTGGAGGAGGAGGAGAAAAAATTCCGCGAGAGACTCTTGGAAAATATTTATCTTCCGGAATGTGTCAGTGATTCCATTCTGCATTTTAACCGGGATCTGCATCCCATGAATATGCTCAGCGCTGCGGTATTGTTGTTGGAAGCGGTCGACAAAGGCTCCTGGCAAGTGGACAATCATCGGGAAAATGTAAAACGGGCCATCGCTTTGATCGCCAAGTTCCCGACGATCATCGGAACCTTCTTAACCAGGAAGGCGGATTTCAATAAAGGCCGGAAGTTTAATTCCTTTGCTGAATATGCCTTATTCTGTTTCTCGCCGGAGCATTCGGAAAAGGCGGAATATGTAAAAATGTTTGAAGAATCCCTTATTCTTCACATGGATCATACGATGAACAATAGTACTTTTTCCGCCCGAGCTGTCGGATCATCTCAGGCCAGTATCTATGCATTGATCTCTTCGGCCATCAATTCCTTGTCTGGACCGCTTCATGGCGGGGCCAACGAAAGGGTTGTCCGTACTTTGGAAACCATCGGGTCTGCGGATCAAGTGCCACATCATGTTGAAAATTCATTGGAACATCATCAAAAGATTATGGGTGTCGGCCACCGAATTTATAAAACCTACGATCCCAGAGCCAAGTATTTCAAAAATGTCATTCTTCCCAAGATTTACGGGGATGCGGAGAAAGTCAAGGCGGAACGGCCCGATTTATGGAATCTGTATGAGACGGCTGTGACTTTGGAACGGTTTGTCCAGGATAAATTAGGAAAGAAAAATCTCCATCCCAACGTTGATTTCTGGTCCGGACTCTTCTATAAAGCCGTTAATGTACCGACCGAGTATTTCACCACCATTTTTGCTATGGCCCGGGTGGTGGGTTGGACAGCCCATTGGATTGAACAACAGGATTCTGCAGGGAAAATCTATCGTCCGTATCAACTTTACGTGGGCTTCGATACCCGGCATATTGTTAAATGAAATAAATTCGAATCGAAAGTCAGATGAAATTCTTCATCTGGCTTTTTTATTTGAATGGTTAAAATTTAAATTAAGGTTAAGATACCATTGGATTGAAGGACATGGGGTTAAGAAAGCGAAATCCATTGGAAAATTAGGAAGTTTCCTCGAAGGAGAAAGTGCTATGCGGTTTAAGGATAAGGTGATCGTTGTTACTGGCGGTGGACAGGGCATTGGCCGGGCTATTGCCCAAGGCTTTGCCGGCGAAGGGGGGAAGGTGGTGATTGCCGATATCGATACTGAGGCTGGTATGGAAAGTGAGCAAATCATCCAAGCCCGGGGCCAATGCGCGCGGTTTATTGAAACGGATGTGGCGGATGAAACAGCGGTCAAATTATTGATGGAAGTGATCGAAAGGGATTTCGGCCGGTTGGACGTTTTGGTCAATAATGCCGGAATCAGTTATAAAGGGAATATTCTGACGGATCCGGTAGCTCAATGGGACCGAGTGGTCGGCGTCAATCTGCGGGGTGCTTATCTTTGTTCGAAATATGCTGCCCCTTCGTTAATCCGGTACCAAGGGAATATCATCAATATCGCTTCGACCCGGGCGTTGATGTCCGAAGCGGATTCTGAGGCGTATGCTGCTTCTAAAGGCGGATTGCTGGCTATGACCCATGCGTTGGCCGTATCTTTAGGTCCTGCGGTTCGGGTGAATGCCATCAGTCCCGGTTGGATCGAGGTCAGGGATTGGCAGAAGCGAAGCCGGGCTGAAACGCCGGTTCATAGTTTCGAGGATGCCAGCCAGCATCCGGTGGGACGGGTCGGCAAACCGGAGGATATTGCCCATGCCTGTCTGTATCTGGCATCCTCGGAGGCCGGGTTTATCACCGGGATCAATTTGGTGATCGACGGCGGTATGACGATTAAGATGATTTACGCGGAATGACTGGTCCATTTGGAAAGATTTTGTTATAATAAATAAGCTTATGGTTTTTCATGAAATGAGACCGGCAATATCGAGTTGAGGAGTGTTTTAAGATGAGAGTATTATCAGGAATTCAGCCTTCGGGGAATCTGCACATTGGCAATTATTTCGGCATGATGAAACGGATGATCGAATATCAGTCCGAACATGAACTCTTCTGTTTTATCGTGAATTTTCATGCCCTGACGTCAACCTTTGATGCAGAGAGATTGAGAAAACAAACGTATGATGCGATTTGTGACTTTTTAGCTTTAGGCTTGGATCCGGAAAAGTCCGTTTTCTGGGTTCAGTCCGATGTTCCGGAGGTTACTGAAGCCACCTGGTATTTGAGCAATATTACCGGAATGGGATTGCTGGAGCGATGCCATTCCTACAAAGATAAACTAGCAAAAGGGATTCCGGCCAGTCATGGTCTGTTCTCCTATCCGGTGCTGATGGCTGCCGATATTTTGCTCTATGGTGCTGACCGGGTTCCAGTGGGGAAAGACCAAAAACAACACGTGGAAGTGGCCCGGGATATAGCCATTCGTTTTAACAATACCTATGGCCAGGTTTTCACCATCCCGGAGGAAGATATTGATACCAATCTGGCCACTATTCCGGGATTGGATGGTCAAAAAATGTCCAAATCCTATGGAAACACCATTGAAATTTTCATCGACGAAGCAGTTTTAAAGCAGAAGATTATGAGTATTAAAACGGATTCAACGCCGGTGAACGAACCGAAACCCATTGAAGGCAATGTATTGTTTGACCTCTATTCGCTTTTCCTGGATGATGCAGGCCGGGAAGCTTTACGGGATCGGTTTTTAACGCCGGGCCTTAAATATGGGGAACTTAAAAAGGAACTGTTTACAGTGATTTGGGAGTACTTTGAACCCTACCGGGCCAAACGGGAGAAAATTGCCGCCGAACCGGATTATATCCGCCAGGTGATGCAAGCTGGTGCGGAAAAGGCCCGGGCTGTCGCGACGGTGTACTTGGATAAAATGCGCCATTTGGTTGGTACCGATTATTTGAGGAAATGAGTGAAAGGAACCGATGAATCATTATTATCCTGAACTGGGGATCGCCATTCCCCGGATTTTATTGCCAAAAAATCCTGAAGTTTTGGCCAAATGGCCGGTAATTGCCTGTGACCAGTTTACTTCACAGCCCGAATATTGGGAGAGAGCTGCTCGCCTCGTTGGGGAAGCCCCATCGACGCTACATATTATCTTTCCCGAGGTTTATCTTGGGAAAGGTGACGATATGGCCCGGATAAGCCAAATTCAGCGGACTATGAGGGAGTATTTGGATACAGGGGTCTTGACTGAGTATGAACCCGGTTTGGTTTATGTAGAACGCCGTAATATCCATGGCCGGCTCCGGAGAGGATTGGTGTTGGCTGTTGATCTGGAGTGTTATGACTTTTTGCCGGGAGCCGAGACCCTCATCCGGGCCACCGAAGGCACGGTGTTGGAACGAATTCCGCCCCGGGTTAAGATCCGCGAAGGGGCACCATTGGAGTCGCCCCATGTCATGCTGCTGATTGATGATCCGGATGACAGTATCTTTCGGGAAATCGATCGTTGGAATGGAAAACTGCCCTTGTTGTACGATGTGGAACTGATGTTGCAGGGCGGCCGGGTGACCGGATACCGGGTGGAAGACAGAGAATTGATCGGGTCGATCATCGATAAGTTTCACAAGTTGGCCGACGGGACGGCATTTAACCAAAAATATGGATTATCCGGCTGTAAGCCGTTGTTATTTGCCGTGGGAGACGGCAACCACTCCTTAGCTACGGCGAAAGCTGTCTGGGAACGGGTGAAAGAAGGAATCACGGATCCTCAAAAGTTGACAGACCATCCGGCCCGTTTCGCTCTGGTCGAAGTGGTCAATCTCCATGATCAGGCCTTGGAATTTGAACCCATTCATCGAGTGTTATTTGGCGTCGAGCCGGAAAGGGTTTTGGAACGGATGGCCCGTTTCTTTGAAAGGATCGGTGCCCGTTTAACCTGCCAATATCTTCAGGATGCTCCGGAAAATCCTCTGGAGTCTGTGGGCCGGGGTTCTTCTCAGGTTCACCGCATCGGGTTTGTGACGGAAGCGGTGAAAGGTTATTTTGAAGTGACGAAACCGCCCCATACGTTGGAAGTAGGGACCCTTCAACTGTTTATCGATGACTTTCTGAAAGATGATACCGAGGTCGAAGTCGATTATATTCACGGGGACGCTGTCGTTGGGGAGCTGGGTTCCAGACCCGGCAACATAGGCTTTTATCTGCCACCAATGGATAAGGGTGATCTGTTTAAAACGGTGATTCTGAACGGGGCATTGCCCAGGAAGACCTTCTCCATGGGCGAAGCGGAAGAGAAACGTTATTATATGGAATGCCGCCGGTTGGAATTTTGAACGATACGATAAAAAAGCCGCTATTTTCGATAGCGGCGTCTTTTTATGCGTTTCTTTGATCTTTATTTGTAATTTTCGATTGAAATACTGTGTTCAAATTCGATTCCCAATGCTTCACAGTCTTCTTCACTTAAAATTTGAGGCTCAGGAATGCCATCTTTCACTGTAAACTGAACGATGAATCCCTTGTCTTTCAAGGCATCTAGCAGTTTGACGACTCCTAAGGAGATTTCCCCAAAGTGGAAGGATTTTTTCTTGGAACGCATTAAATGAAAGACTAATTCTTCGGTGCGATTTTTTGCAAGCATATGTTACCTCCGGTTTTCCCAGTTGATGTAAAATGAAAAAATTGGTATTAGCTGCGGATATTTCCGCAAAACACTTTCAATAGGTTAGCATGAATTGTTTAACATCAAGTGAAGGTCATGTATAAAGTTGGTAAACAAATCAGAATATGCTCTAGGATAAGCATGGAAAGTATGGTAAGATTACTTTCGGAAAGGTTCGAAGGCACAGTGCAGGTAGATATCTAAAACTGAAATTTGCATGTGTATCCAATCTCAGTGACCTTGGTTAAGAGAAGGAGTCGATCGATATGCGATATGTAAGTACCCGGGGGCGTGTACCGGCAGTGAGTGCGGCGGAAGCTATCCGCCAAGGGATTGCTTCGGATGGCGGTTTATATACGCCGGAACAAATTCCCCGTTTGACTGAAACGGAATTAAGTGCCATGGTGGATTTGAGTTATCAGGAACTGGCCGCCAGGATTTTAGGATTGTATTTAACGGATTATCCTGCGGATGACCTTAAACGGATGATCGGTGCAGCCTATGCGTTTCCGGAGAAGTTTGGCAGTCCGGAAGTGACGCCAGTGACAGCCATCGGTGACGGACAGTATGTATTGGAATTGTACCATGGTCCAACTTGCGCCTTTAAGGATGTGGCTTTACAACTGTTGCCCCATTTGCTGACCAAAGCCAGTGAGTTAACGGGAGATGCCCGGGAGATCGTGATCCTGGTGGCTACCTCCGGCGATACGGGAAAGGCGGCGTTGGAAGGATTTAAAGATGTACCGGGAACCCGGATTATCGTATTCTTCCCCGAAGAAGGCGTCAGTCAAGTCCAACGGTTGCAAATGGTTACCCAGGAGGGTCAAAATACCGAAGTTATCGCAGTTCAGGGCAATTTTGACGATGCCCAAAATGCAGTGAAGCAAATTTTCACGGATCGGGAAATTTTAGATAAAATGGCCCGGCATGGCCTGACTTTCTCATCGGCCAACTCCATTAACTGGGGACGGTTGGTCCCGCAGATTGTCTACTATTTTTACGGATATATGGCTCTTTGCCGCGAGAAATGCCTGAGAATGGGCGATATTTTGAATGTGGTGGTCCCGACTGGCAATTTCGGCAATATTTTGGCTGCCTATTTTGCCAAACAGATGGGGTTGCCTTTGGGGAAATTGATTTGTGCGTCTAATTCCAACAATGTGTTGACGGATTTCATTAAAACCGGCCATTATAACCGGAACCGGGATTTTCATCTGACGATTTCGCCGTCCATGGATATTCTCATCTCCAGCAATCTGGAGCGGCTGCTGTTTTATCTTACGGGACAGAATGCCGATCAGGTCTGTGACTGGATGAGTCAATTGAAATCCAGCGGGGAGTACCGGATTGGTGATGATTACCTGGCCAAACTTCATGCGGACTTTTACGGCGGATTTGCCACCGAAGCGGAGACGATGGATACCATTGGGGATGTGTATCAGTCTGCCTCCAAAGTTATTGATACTCATACCGCAGTGGGACAAAGCGTCTATAAACAGTATCTCCAGGAAACTGGCGATAGGACGCCGATGCTGCTGGCTTCGACGGCCAGCCCCTTTAAGTTCAATGCCAGCGTGGTCCAAGCGATTGCCGGAGAGGAAGCCGTCGCTGGGAAGGATGAGTTTGAACTTCTCCATGAATTGCAGCGGATTTCCGGCGAAGCCATTCCGCAAGCTTTAGAAGGATTGAACCGGAAGGTCATCCGCCACCAAAGGGTGTGCAAGCCGGAACGTTTAGGTGAGCTTGTTCAGCAGTTGTTAAAGATAGATAAGTAAATAATGAACGCCGGTTGATGAATGACCGGCGTTTCTTTTTAAGACCATGACTACATACTGTTACTTTGGGGAAGGATTTTTAGTAAAAAGCCGCGAAGATTAAAAGATTAACTAAAATAAATGGTATGGCGGAGAATTGAGGGAGAATATGGCTCAGATGAATGAAATACCTGAATTTTATCGGAATTACCGTTTAGATGATTTTCAGCGCCAGGCAGTGGCTGAGCTTTTAGAGGGCAATTCGGTATTGGTATCTGCTCCGACTGGGGTGGGAAAGACATTAATCGCCGATTACCTGATCGATGAAGCCATTAAAAAAGGGGACCGGATCATTTATACGGCGCCGATAAAGGCGTTATCCAATCAAAAATATAAAGAATTTAAGGCGTTGTATGGTGAAGAACGGGTCGGGATCGTCACCGGGGATGTGGTGATCAATTCCGAAGCAGAAGTCTGTTTAATGACGACTGAAATCTTCCGCAATATTCTCCACCAAGATCTGAAGCGATTGGAAGGAGTTTCCCACATTATCTTCGATGAAATCCATTATCTTTCCGATGAAGAACGGGGTACGGTGTGGGAAGAGTCCATCATTTTTATGCCCAAAGAGATGCGACTGTTAGGATTGTCGGCTACCATCCCCAATGCGAAAGAGTTGGCGGCGTGGATCAGCGAGATCAAACAGCATCCAGTGAAAGTTATTGTAAAGAAAGACCGGGCAGTTCCGTTGGAAAATCACTTGTTCGAGAAGCATTTGGGAGCAACGGATCTTAAAAAAGTTATTAAATATAAACAGCAGCTTGAAGCGAGGGAAGATTGGCCATTTCGGGATAAAAAAGAATGGGAAACCACTCATTTGGATTTAGTGAAGTATGTGGCAAAACAGAAAGGCCTTCCCTGTCTTTATTTCGTTTTCAGCCGCCGGATGTGCGAGGTGAAGGCGGAAGAATTAAGTTACTATAAGAATTTTTTGACACCTGAGGAAGCGGAGCAGGCGGAAGTTGTCTGTGATCGGTTAATTCAGGAATTTGGGTTGGAAAAGTTGAAAACGGTTTATCAGGCGAAGAAATTGTTAGTCCGAGGTATCGGCTATCATCATGCCGGATTGCTGCCTGGATTGAAAGAGATCGTGGAGACGCTCTTCGGGATGGGTTTGATCAAGGTAATGTATGCCACCGAAACCTTTGCCGTCGGGATCAATTATCCGGTCAAAAGCGTCTGTTTTGACGGCCCATCCAAATTTGATGGGGTCACTTTCCGTCCCATGACCAATTTGGAATATTTCCAAATGGCCGGGCGGGCAGGACGCCGGGGGATCGATACGAAAGGTTTCGTGTATATCATGGTAAACCTCAATAACTTCTATCCTGATGAATTTCCTAGTACTCGTCAGGATGATATTGAGGAGTTAAAGAGTCAGTTTAATCTCTCCTATAACTCGGTGTTAAACTTAAACCGTAATTATGAGGCATCGGAAATCGATGTTATCTTAAATCAAAACTTTGCCACTTATCAGGCACGCAATGCCAAAAAACATTTTGAGATGCAACTCGCTAAAGAGGTGGAGAAGCTCAATCAGTTACACGGCACCCTTTGCGAGGATCGGGATAATCATCAATGCCCGATTATCTATAGTAAACTCCGGCAGAAACTTCGAAAAAAACAGCGTCGGCTCAGGTTTATTAAAGGCCGGGCCCGGGCGGCGATTGCAGCGGAGATTGACGAGTTAAAACGGCAACTAGCCCAGGTAGATTTGAAAGAGTGTTCTCCTGAAGAACAACAGGCTTGTGCAGCCAAGATTAAGCAGTGGGATGAGGTGAACAGCCGGGTTACGGCATTGCAGGAACGGGCCGCCCAGATCATCACTTCCGGACGGTTTAATGATGATTTGCGGATGAAGAATGAGATTTTGGAAGATTTGGACTATATCAGGGATGGCAAGCTTCTGCCCAGGGGCGAATTTGCTGCTCTCATCTATACGCAGGAACTGTTGGTTACCGAGTTGTATTTCAGCGGTTTCTTGCATGAACTGGATTACGATCAATTGAATGCATTGATCGTCGGGATCGATTATGAGCCTCGCAAAGGCGAATTTGCTCCAAAACGGCTACCTTTTGATCTTAAACCGGTACGGACGATTATTCGCAATTTGATTTACCGGTACGGTGTCGATGAGCGGGATGCCCGGTTCCATCCCAGTTTAGCCAATTTGGCGTATCGCTGGAGCCAGGGTGTGAGTTTTGATGAATTGATCAAAGAAGCCGGTTCCATTCAAGAAGGGGATATTGTCCAAGCTTTCCGGCGGGGCATCGATGTCATGCGCCAGATGAAGGCGGCCTGTATCGGCGAGGATCCTGCATTTGCCGCAAAACTTAAAGAGTGTATGGAAAAAATGGATCGGGATTTGATTCAGGTGAATATTTAAGGGCAAAATTTTGCAGTTAATAATTACTGTGATGGTGAGAAATGGTTTGGGTGAAGATGATGAAAAAAATAATGTGTTTATTATTGAGCGGCCTTTTACTTATGCTCCTGGCGTTTCCTGCGGCAGCTCAGCCCTGGACGATAGCGCGTGGAACAACCGTTATCCGTCAGGGAGAGAGCATTAAGGGCGATTATTATTTCCGAGGGGAGACCTTGGAGGTTGCAGGGGATATTGAAGGAGATCTTCTGGTGTTGGCCGGTGAAGTGATTATCACCGGTAATGTTAAGGGAAACCTGTTGGGTGTCGTTTGGGAAAAGTTAACGGTGAATGGTTCTGTTGCCGGCGATCTTCGAGTGGCTGCCGGCCAGTTGGAATTGAACGGGACGGTTGGCGAGACACTGGCGTCGGCTGCCATGAAAGCGGAGATCAATTCTTCAGCCCGTGTGGATGGCGGGATGTTGGGATATTATCATCAGCTGGCCCTTCGCGGGACCATCAACGGTCCGGTCCGGGTTACGGGATATGCTGCGACGACGGTGGGCGGAGTTATCAATGGTTCCTTTCATGTGCGAGGGGTACCGGTAAAATGGCTGGAGAAGGCTGTGGTTGAAGGCGATGTGGATGATTATACTGGTGTTACGGATACCTCACGTAGCAGTCAAGCCACGATTCGCGGGGAATACCGGATGCATCAGAATAATGAGATGCTGGCCCGGTTTTTAAAAGCATTTTTGCTTTTTTCGTTGATGTGGTTTATGGGGAATATTTTAATAGGTTTAGTTTTTTATAAATTGTTTCCCCGAACTTCATGGAAGATCACCGAACCCAGTGTAATGAATTTCAAACGGTACTTGAAAGTGGGGCTCTTGGGCTCTTTCGGAATTCCACTGCTTATTGTGGTCCTGTTTCTGACTCAAGTGGGCATACCTTTGGCGGTTCTGCTGATATTAGTCTATATCATCTTATTGCTCTTTTCCAATGTCCTGCTTTACCTGTGGATTGGACGGATTATCTTCCTCAAATCTTCTTTAAATACCCGGCGACACCCTGTGCTGTTGATCATTACCGGTGGCTTTGGTCTTACATTATTAGGATTTATTCCGTTAGTCGGTCATATTCTGCAAATTATCGGTGTGGGCATGGTGTTAGCCAATATTCGGCCAGAAATCGAATCCGGTTCTTCCCGGTTGGCAGGACGAGGTGACCTGTGAAACAGCGTATCGATAGTTATTTAGTGAAAGCAGGATTTTTTGAAAGCAGGGAACAGGCTCAGCGGGCAATAATGGCCGGACAGGTTCAAGTGAACGGAAAACGGGTGGAAAAACCCGGCCAAATGGTGGCAGAACCCTTGGATGTTATGGTGGAACGGCCGGAATATCAATATGTGAGCCGCGGGGCTCATAAACTGGTGAAAGCATTGGAAACTTTCCCCATTGAAGTGGCAGGGAAAGTATGCCTGGATGCCGGTGCATCTACCGGCGGTTTTACCGATGTGTTGCTGCAAAACGGGGCCCGGCTGGTCTATGCAGTGGATGTGGGATATGGCCAATTGGCTTGGAAATTAAGGCAGGATCCCCGGGTGATGGTGTTTGAACGGCAAAATATCCGGTATTTTGAAGTGGATAATCTGCCGGAACGGCCGTCACTGATTACGGCGGACCTTTCATTTATCTCCCTCAAACTGTTATTTGAGCGGTTTAAGGCGTTGATCACTGCTGACGGCCAGTTGATGACCTTAATTAAACCGCAGTTCGAAGCGGGTAAAGAACATGTAGGCAAAAAAGGGGTGGTCCGGGACCGCCGAATTCATGCAGAAGTGATTCGGACGTTGGCAGAGCTGGCTCCTGCCCACGGATGGCACTTGGCTCATCTAACTTTTTCTCCTATATTGGGGCCTGAAGGAAATATTGAGTTTCTTGGCCATTGGATTCAGGAACCGGCAGAACGGCCGGAGATCGAAGCCGTGGTGGACGCCGCATGGCGGGAACTTAAAAATGAGTGAACCAGTTGACAGTTGGCAGCTAATAAGTGGGAATGGTACACAGTTCTTAGTGCACAGTTTACTGATATTTCAGGATTGTACTGTGCGATGTGAACCGTGTACTGTGTACTATTTCTCTTCTTCCGTGTCAAAGTCCGGTACATATTGCGGGTCGGCGGAGTCCAAATCCTGGGTGAAGCCGTTTTCTAAACCTAAATCCAGAAAATAATCGATGATTGCCTCGTATTCTTCAGGGTTTAATGTCCTGTTCAGTTTAGGATGGTGTACCGCCCGGTGGGTCGGGAAATATTGGGACATTAAACTGAGATAAACCTCCCTCGGTAAAAAATCGCGAATCCAACGTAAGATAACCCGGCTTTCTTCCAGATAACCCGGGAGAATCAGATGCCGGATCAGAACTCCCCGCGTCATCATTCCCTCTTCGTTGATATATGTCGGGCCGACTTGCTCTAACATGGTTAAAATAGCTTTCGTCGCATGTGAGAAATATTCCCGGGTTCCGGCCAAACATTGGGAAACTTCCGGCGAATAGAATTTTAAGTCCGGAAGGTAAATATCGACTAGGCCGTCGAGTAAAGCGATGGATTCCGGACTGTCGAAGGCGTTAGTGTTATAGATCACCGGAATTTTAAGTCCTTTTTCTTTGGCTATCTTCAATGCTTGGACAATGGACGGAACATATGGGGTAGGCGAAACTAAATTGATATTATGGGCACCTTGTTGTTCCAAAGATAAAAATAGATCCGATAATTCGATTTCCGTCAATTCCCGCCCGTTTTCTTCCTGGCTAATGGCGTAATTTTGACAGAAAATACAGCGAAGATTGCAATGGGAGAAGAAAACGGCGCCGGAGCCACGGGTTCCGCTCAAGCAAGGTTCTTCCCATAGGTGCAGCATTGTTTTGGCGATTTTGGGCCGTGCCGGTGCCAAACATCGGCCCAATTGGCCTTGATTACGATTGATCCCGCACTGGTGCGGACAAATGATACATGATTGATAGAAGCTGTTCATGCCTCTGATTATATCAAAAATGAGCGGTAAGGATAGAGATTTTTCGTTCGGTGGAAAAATAAGGTAAATATGTTTTGGTTTTGGAATATAAATGGTAGTATGTTACATGTTGGAGGGAGCCCATGAAAAAATTAAGATGGCTTTTAGTAATTGTCGTACTCTTTTCCGGTCTAGCCCTAGCCGCTGAAGAAAATTATACATTGGAGTACCGGGAGCAACAGGAACCGATCCGTTATCGGACGGAGATGAAGTTTCATTTTGTGTTTCATTGGCCGAAAGAGTTTAATATGAGGCCGATGGAGATGGGAATGGCCTTTCGTTATGACTCTACCGAACGTTGGACTATGGACGGCGAGTCTGCGATACGATGCAGTTCAATCATTGATATGGTGGAGGTGGAGACTGAGTTTTTAAATCAGAAGATTTCCAAGAAAGAGGATAATTTATCATCGGATAGTGCTATCGAAGTCGTCATGACTCCTTGGGGTGAAGTGATGGATGTTGTTTTACCGGCGTTTTCAACGAAAGATGATGAAGCAGAAGAAACCGAGGTTGTTTTGCCTAGTTTTGTTTCCCCGGAGCAAATATTGGCTATAAATAAAACCTTCTATGAACTCATTTATCATTATCTTCCGGACCATTCGGTGAAGAAGGGTGAACGTTGGGAGATCACATACGTTTTTCCCAAGCTGTCCGAATCGGGCGAATCGAAATTTTTGCCTGTAACTTATGAATTGAGTAAAGTCCAAAAAAGCCGAGGGAAACGATATGCAACATTGCTTTCTTCAGGGCAAACGGTCTTTGATACAATTATCGACATCAGTGCTTTTGCCAAGAAACATACGTCAGATCTTAATGGGGAAGATCTGAAAGAGGAATTGGAAGAAGAATTGGAAGCGGCTGGTGAAGATGAGAAGGAAGCGAAGGAACTTTCAGCTTTAAATAAAATAGTGATGACTTTCCCCATGCAGTGGAAGGGGAAGATCGTTTTCGGTATAGATGATGGCTTACTTAAGGAACGGGAATTGATATTGAAAGGTGACGGCCGTATTGAGGCGATGTCCTATCTTGAGAAGATTCCGATGCGAGTGACATTTGAAACCCAGCTGAAAATAAAGCGGTTGTGAAAGTAATGATCCCCCTGCCGGTGCAGGGGGGTCTTCGTTAATGGTCATGGATATTTTCCGGGTGTTTTTTTAATTTGCGGTAATATGCCGGAGGATTTCCGGTAATCTCCTTAAAAACCCTGCCGAAATGGGTGATGCTTCCAAATCCGACTTCTTCGGCAATTTCCACCACTTTTTTTGAAGTTTCCATCAGCAGGCGTTTTGCTTCTTTGACCCGGACGTTGTTGAGATATTCAATGAAGGTAAAATTGGTGACCCGTTTAAATATCTTACTCAAATAGCTGGGACTGATGTAAAACTGGTGAGCCAGAGATTCCAGAGATAAGTCCTCTTGATAATGGTGGTTGATGTATCGGGCGATCTCAGAAACCTTTTGATGCATCGGGCTGGGGTAATGGATTTGCTCAGTTTGGTGTTTTTTCACGCAGCGGCCGAGAAGCACCAAAAGTTGAAGGGTTAATCCTTGAAGGTTTAGGGTAAAGCCTGATTCATGCGTTTCAAAGTCATGGAGCATCTTTTGGAACAATTCCTCCACAACTGTACGTTCATAGATGGGAAGCGTCACATAGACATCATCAATACTTAATAATTCTCCAAGAGGTTGATTGGGAGAGAGAAAACTTTCGTGAAAGTAAAGTAAGATTCCTTCACATTCTGGACTGTCTTCGCTGGTGGCTCGATGTAAGACGTTAGGGTGAATTAAACACAAATCGCCGGCTTGTATCTTAAAGGTGCGATCGTTGATGAAAAATGAACGTTCTCCGGAGTATAAATAAAGCAGTTCAAATGAATCATGGACATGCCTGCTGTGATGGGTGGTCATTTTACGGTGGGAAATATAAAAGGAATTTGGTATTTTAACCAGTGCATCTGGAACAGCCATGGTAACTTCCTTTCCTCGAAAAATCTTAAGGGAAAAGGGGTAGTATTCATTACGTATCATATCATTGATTTAGACAAAATATAAGAGGAAATTTGCAATATTGAATAAAAAATGTACAGATTTTATCTTTTGGAACTCGTATAATGAAATTAGTCTCAAAAGTTGGTTTAAACATGACGATGAGCTGGTTATCATCACTTAAACGTAAGGAAGATAAGGAGATTTTCTGTGCAACAATCATCAGATGTTGGACGGGAATTAACGAAAGCGGAGATACGAAAGACCATTTTATCCTTTTCATGGCCAATCATAGCTGAATTGATGTTAATGTCTTTGATTGGAGTTGTTAATTTGTCGATGGTTGGCCATTTGGGAGCTTATGCCTTAAGTGCAGCCGGCTTGACCAATCAGCCGGTTTTTATATGTTTGGCTGTTTTTCAGTCGTTTAATGTCGGGGCTACCGCTTTAGTTTCCCGGTTTATCGGCTCCAAGGAATATCGGGAGGCGAAAGCGGTTGTCATTCAGACGATGATCGTTTCGACGCTGCTTGGTTTAATTCTCGCATTTTTCGGTGTGGTTTTTTCGAAATCTATCGTTATCGGCATGGGTGCACAAGCGGATACGGTAGAGCATGCCTCCATGTATATGAAGTACATGGCTGTTGGGATTTTATTTCAGGCGATACCGACGGCGGTGACTTCAATTTTACGGGGTGCGGGAAATTCCCGGATACCGATGCAGTATAATATCATATCTAATATCGTCAATGTCGTCAGCGGTTTTGTTTTAATTTACGGTTTAGGGATTTTTCCCGGGCTGGGACTCCAGGGAGCAGCCATCGCCAGTACTCTGGCAAAGCTTTCGGCCTGTGTGATGGCATTGTATGCTCTGTTTCAGACCGACCTTCCGGTGGCCATTTCATGGAAGGATCGTTTTCGACTGGACTTTTCGATATTGAAACGGATTATGAATATTGGCATTTCAGCAGCAGGGGAACAGTTTTTTATGCGTTTTGGATTGCTGTTGTATGCCAAAATCATTGCGGGTCTGGGAACGGAAGCTTTCGCTGCGCATCAGATCTGTTTGAATGTAACTCAACTCCTTTCCAATGTAATCAATGGCTTTTCCATGGCAGCCAGTTCTTTCACTGGACGGAACCTGGGAGCTAAAAGGCCGGATTTGGCTGAAACCTACTGTAATGAGCTGCAAAAAATCGGATTGGTTTTTTCAGTATTTGCTGGTTTGATGTTTTTCTTTGCCGGATCCCCTATTTCCAGGATTTATACTTCGGATCAGGGGGTTATTCGACAAGCTGCTGATGTTCTCCGGATCACCATCTTAATAGTAGTACCTCAGAATTATTTATCGATCGTATCCGGATGTTTGCGCGGAGCCGGCGATACCCGGTGGCCGCTGATTTCGTCCTTTATTGGGATGATCTTTGCCCGGGTGAGTTTGGCTGCCTTGTTTGTGCTTGTTTTTCACTGGGGTTTGATAGGAGCCTGGATGGCAGCCATTAGCGATCAAACGGTCCGGTCCATATTAATATATTACCGGTTTAAAACCGGAAAATGGAAAGAGATTGTCGTTTGATATAGGGATATAGATTGGAGGCTTCTATGGATATTCCGCCTCGCAGTGCTTTGATTAAAAAAACGTCATCTTTAAAGAATTTTCATTTAAAGTGGGTACAAGATGCTTTTCACAACGGGATAGGCGCCAGTATTTCCATTGTTAAAGTGATGTTGCCTGTTTCACTGTTGATAGCGGTGATGAAGTATTTTGGCTTTATTGATTATCTGAGTTTGTTTCTTTCACCGCTTTTTATACCGGGTGAGGCGATTTTAGCTTTGCTTACCGGATATTTGGTCAACTGTTATTCGGCTTTGGCGGTGATGGCCACATTACCGTTAACCGGTAAGGAAATTACGATACTTTCGGTGATGTTGGTTATTTGTCATACCTTGCCGGTGGAAATGAGCGTTCAAAAACGGGCTGGAGGCCCATTCTGGGTAATTCTTGGGATTCGGTTATTTGCCAGTTTACTGATGGGGTGGTTGTTAAACCTATGGTTACCTGGAGAACAGGTGGCCATGGTAAATGCGGGTTCCCTCGGCGGTGTCCAGGATTCGGAAACCTTTGCCCCTGATGCTGTTGGGGTGGCTGACGGATAATATGATCATTATTAAAATTATTGGAATCAATGTTTTGCTTATTCTCTTTTTCCGTATATTGAAGCAGTATCATACCGTTGAAAGGATGGGCGAATGGTGCGCCGGGATAATGGGTTTGTTAGGTTTGCCGAAGCAAACGGCTTTTTTATGGGTGGCAGCCAATATTCTGGGTTTGATTTCCGGAGCGGCATTGCTGGTTGATGCTAAACGCCAACGTATTCTGGATGATGTGGATTTGGCCAAATTAAATGTTTCATTGTCTACTTGTCATGCTTTGCTTCAGGAAACTGCCAATTTTACAGCGATTGGGGCTGGGGTTTGGATACTTATCTTTCCCCGGATTGTGCTAGCTATGGTATCGGTATGGATCTTTAACATCATCACCGAACGATTTCAATAAATGTGAAATTCATCCCTCTGTCAGCACCTGTCGGGATTTTGGCACATAGGATAAAAGGGATTACAGGTTGCGGAGGATGGAAAATGGAGTATAATTATCAGCATTCACAAGGGATAGCCCTTGATGCGGCTCATCAATATGGCAGGCCTGAGCAGTTGCTTGTACGAGAGTTGATGGCTGAGGAGATCGGCTCGGTTATCGGTTATCTGGAATGTGCAGAACTTTTGCGGGACCACCGAATGGCGAAAACCTTCCGGAAGATTGCCAATGAGGAGCTGAGTCATTTTGCCAGTTTACTTCAGCTGTTGACCGGGCTTGATCCGGAGCTGGCGGCGGAGATGAAAAAGCAGGAGATGGCTATTTTAACGGCTGCCACGGAAGGTGTATGCCCTTATCATGGAGAGAAAGTTGTTTCAAGGCATTTCCGGGGAGAATCCAAACGGGAATTTCATCCCGATGATCCGGTATGGGAAATGCTCCGAAATGCCATTAAGGATGAGTTGTATTCGATCAATGCTTATCAAAAACAGCTGGAAACGGCCTCTATTCCGGCGGTTCAGGGAGTATTAGCCCATCTACAGCATCAGGAGAAAGAACATTTTGTAGCGTTCACTCAATTGTTTTATGAGGCATATGGTTTAGATCGGGACAGCCTGGTGTTAACGGATTAGATAATAATAACTGTCAACGACGGAGCTTTCGGTTTTGGTTAAACTTTCAAACAGTTCTTTGGAAAATTCGGGACTGACTTTTTCTCTTCCCGCGCCGAACAGTTCCCGGCAGATTCGCCGGCTGGCTGTTGTCTCCGGATAGCGGGTTACAAAATCAACAATGGCTTCGATTTTGGTAGTATCCGGCATTTTTATCACCCCGGTATAGTGTAACCGGCCGGTGATTTTTTATTTTGATATGATCTTTGAGAATAAAAAATTGCAGGAAGGGAAAATACTCCAAAATGCCTAATATTGGGAATGGGTGATAATGATGCGAATCCTTCGTTTTGTCGGAGTAATCTTGGGGTTGCTTGCCCTTACTGCGACAGTATGTTTTGGTAACTATTATGCAGTGGGAAACCCGCAAACCTTTGAAATTCGGCAGATTGTTGAAATGCGGAACCAGGGGGGAATGGCCACTGATATACGGGGCAGAGTCAGTATCTTAGATAGGGAGGAACTGCCGCCTTACCAAAAGGTGTTGAGTTGTTCCGTTTATGCTTCATCGTTTAAGCCGAAATTGTATAAAGATCATGCCGAATGGGTCATTCCTAAAATGCTCCCCAATCAAACGGTTAAGATGGAGTTTGAGTATTGGATTGTCAATTATACCATCGAGCATCAATTGAGGGAGTATCGGGGGAGACCTTTCGATAGTAAATATCTGGCTGAGGAAGAGGGGATTGAGTCAACGGACCCGATGATTGTTGATTTAGCGAAACGATTGACGGATGGTCAATTTACTCCTCTGGCCAAGGCCAAAAGTATTTTTGCCTATATAAACAGTCATTTTGACTATCAGATCACCAATGAAACCAATCAAAGTGCATTGAAGGCCTTGAAACGGCAGTATGGATCCTGTGTCGATTTTAGCCTGGCTTATATTGCCCTGTGCCGGGCTGCGGGAATTCCTGCACGATATGTAGGCGGATATCGTCTTGATGAAACTAAGATTAGCAGCAAACCGCAGCTTTTGACGCCTTACGCCCATGCCTGGGTTGAGATTCAACTGCCACAACTGGGATGGGTCACGGTTGATCCGACCTATGTTTATACGGTCAATGGAGTTAAACAGATCAATTATGATTTTTTTGGTAAAATTATTCCCAGTGACCGCCACTTGTTTTTCAATTACAGCCGAAGCAGGGAATATGAGGTCCAGTGGAAACACGACCAACGGTCCCCGGCCAAACTGGATGTGAACCTGACCACGACGATTCGGAGGGTGAGGTGACCGGAATTTAAGTCAGTTAACAGTTGACAGTTCTTCCTATTGGGGTTCGCAGTACACAGTTCACAGTACATTTTAAGTATGAAGCGTTTTTTAGAATTGTAGTTTTCTTCTGATTTATATCTTCTGTATTCTGTTTCCTAATTTTTCACCTAGCCCTTTGACCTTAACTGTCCACTGTCCCAACTGTCAAATGTCAACTCTTTCGAAGCTCCTGACTCTGTCTCCTAAATTTATAAGGAACCCAGCTGAAGGAGCCAGCGTTATTCTGGATAAGAGAGTCATGTTTATCGATTTGGGATCTTATCTCAATCCTTTACATAGACAATGGCTGACTTTTTGCTTGGAGGGATTGTGATGGAATTTGAGAAAATGACGCGCAAGGTGCAGGAGGCGGTGGCTTCTGCTCAAAATTTGGCTTTACGCAAACAACACCAACAGGTGGATGTGGAACATTTGTTGTTGGCTTTGATGGAACAGGAGGGGGGGCTTGCCTCATCGGTTCTTCAGAAAGCCCAAATACAACCTGGCGTTTTAAAAGAGCGGTTGGAACGGGAGCTGGACCGGTTACCCCGGGTGGTGGTCTCCGGTGACAGCGGTTCGGAACAGATCTATATTACGACCCGTCTTAACCGGGTTTTTGCCGATGCTCAGGCAGAGGCGAAAAAGTATCGGGACGAATATCTTTCGGTGGAACATTTGCTGTTAGCGATAGCCGATGACCGTGGGGCTGCTGGCAAAATCTTAAAAGAATTAGGGGTTCAACGGGATAAGTTGGCCAAGATTATTCAGGATATCCGCGGCAATCAACGGGTGACTTCCATGGATCCGGAGGCTACCTATGAATCGTTGGAGAAATACGGACGGGATCTGACGAAAATCGCTGCCCAGGGGAAACTGGATCCGGTCATTGGCCGGGATGAAGAGATCCGTCGAGTCATTCAAGTGTTGTCACGGCGGACGAAGAACAATCCGGTACTCATCGGTGAGCCCGGTGTCGGGAAAACGGCCATTGTAGAAGGGTTGGCCCAGCGGATTGTACGCAATGATGTTCCGGAAGGGTTAAAGGATAAACGGGTGGTCGCCCTGGATATGGGGGCATTAATTGCCGGAGCCAAGTTCCGGGGAGAATTTGAAGAGCGGCTAAAAGCGGTCCTCCGTGAGGTGCAGGAGTCCGGCGGGCAGATCATTTTGTTTATCGATGAATTACATACGGTGGTCGGAGCCGGGAAAGCGGAAGGGGCGATGGATGCAGGAAATCTCTTAAAACCGATGCTGGCCCGGGGAGAACTTCATTGCATCGGCGCAACCACTCTGGATGAGTACAGAAAGTATATCGAAAAGGATGCAGCCTTGGAACGGCGCTTCCAAACGGTTTTGGTGGATCAGCCCACGGTGGAGGATACTATCTCGATCTTACGCGGCCTCAGTGAACGGTATGAGATTCATCATGGGGTCCGGATCAAGGACTCGGCGTTGGTGGCTGCAGCCGTCCTTTCGAACAGGTATATCTCGGACCGCTTTTTACCGGATAAGGCCATCGACTTGGTCGATGAGGCAGCAGCCAAACTGCGGACCGAGATCGACTCCATGCCAACGGAACTGGATGAGATGCTCCGGCGGGTCATGCAGTTGGAGATCGAGCGGGAAGCATTAAAGAAAGAGACGGATCGGGCTTCGCAGGAGCGGCTGGAGCGATTGGAGAAGGAACTGGCGGAGCTGAAGGCGGAGTCGGATGCCCTCAAAGCCCGGTGGCAAAGGGAAAAAGAAGGCGTACAGCGGGTACATAGCCTGCGACAAGCTATCGATGCTACCAAAGTCGAGATCGAGCAGGCTGAATTGCAATATGACCTTAATCGCGCAGCCGAGTTGAAATATGGCCGAATGATCGAGTTGGAACGGGAGCTTGCTGAGGCGGAGGCTGCCCTGAAACAGCAGGAAAAAGGACGTAAGCTCCTTAAGGAAGAGGTTGATGAGGAAGATATCGCCGAGGTCGTCAGCCGTTGGACCGGGATCCCCGTTTCCAAACTGTTGGAAGGGGAAGCTCAAAAACTGCTCCATCTCGAGGAGGAACTTCACCGGCGGGTGATTGGGCAGAATGAGGCGGTGACGGCAGTGGCTGAAGCGGTGATCCGGGCCCGGTCCGGGTTGAAGGACCCGAACCGGCCGATCGGTTCCTTTATTTTTCTGGGGCCGACCGGTGTGGGTAAAACGGAGCTGGCCAGAGCCTTAGCTGAGTTTTTGTTCAATGATCAAAACATGATGATCCGGATCGATATGTCCGAATATCAGGAGAAGCATACGGTAGCTCGTCTTTTGGGGGCGCCTCCCGGATATGTGGGATATGAGGAAGGTGGCCAGTTGACCGAAGCGGTTCGGCGCCGGCCCTATGCGGTGGTGCTCTTTGATGAGATCGAGAAAGCTCACTATGATGTCTTCAATGTGCTGCTGCAACTGTTGGATGACGGACGGTTAACCGACGGCCAGGGGCGGACGGTGGATTTTAAAAATACCATCGTGATCATGACATCCAATATCGGAAGCCAGCGAATCCTGGAATATCGGGGATCCTTTGAGGGGGAATCCTATGAACGGATGAAAAATGCCGTGTTGGATGAGATGCGGCAACATTTCCGTCCGGAATTTTTAAACCGGGTGGATGAAGTGATCGTGTTCCATTCTTTAAGTGAAGCCCATCTGAAGCAGATTATCGATATTCACCTGGGGTTATTGGGCCAAAGACTTGCAGAACGCCATATCCGTTTGGAACTGACGGATACGGCGAAAGATCACCTGGTCCGGGTGGGTTTTGATCCGGTCTACGGCGCCCGTCCCTTAAAACGGGCCATTCAGAAAGAGCTAGAAACGCCCTTGGGCCGGTTGTTGCTGCAAGGAGCGATCAGCGACGGACAACTAGTCCAGGTGGATTATGATACAGGGACGAAAGAATTGAGGTTTGAGGGGAGGTAGTGGCCTCCCCTTTTTTTGCGTATCTATTCTATTTTTCTTCTAATCATGTTATTTTCTGTTTCCTAAAAAAAGGAAAAGAATACATTTTATGATGCGGAATATATTGCAAAAGTTTTGAATATTATTGTAACATAACAACCAGCGTAAGGATGAAATCCTAGTGAACTCATAGACTTTTTTTCATCTAATGATTGAACTCATAAGGGATCGATGGTATACTATAGTATGTGAAAAATGTTACAAACTCGGGTTGAAAAAACCCGCTTTTTTTAGTCCAAGATCGTAACGAAATTCACGAATTCTGTCTGGTGGAGATTGTACAAATTTTCACAAATACTCCCCTTTGAAGGAGTGGGTTGGATGCTCGTTCTTGAAGTTTGCGTCGGAAGTTCATGCCATCTCAAGGGAGCTTACGATGTCATCACTGAGCTTCAACAACTCATCGCTACCCATGGACTCCAAGAACATATTGAGCTGAAAGCTTGTTTTTGCATGAATAATTGTATCGAAGGGGTTAATGTCCGGTGGGAAGGCCAGATTTATCCCCTTCTTTCCAAAGAAAATATTGTGGCTTTTTTTACGGATCGTGTCTTATGTAAGTTTCATTAGATCAAAAATGAAGTTCTTTTGATTGGGGTGAAACGATGAGCGTAATCTCCACCATTGAAGCTAGATGCCGGGATTGTTATAAGTGCGTCCGGTATTGTCCGGTGAAGGCGATCCGGGTCATTCGCAATCATGCGGAAGTTGTGGCCGAGCGGTGTATCGGCGACGGGCGGTGCGTCATCGTTTGCCCGCAGCGGGCAAAGAAAGTTGAAAGCGGTATTGAAGCCGTTGTTAAACATCTGAAGTCCCAGTCAAAAGTGGCGGTCAGTCTGGCGCCCTCGTTTGTTTCGGCATTTGAAGGTATTCGGCCGGGACAGTTGTTTGCAGCGTTAAAGAATATTGGTTTTGATTATGTGGAAGAAACGGCAGCAGGGGCTGAATATGTTGCCAGAAAACACGCGGAACTGGCCGCAAGCTCCGGCCATCCGGTGTTCGCCAGCTGTTGTCCGGCGATTGTGAAATTGATTGAACGTTATTATCCGGAAAAGTTGCCCTATCTGGCAGAAGTTGTTTCGCCGATGGTGGCCCATGCCCGGATGTTAAAAGCAAAATATGGGGCAGAGACTAAGGTGGTTTTTATCGGCCCTTGCATTGCGAAAAAAGACGAAGGCCATCACTTTGAGGAAGTGGATGCAGTTCTAAGTTTTCAGGAACTGGAAGCCCTCCTTGAACAGTACCGTCTTGATTTAAATCAAATGGAAGATATGCCGGTTACCGGTGACGGCATTCACCTGGCCCGTAATTTTCCGGCGCCTGGCGGTTTGGCGAAAACAGCCAGCCTAAGTACAGACCTGTTGGCCAAAGCAGTGATTTCCATTGACGGACTGGATGAAACCATCGAATTTTTGGAGCATTTTGATCCGAAAGAGAACAACTTGAAATTGGTGGAGTTGCTGGCCTGCCGGGGCGGTTGTCTGTCAGGGCCTGGAATGCCTAACCGCTTAGGGTTGTATCAACGCCGTCATCAGCTGTTGAACTATGTGGAGGAGGCCGGTGTTTCCGAAGTTGGGGAATTTACATTCCAACCGGAGCTGGGACGGCAATTTTCTGCCCATACGGTGGAGACGGAGCCGACGGAGGAAGAGATTCGGGAGATTTTGTCCCGTACCGGCAAATATACGGCCGAGGATGAGTTGAACTGTGGAGCCTGCGGCTACAATTCCTGCCGGGAAAAGGCGGTGGCGGTTGCCAAAGGAATGGCTGAGGTGGATATGTGTATTCCTTACATGCGGGAGAAGGCAGAGTCTAAAGCCAATATTATCTGCCAAATGACACCGAATGCCATCTTTGTGGTTGATAAAGAGCTTCGGATCCTGGAAGTTAACCCTGCAGCCGAACTTAAATTCTGCTGTAAGCAGGAGAAGGTTGTGGGGGCGAAATTGTCCAGTATTTTTGATCCCTTATATTTTAATGAAGCTTTTGTTACGAAGGAATTGATTACCGGGGAGGTCAGTTTTCCCGCTTATGGGTTAGTAGCCTGGCAAGCTATTTTTTATGTTGAAAAAGAAGAGGTGATAATCGGAATCTTTGCCGATATTACCCGGGAGAAACAACAGCGGGAACGGCTGGATCGGGTGACGGAGGAGACTTTGGCAAAAGCTCAGGAAGTTATCGACAAGCAAATGCGAGTGGCTCAGGAGATCGCCGGCTTGCTTGGCGAGACCACCGCTGAAACCAAAGTTCAATTGACCAAGTTGATGAAGCTAATCCAAAACGAGGCAGGGAAAGGACGATGAAATGCATCATTGATACGGGGTGGGCCAGTCTCTCCAAATATGGAGAAGAATTATGCGGCGACAATGTGGAAGTGCTGAAGACTCCGGATTATGTGGTGGCGGTATTGGCCGATGGTCTCGGCAGCGGAGTCAAAGCCAATATTTTATCGAAGATGACCGCGAAAATCATCGTTACCATGCTCGATAAAGGCGCATCCCTTGAAGAAGTGGTTGAAACGATCACCAATACATTACCGGTCTGTCAAAAACGTAATTTGGCTTATTCCACTTTCACCATTATTCAGGTGAAAACGGACGGTGAAGCGTATATCGTGCAATTTGACAACCCGTCCATCTTTTATCTGCATCGGGGAAAAGTTCAACAACCTTGTTTTGAAGAAGTTGAGATTTGCGGAAAACGGATTAAAGAAAGCCGGTTTCAATTGGATCCCGGAGATAGTTTGGTGGCTGTGTCTGACGGCGTCATTCATGCAGGGATCGGCCAAGTGTTGAATTTGGGATGGCAATGGGAGAATGTGGCCGAATATTTGGAACGGATCAGTCCGGCGGAAAGCAGTGCAGCAGACATCGCCCAGGGATTGGTGACTGCTTGTGATCAGTTATATGCCAGACAACCCGGTGATGATGCAACAGTACTTTCGTTACGGTTCAGGAAGCCTAAAACCATGACGTTGGTGGTCGGACCTCCCCGGAATACGGAGGATGACCCGAAGATCGTTGAAGCAATTATGGCCGAATCGGGACGGCGGGTTGTTTGTGGCGGAACCACCAGTTTGATCGTATCCCGGCATTTGGGAGAGAAAATCGAAGTGGATCTGAGCCGCCTTGATCCGGAGTTGCCGCCCACCGGCAAGATCAAAGGGATCGATCTGGTAACTGAGGGGATTATTACTCTCACCAAAGTCCTGGAGAAGCTTAAGGACAAGTCTCACTTGGCTGCTTATGGGAAAACCAACGGAGCGGACGAACTGGTCAAGTTGTTGCTGGAGAGTGATGCGATCCGCTTTATTGTCGGCCGGGCCATTAATCCGGCTCATCAAAATCCGGAACTTCCGTTAAATTTGAATTTAAAAATGCAAGTTGTTACTGAAATTACTGAAGTATTGCAACGCCTGGGGAAACAGGTGACAGTAGAATATTACTGAATCAATTGAAAGGAGAACGACAATGGCAGAAGCAAAAAAAGTACGCGAAGATGCCCTGGCGGTACCGCGGCGGCGCTTTGAAAAAGTGAATGAAATCATCGCCCGCCACGGTAAAAGTGCCTCCGCTTTGATTCCCATTCTTCAGGAGGTGCAGGAGGAGTACCGGTATCTACCGGAAGAGATTTTGACCTATGTGGCAATGGTCATGGATTTGCCACCCTCCACTGTTTACGGTGTGGCAACTTTCTATGTCCAGTTTTCGCTGGAGCCGAAGGGCAAATATGTGATTAAAATCTGTGACGGGACAGCCTGTCATGTCCGGGGTTCCGATCCGGTGAAGGAAGCCATTCGAAAACGGGTAGGTTTGAAAAATGAGAAACATACCACCGATGATCTTCGATTTACGGTGGAAACCGTTTCCTGTTTGGGTGCCTGTGGTTTGGCACCGGTCGTCATGATCAACGACCAGATTTACGGCCAGATGACGCCAGATGCTATCAATGTCATTCTGGACAAAATCCTGGAAGAGGAAGGTGACGTAAAGTGAAAATCGATTCCAGAGAAACTTTAAATACCATGGGGAAAACCTGGAAAGAGGGTTTTGCCAAGGAAACAGCCAGGATTTTGGTTTGTGCCGGAACCGGTTGTGTCGCTAATGGTTCATTGCAGGTATATGAAGCCCTTAAAGCGGAAGTCCAACGTCGAAATGCCTATGTTTCTGTAGAGATGTTGCTTGAAGAAGGGCAATCAGGAACTACGATTGTGAAAAGCGGTTGTCACGGCTTCTGTGAAATGGGTCCGTTGGTTCGTTTAGAACCCGGAGGGATTTTATATATCAAAGTTAGCAAAGATGATGCAACGGATATCGTTACGGCGTTACTTGAAGGAAAAGGGCCGGTGGAACGGTTGCTGTACAAGCATCCGGTGACCGGTGAGATTTATGCCGAAGAATCCAATATTCCCTTTTATAAACATCAGACCCGGACGGTTCTGCAACATTGCGGTGTTATTGATCCGGAAGACATTCGGGAATATATCGCCGAAGGTGGCTATCAGGCTTTAGCTAAAGTCCTCCATGAGATGAGCCCGGCCGATGTCTGCCAGGAAGTGATCGACTCCGGTTTGCGGGGCCGGGGCGGCGGCGGGTTTCCGACCGGCCGGAAATGGGAAGCCACCCGAATCAGTGAAGGTGAAAAGAAATATGTGGTATGTAACGGTGACGAAGGAGACCCGGGTGCCTTTATGGACCGCAGCGTGATGGAAGGCGATCCCCATAAGGTCTTGGAAGGCATGGCGATTGCCGGATATGCGGTCGGTGCGGATGAAGGCTATATTTATGTCCGTGCCGAGTATCCTCTCGCTGTTCAACGGTTGGAGACCGCCATTAAACAGGCCCTGGAAATGGGTTTGTTGGGTGAGAATATTTTGGGAACCGGGTTTAATTTCCGGATTAAGATCAAAGAAGGAGCCGGAGCTTTCGTGTGTGGTGAAGAAACTGCCCTGTTGGCCTCTATCGAAGGTGAACGTGGAATGCCCCGTCCTAAGCCGCCGTTCCCGGCTCAGTCCGGTTTGTGGGGAAAACCCACGTTGATCAATAACGTAGAAACCTTTGCCAACGTGCCGAAAGTCATCAACGACGGTGCGAAGGTATTCCGGAAATCCGGAACAGCCAAGAGCCCGGGTACCAAAACCTTCGCTCTCACCGGGCAGGTGGCGAATACTGGATTGATCGAGGTGCCGATGGGCATTACCCTCCGGGATATCGTCTATGAGATCGGCGGCGGACTCCGAAACGGTAAACGGTTTAAAGCGGTGCAAATCGGCGGCCCTTCCGGAGGATGTCTGACGGAACAGCATATGGATATGGAGCTTGACTTCGATTCGTTGTTGTCAGTCGGGGCAATGATCGGTTCCGGCGGTTTGGTTGTTACGAATGAAGATACCTGTATGGTGGAATTTGCCCGCTACTTCATGAATTTTACTCAAAATGAATCGTGTGGTAAGTGTGTTCCCTGCCGGGAAGGAACCAAACGGATGTTGGAGATGTTACAGCGGGCCGTTGACGGTGAAGGCCGTCCCGAAGATGTGGAGATTTTGGAGGATTTGGCCGAAGCCGTGAAAGATGGTTCTTTGTGCGGGTTGGGCAAGACTGCACCGAATCCGGTATTATCCATGCTTAAATACTTTAAGGATGAATATGTTGCCCACGTTGTCGATAAACGCTGCCCTGCAGGGGTATGTAAGGCATTGCTGGGTTACAGCATTGATCCGGAATCTTGTAAAGGATGTAGCAAGTGCAGTCGGGTCTGTCCGGTTGGGGCGATCACCGGTGAAATTAAGAAACCTTATCGGATTGATAGTGAAAAATGTATTAAATGTGGCGCCTGTGTAAGCTCCTGCCCATTTAAAGCGATTAAGGAGGGATAATGATGACTGTCACTGCAAACAGTGTATTTATAGATAATCAGCCGGTGGAACTCAATGGCGAAGTTAATTTACTGACCTTAGTGCGTAAGGTCGGGGTGGAATTGCCGACGTTCTGTTATCATTCGGAATTAAGCATTTATGGAGCTTGCCGCATGTGCGTCGTTGAAATCGAAGGCCGGGGCATCGTTGCCGCCTGTTCTACGCCGCCTACGCCCGGAATGCGGATCTTGACCAATAGCCCACGGGTGCAGCGGGTCCGCCGGACGGTTTTGGAATTGCTTTTGGCTAATCATGAGCGGGAATGTACCACCTGTGAAAAGAACGGCAACTGTAAGCTTCAGGATTTGGCCAATCGGTTTGGCGTCCGTAAAATCCGCTTCGGCGAGCGGGATATGAAATTGCCTATCGATGACTCCAGCGCATCCATTGTTCGGGACCCGAATAAGTGTATTTTATGCGGCGATTGCGTCCGGATGTGCTCTGAAGTTCAAGGAATCGGCATTTTGAACTTTGCCAATCGGGGTTCCAAAGTTCAGGTTACGCCGGCGTTTAACAAAAAAATGGCCGAAGTAGAATGTGTCAACTGTGGCCAATGTAGCGCCGTATGTCCCACCGGAGCCTTGGTGGTGAAGTCCCAAGTGAATCAAGCCTGGAAAGCGTTGGCTGACCCCAGTAAAGTGGTTGTTGCGCAGGTGGCTCCGGCGGTCCGGGTTGCTTTAGGCGAAGAATTTGGGATGGAAGCAGGCCAGATCGTCACCGGGAAAGTGGTCGGCGCTTTGAAACGGCTCGGCTTTGATAAAGTCTTCGATACCTGTATTGCGGCGGATTTGACCATTATGGAAGAGACTACCGAATTGATAGAACGGCTTGAAAAGGGCATAGAGGGGCCGTTGTTTACCTCCTGCTGCCCGGCTTGGGTGAAGTATGCGGAGCATAATGGATCCAACCTCTTAAAGAACCTTTCCACCTGTCGTTCGCCCCAGCAGATGTTCGGTTCTTTAGTGAAACGGTACTGGGCAAAAGAATTGGGGAAAGAACCCAAAGATATATATGTCATTTCGATCATGCCTTGTACGGCGAAGAAATTTGAGGCGGCCCGGCCGGAATTTACCGTAGATGGTGTACCGGACGTGGATCTGGTATTGACCACGCAAGAGTTGTCCCAGATGATTCGGGAATCGGGCCTGGATTTCGCGGCTGTTGATCCGGACTCCTTTGATATGCCTTTTGGCTTTACGACCGGTGCCGGAGTCATCTTCGGTGCCTCGGGTGGTGTGGCTGAAGCAGCCCTTCGCGCAGCTTATGAGATGGTCACCGGAGAAGTGCTGGAACAGGTGAACTTTGAGTCTATCCGCGGTTTTGCCGGCTTAAAAGAAGCAACAGTCAACTTGAATGGAAAAGAAGTGAAAGTTGCCGTTGTCCACGGTTTGGGCAATGCCAAAGAGCTTTTGAATAAGCTGAATTCCGGTGAGGCAAAGTACGACTTTGTGGAAGTAATGGCCTGTCCTGGCGGATGTATCAGTGGTGCTGGACAGCCTCAGGCTGTGGATATGAATACGAAAAAGGCCAGGGCCCGTGGGATTTATCATGCGGATAAACTTTCCCAATTGCGGAAGTCCCAAGATAACCCGGTGGTGGCCAAGTTCTATGAAAAATGGCTGCAACGCCCGAATAGCCATGAAGCCCATGAGACGTTGCACACCTCATATAGTACCCGCGCCCGGATTACCGGTGAAGATATCGAGTTGCTGAATAGTGATCGTGAGCATAAGGTGGATTTGGCGGTCTGTTTGGGTACCTGCTGTTATACGAAGGGTTCTTATGATACGTTGCAGGAATTTATTCGTCAGGCCGAACGGAATGGAATCAAAGAGCAACTGAATCTCCATGCTACCTTCTGTCTGGAAGGCTGTGAAAACAGTCCTTCAGTCCGGGTGAATGACCAGATATACGGAGGGATCACTGCGGAACGGGTTGGAACCTTCATTCAGGAGAAAGTGCTGCCGGAATTGGAAAGAAATAAGGAGTAGGTGGCAATGCATTCGGACTCGATCAAAGTGCCGAAATTCACCCTTAAACGGCTGCCTCTGTATTACCGGTGCCTTCGGGCTTGTCTGGACCGAAACCAGGAATATGTATCTTCGGAACAGATTGGCAAAGCAGCTCAGGTTAATGCGGTACAAGTCCGTAAAGACCTGGCGTTGTTTGGAGCGATGGGAACACCGGGAGTCGGATATTGTGTAGCGGATTTAAAGGCCAAGCTGGAAGAGGTATTAGGCCTAAATAACGTGAATGAAGCCGTATTAATCGGTGTTGGCCGTTTAGGTCGGGCGATCATTGATTATCCGGGATTCGAACGATATGGACTTCATATCGTGGCCTTGTTCGACTCTAATCCGGAATTAATCGGCACTCAAGTCAGCGGCAGGCCTGTCTTTTCAACCCAAGAGATACTTCATATTATCCGGCGACTCCAGATTAAAGTGGCCATTATTACTGTTCCGGCCGAGTATGCTCAGTCTATTGCCAATGTATTGGTTGAAGCCGGAATTCGGGCCATTTGGAACTTTGCTCCAGCGGTGATCGAGGTCCCTTCCCATGTTGTATTGCGTAATGAAGATTTAGCTGCCGGCTTGGCTACTCTCTTTCATTATTTAGCAGAGCGGAATGAATAAAAAATACCCTGAAAACCAAGATAGATCATGAGATCCATTTTGACCATGGAAAACGCCACCCGTTTCGGGTGGCGTTTGCTTTCGTTTAAACGGATTAATCACTTAAGGACCAGTTTCCCGATATTGATGTGGGGTTGGTTAGTTCTTTGTAAGCAACGGCCATCCCGACGCAACTGATCGGAGCCGTTATAATGCAGCCAATAAAATAGAAAGCAAAACCGATGGAACAAATAATTGCCATTATCAAAGAGTATAGCCAAATGGGGAATGGATAATCTTTCACCATTTCGATGCTTTCTTTAATAGCATCCAGCGGTGCCGCGTTATTTTCGAGGATTTTGATTAAGGCTATGGCCCATACGAAAGCGATGGGCGAATTGAGGATGAAACTGAGGACAGGATTGAGGATCGGAATCATACTGATGATAACCATTGGCACAAAGCAGATCAGAGTAGTTACAAATAACGGTGTGAATTTGTCAAAATAATTGTAGATTTGGTTGATTTCGCCCTTTTCTTCGCGGATAACTTTGAGCGCTAACATCAAAAATCCGCCCATGAAGGGCCCGGCGAGAATGCCAAGGGTGATACAGGATAACAATGAAGCGATCAGTCCTGCAATAAACAAGGTCTCAAAGTTTTTGATATAAATTTCCATCGTTTGCCTAATGGTTTTTCCCAGATCCATCGTTCAAACCTCCTATGGCTTTGGTTTATTAAAGCTGTACCAATGGCAATAATTCAATAAAAAATATACGATAAAATAAAAAATTATTCCTTCTTTTCAAATGAGTGGATCGCCATACAGAAATTTTACATAGAAAAAATTGACATACCCAGGTTCTTTTGTTAACATACTTAAAAAGTATTTTGTATACATGATGGTGAGAGTACACCTAGGGTTCCACCTGTTTCTGGGTTCGGTCTAAGCGAGGCAAGCGGTAACGCAACACCCTTGGGAGAAAAGCCCGAGGAAGGAGTCTCACTGCTCCTTCCTTCGGGCTTTTGTATGCAGCTATTACCGTAGGACTGCTGTTTTGCTTGGTACTTTTTCTAAGATTGTTGCTCCGGGTCTTCGTTTGGGCTTGATTTACGCACCACCGGAGAGATTATGGAGAAGTTACACTGTGGAGCACCTGCTGGTTTCGGTTTCAGCCCTTCGGGATGAAGGTTTTTCCTATCATTATCTTCCTCCTTCGCGGGAAGTAGCTGCCAGTCCGGAAGGGATTGAAGCGATCCGGCGGGTTCTGGAAAAGCATCAATGTGCATATTTGCTGTCTAAAACATGGACTACAGACGCCATCTTCCGGGAAACGCCGGATAAGGTTAAACTCAGGAAGTCGGAAGGATGTTATGTGTGGAGATGGAGGCAGCAGCAATTTTTGCGGTAGCCCAGTATCGCAAGGTGATCCTTGCACAAATATTGTACGGTGGCGATGATGTCAGTTGCGATGAATGGGACCCGGCTGTGGAACGGTCGTACATTCATCCGGGAACAGCTTTTTTGGTTGGCAGCTGAAGCTCGTCTTGAGCTTTGATTCGGGTTGAGATTTATTGTAGAATAACCTGTCGAAAAAAACCGGATATTGTTAGCTGGGGAGAGATGATATTGAAAGTGAACGGTGTGAAAAATTATCAACATATCTTGTTTGACCTCGATGGTACGTTAACAGATCCCGGGGAAGGAATTATTCGTTCCATTCAATATGCTTTGGCTAAAATGGGTATTGAAGAACCGGACCCGATGCGGCTTCGGGCCTTTATCGGGCCGCCTTTGAAAGAATCTTTCGAACGCTATTATGCATTGAAAAGCGATGATGCTTGGCGAGCGGTGGAATATTACCGGGAATATTTCAGAGAAAAGGGAATGTTTGAAAATTATGTGTATTCTGGAATACCGGAACTGCTCTTTCGACTTAAAGACCAACATAAGAAATTGTGGGTGGCGACGTCAAAGCCGACCGAATTTTCAGAACAGATTTTACGCCATTTTCAGTTGGACGGTTTTTTTGAAGCGATTATCGGAAGCAATTTGGACGGAAGCCGGGTGGAAAAAGGGGAAGTCATTGCTTATTTGCTGGAGCAATTTCCGGAGATATCGCCTGAGTCCGCTGTGATGGTGGGGGATCGGAAACATGATATTTTAGGTGCCCGAGCCAATGGAATGGATGCCATTGGCGTCGGTTATGGTTATGGATCCCGCGCGGAACTTGAAGCGGTCAGGCCCATGGCAATTGCTGTGGATGCCGAGGATTTGATGAAATTATTGTTAAAAACACCAAAGGGTTCCATGCGGATGAAATAATAAGCAGGAAATTTACGGAATTTGGCGAAAAAAATCCCCAGAAGCATTTCGTTGGCATGGGGGCGATCGGATGTTAAAAAAACTGGTTCTGAGTTTGGCGATTATCGGTTGTTTAGCCGTTTCGGCAGTTGCCAAAGGAGAATTTGAGGGACGGGTATTTACGGAAACACCACGTATGGTGATTGAGAAAGCCTGGTTGCCTGGAACGCTGAAAATCAGCCCGAATGGGGCCAATATCGGAATGATTGTACAGGATGAGTCAGGTAAATCGGTGGTGGTCAACGGGATCCGTCAGAAGAAATATGAAGATATTTTGGATGATACGATTTACTTCACGCCTGACAGTCAACATATCCTGTATATCGCCAAACGGAATGCCCAGTTCTTTTTGGTATATGACGGGGTTGAACATACCCCTTATCCGGAGATTAAAAAGAAATCTTTGGTTTTCAGTCCTGACGGCGCCCATTTTGCCTATGTGGCCAAAACGGGCGATCAGTGGCGGGTGGTTCAGGACAAAACTGAACATCCGCTCTATGATGATATCAATGTGATGACTTTAAAATTCAGTCCGGACGGAAAACGGCTGGTCTACGCTGCCCAACAAAACGAGGCTTGGTTTTTGGTGGAGGACGGTCGGCCGGGGAAATCCTATGACGGTATTCGGAACGTGGTGTTTAGTCCGGACGGTCAACGTCTTGCTGTATTGGTTCGGGATGGCAGTCAGTTCCTGGTTGTGGTGAACGAAAAAGAAACATCCAAATATGAGTTCATTAGGCCCAATAGTTTGTGCTTCAGTCCGGACAGTTCGCGGTTAGGGTTTATTGCCCAGACGGGAGATTATCAATACGCGGTTATCGACGACATTGAATCGAAAAAATATCTTAAAGTCGGTAATCAGGGTATTGTTTTCAGTCAAACCGGCCATCGCTACGGTTATACGGCCTTAACGGAAAAGGGCTGGGTAGTGGTTGTCGATGGAAAGGAGACCGGGCCGTATGACGCGGTATTGGAGCATTCTCCCGTATTCAGCCCCAACGGGGAAAGAGTTGCCTATGCTGCAAAGGTTGGCAACCATTGGATCGTGTTCGTTGACGGGAAACATTCCGAGAAATACGAGGCAGTTGGTGAGGGCACCATTATCTTTAGTCCGGATAGTCGAAAATTTGCCTATGTGGCACGGAAAAGCGGCAAATGGATGGTTCCGGTAAATCATGTATCCGGCCGTTTATATGATGCCATTGGCCGGGATAGTTTGGCTTTTAATAACCGGGGTGATGTTGTTTACAGTGCATGTCGCGGCAAACAATGGTTTGTAGTGTTTAACGGTTCGGAAGGACGGGCTTATGATCAGATTATTACCGGATATGGCGGACGGATTTTAGGGGATGCCGGCTTTGGTTATCAGGCTGTCGCAGGGACGACGGTTTACTATATTGCTGAAAGGCTACCCAACCGGATCTTGGGGGATTCCCGGGAAATCACCATAAGTTCAAGCGCTTTACAAAGAGGGCAAATCTATCGTTTTACCTTCAATCCTCCCAACGGAAAACGTTTGAGACAAATCGAACGGCAAACGGTAACGGTTTCAGCGGTTAATGAGTCGATGAAAGTGCTGGAACGGGAAGTGATTTGGGATACATCTTTTACCAAAAATCAGAATAATTACTTAGTGAAACAGCAATTTGTTTCTGTGCGGGAGTTTCTGCGAGGGGAAGAGGTTGATCGTAGACAATTCAATCGTCAATTGCAGAATACGGAGATTCGGTATTTCACTGATTCAACCGGACGGTTGCGTGATTTCGAGATTCAGGGAGATTTTGAAATATTGATGAAAGATTTTCAAGGAGCCACACTCACGCCAGCCCAAATTAAGCAGATGTTTTATCAACAATGGGAGAACAGGATGAAACGGTTTTCAGGAAAAACCTTTAAAATCGGGGATTCTTGGGATTTTGGGCGGGTAACTTGGCACCTCCCTAATGGGAAGAATGTAATACTTCAGATCAGGATGGTGGCAACGGATGAGGTGAGAGTCAGCGGTGCCCAGTGTGTAAAGCTGGACTATGACATTGACTTTGATTCGTATGAGGTTCAACGATTTATTAACGATGAACTGGCCAAGATGGATGCTTTGGGTTCCAGTTTTAAGGTCAAATCGTTCACGATTTTAGGTTACGAGTTGATAGATCCCAGTACCATGTTGAGTTATGGATCGAAAGTGATCTTTACGGTTAAACTTGCCCTTGACTTGCCTAATGTTGGTCAACAGGAAGCGTTGATGATCATGGAGTATGAACAGCAGGTTAATCCTTTGAATTAAAAGTTCAGGCTGATTTGTTAACTTGGGGGAGGCTTTTCACGAAACTGTGAAAAGCCTCATAATTTCCTTGATAATCACTACGAATTTCACAGGTGTTCCGATGAATAAGATGATCGGTGATTAAAAAGGTTTTGATGCCAAGTTTTCCGGCGATCAGATCTTCTTGAACATCATTGCCAACCATCAGGCACTGGCTGGGCTCTTTGTTGATATGAGTCAATATTTCCTGATAAAACAGGAGCTGGGGCTTACAGTAATGATTTCGCTCATAGGAGGTAATATACGAGAAATCTTCGGGTGACAGTCCCGCCCAACGTATGCGATGATCGATGGCTTTTTTGGGGAATAAGGGATTGGTGGCGATAACCAGGGTATATCCTTTCGCCTTCAATATGTTAATGCTGTCGAGTATATAGGGAGATTGACTGACGGTTTTTTGGGCGTTGATAAATCCTTCATCGTAAAATTGGTTAAAGCGTTCTTGATAAACTGGAAGAAGGTCTTCTCCGACCAATTGCCCAAAATGTTCCATAAAAGTTTGTTCATTGGTTTTGGGTTCTGTGTTTTGGATCATACTACGCGTTGCTGCCCAAATATATTTGACTAAGGTTTCGGGATCGATCAAGTCTTGAAAAGCATATCCCATTTCTTTAAAATAAATATTGGAAAAACTATCCAAATCAAGAGGAAGCAAGGTTCCGTCCAAATCAAATAAAACAGTATCGATCATTTTTTGACCCCGTTATTTCATAAAGTATTTGAAATTCTAATATCAGATATTATAGCGGTAGTTATCGGAGAAGTAAAGTTATGAAATTTGGGGGATAATAATGAACGATGCTTAAATAATGACGTTTGGAGGTGAACCATGAGAGAATTCCATATTGGCCGGCGGGTAATCAATCAACACCAACCTTGTTATATCATTGCAGAGCTGGGACTGAATCATAATGGAAAAGAAGGTTTGGCTATAAAATTGGTGGAAGAGGCTTGTAAAGCCGGTGTTGATGCCATCAAAGTTTCCCGTTTTGATACCCATAAATTACTTTCGATGGAGGATACCTACGTCTGTGAGGATGACACCTGTCATAATGACCAACATGATGAAGAGTTCCATCAGGATTTTGAGTTGTCCTATGAGACCCTGACCAAGATCGCCAATCTTTGTCGGCGATTAGGGATTGACTTTTTATCAACGCCTTTTGATGAAGAAAATGTGGACTTTTTGGTTCAGAGCGGGATTCCGGCCATTAAGATCGCTTCCGGAGATTTGACCAATGATCCTTTTTTAAAATACATTGCTAAGCAAAAAAGATCAGTGATTTTATCAACCGGTATGTCCAGTTTGGATGAGATTAAACATGCCGTGGCGGTTCTTCAGGAAAATGGCTGTGAGGAGCTGGCATTGCTTCATTGTGTGACCAACTACCCGGCTAAACTGGAAGAGCTCAATCTGCGGGTTATTCCTGCATTGGGCAGAGAGTTTCAGATACCTATCGGTTTTTCCGACCATACCGTCGGAGGAGCGGTTGCTCCGTTGGCTGTGGCAGCCGGAGCGTGTATCATTGAGAAGCATTTTACGCTAAATAAAGAGCTTCCCGGTCCAGATCACCGGTTTTCCCTGGATCCATATGAGATGGGGCAGATGGTTCGGGATATCCGCCGGGTAGAGTTGATGCTGGGTGTGGAACGGAAAGACCCGACACCGGCTGAACTGGCCTATCGAAAATTTGGCCGACGCAGTATTGTTGCTCGGGTTCCGATTGATGCCAATACGGTGATTACTGAAGATATGCTGATGATGAAACGTCCGGGGACTGGGATTTCACCGCGGGATCTTTATAAAGTTCTGGGACGTAAAGCGAAACGAAATATTGCCGCCAACGAAATACTTACATGGGATAAACTTCAATAGCTGGATGCGGCTTTACAGAAATCCATCTTTTGTGGGATGGAGTTTTTTCTTTTGTTTGACTTTAGATAGTCCCTATGCTATAGTGTTCTTGTGGTTTGCCTTGGTAGTACAACTTCGTTTCGAATGTTGTAAGCTGAAGAAAATCCACGAGATTTTTCTTAGGAGGAATGTTTTAATGCAAGGTAAGGTAAAATGGTTTAATGCGGAAAAGGGTTATGGGTTTATTGAAAGAGAAGGCGGTAAGGATGTATTCGTTCACTTTTCCGCGATTGAAATGGATGGCTTCAAAACTTTAGAAGAAGGCCAACTGGTTGAGTTCGACATCGTAGAAGGTGACCGCGGTCCTCAAGCTGCTAGAGTTACTTTAGCTTAATATCAATTATTTTAATATAACCGATAACTATCCCCGGTCTTTTGACCGGGGTTTTCTGATTTGTATATTTAAAAATATGATCCGGAGCGGATCTTTTCGATAAAAAACGGAGATACTGGATTTGGATATAGAAATGTAAGAGGATGGTTGAATGGCGGATTTCGATGTAATTGCTACAGCAACGTTTGGTCTGGAAAAAGTAGTGGCCCGTGAGGTCGAGGCTTTAGGTTATGGCCCGGTACATGTTGAAAACTCCAGGGTGGTATTTCGAGCTGACGAATCGGCCATTGCCCGGTGTAATTTGTGGCTGCGTAGTGCAGATCGGGTTTTGATTCGGATGGGCGAGTTTAAGGCGTTATCTTTTGAGGAATTGTTTGAACAAACCAAAGCTTTGCCTTGGGAAAGGTGGTTGGAGGCTGATGCCTGCTTTCCGGTGGAAGGTAAATCAGTGAAATCCAAACTCTTTAGTGTTTCGGATTGTCAAGCCATTGTGAAAAAAGCCATTGTTGAACGGTTAAAGCAATTTTACAAGAAACAGTGGTTTGAGGAAACCGGCCCCAAATATACGATTGAAGTGGCGTTATTAAAAGATGTGGCTACTCTGACATTGGATACCAGCGGAGCAGGGCTTCATAAACGGGGATACCGGAAATTGTCGAGTCAGGCCCCCTTAAAAGAGACTTTGGCTGCAGCGATGATCCAGCTGAGTTATTGGAATCCGGACCGGGTATTGATTGATCCCTTTTGCGGGTCCGGGACGATTCCGATTGAGGCAGCAATGATCGGCCTAAACATGGCACCGGGGCTAAACCGTAATTTTGCTTCCGAGTCCTGGCCGCAAATTCCAAAGTCAATTTGGAATTCAACGCGGGAAGAGGCCTGGGATAGTATGGTGAAGGACCGTAAATTAAAGATTATTGGGACCGATATCGATGAAAAGGTTTTAAGTATGGCTCGATATCATCGAAAGCTGGCTGGCCTGGATGAACAGATCCATCTGCAAAGGCTGGCTTTGGCGGACTTACGCAGCAGTTATAAATATGGATGCGTGATTTGCAATCCGCCATATGGTGAACGGATTGGGGAAAAGGCGGAGGTGGAGGCTCTTTACCGGCAAATGCGAAAGGTTTTTGATGCTTTGGAAACCTGGTCCTTTTATATCTTAACGGCCCATCCCAGGTTTGAGCAAATTTATGGGAAACCGGCGGATCGCCGCCGCAAACTTTATAATGGACGGATTGAATGTCAATTGTATCAGTATTTTGGGCCGCGGCCTCCGAAAAAAACCGAAGAGCGAGTTGCTGAGTCTTAGTACCGAAGCTTTTATTGATGGGATATTACTTACTTTAATGAATTATGTTTTACGTCGGTGACGGCCTCATGTTTGGCCGGCTACCTTGTGGTAAACCTCCAGCATACGAAGGGCGTTTCCTTGCCACGTATATCGTTGGCAATGGAGACGTCCTTTTTTGCGTAAAGATTCTGCCAGTTCGTGTTGGGTTAAGACACGGAACATCGCATCAGCTAAAGCTAAGGTATCATAAGGATTGATGGTTAGAGCTGCTTCTCCTGCTACTTCCGGTAAAGAAGAAACATTGGAGGTGATGACCGGTACGCCGCATGCCATGGCTTCAATGGGGGGTAAACCAAAACCTTCATATAACGACGGGTAGACAAACAAAGCTGCACCATTATAGAGCCAGGGAAGATCATCGGCGGAGATAAAGCCGGGGAATATTACGTTTTCCTCGATATTTAGTGCTTCGGCCAGTAATTGTAATCGGCTTAAATGTTTGCCCGGCGCTCCCGGAATGACCAGTTTACGCTCTTCCGGAAGATCCCGATGGATTTTGGAATAGGCATAAATGAGTTCGGCCACATTTTTGCGGGGATTCAAGCCTCCAACATACAGAATGAACGGTTTGCTCAAGTTGAATTTTTTGAGGACCTGTTCTTTCACGGCGGGTTCGGGATATTCCCGCATTGATGGGCTGGGAGCCGAAGGGATCACGGTAATTTTATCGGGACGAACTCCAAACAACCGGATAATATCCTGTTTCGATGTTTCAGAAACGGTGGTGATATGGTCGGCCCGTTCTACTATAAACGGCATTTCATCCATAAATCGTTTTAAAAAGCTGGTTCGAACCATTTCAGGAACAAAGTAGGGGATCAGATCGTGAATGGTCACGATGATTTTGGTTTTTCCTGAAAGCTTCGGTGTGCGGAATCCGTTCTGCGGCAAATGAAACAGGTCTGCTTCTTCAGATTTGAGCCACAGGGGAATTTCCGTTTCTTCCCGGGCATCGTCTTTGGGCAGGGTATAATAGGTAAACTCCCGATGAAACGGAAGAGTGGAGATGGGTTGATCATCCGGCCATAAAAAGGTGTAAGCATTCTCTTGGTCGAGTTCGGATAGCTTCTGAATTAAAAAATAAGTATAATTTCCGATTCCGGTTCCATGGGACCATTGAATGGGACGGGCTTCGATGGCAATTTTCAAATTGTTCCGCTCCTTTTATAATTTGACTGGTTTTCTTCAATGAATATGCGGTGGCGGCTCTGGTTCCAATCTTTCAAAATCCAGTTAACAGCTTGAATGAAATCGCCAGCAATAAAGTCCGGATGGTTAAACTCAGTGATTTGCAATCGTTCATTTCGGCCATATCCGGTTAGAATCAAGATGGTTTTTGTGCCACCGGCTTTTCCGGCTTGAATATCAATGAGCTTATCTCCGATGACATAACTGTTGGCCAAATCGAGGTTATCGATTTCGGCAGCTTTCAAAATCAACCCCGGCTTCGGTTTTCGGCCAAAGCAGTCCCGTTGATAAACGCTGTTTTCGGATTTGGGGTGGTGGGGACAATAGAATAATCCTTGGAAATGGATATGGTGGCGTTCGAAGATATGCAGTAAATACTGATGGATCTCGGCTAATTGCTTTTCGCTGAAATAACCATGAGCGACGCCGGCTTGGTTGGTAATGATATACAACGGCCAACCGGTAAATTTGAGTTTGCGGAGCCCTTGAAGAACACCGGGTAAAATGCGAATATCGGAAATGGAGTTTAAATAATGATGTTCTTCGATGAGGGTTCCGTCCCGGTCAAAAAAAACAGCCGGCCGTTTCCACGGACTCGGCCCGTAGTGGGAAACCGGATCATCACAACGATATGTTAAGGTACTCATTGATATTCGCCTCATTCAATGTTAAATGGTTAGTGGACTCTCCAAGTGACGAGCCCCTGGGTGTCGAAACTAAAGCGTGTAATCTGGGCGCCTACCCGTTCCAGTTCGGAAGCGATGATATGTTTTTTGTTATAAGGACAGTAAAGAAGCAGATAGCCACCTCCTCCGGCACCAAGGATTTTTCCGCCCAAAGCTCCTTTGCTTAATGCTAAATGATAAAGGGTATCAATTTTTTCGGTGGTGATGGCACCAGCCAATTGTTTTTTCTGCATCCAGGCTTCGTGGAGAAGATCGCCGAATTGATTGAGTCTTCCTGTTAGTAAGGCGTTTTTCATGGCTATCGTTATTTCCTTCAGTTGATCCAAAGCATGTAAAGAACTCTTTTCTTTTTTTAAGTAGCTTTCCACTTGGCTGGCGATGATATTGGCAGAGAGCCTGGTTTTTCCGGTATAACAAAGCAAAAGATGGTACTCCAGTTCATTGAGGATCGAGGGATTGATCTTCAGGGGATTTACGATGGTTTGGTCGTGATAAAACTCAATGAAGTTAAACCCTCCAAAAACCGCAGCATATTGGTCTTGTTTCCCGCCTCGGATCCCCAAATCGACCCGTTCAATCTCATAAGCCAGATTGGCCAGATCATAGTTAGACCAGGGTAAATTGAGCCATTGGCGGAATAATCCCAGCAGTGTGACAACCATGGTTGAGGACGAACCCAAACCGCTGCCAGGTGGGGCATCGCTGTGTAAGAACAAAGAAAATCCCTGCTTCCAGCCTTCAAATTTGCGAAGGACTGCTTTGATCAGATCGAGTTGTCCGTTGAAATCCAGTTTTTGAGAAGCTAAAAACTTCGCGAACATCTCCACATCCAACGACTCGATCTGAATTTCCTGATCGGTTCGGGGTAACAAAGTCCCGTAACTGTAACGATTGATGGTTGTACTGAGAACCACGCCTCCTTTCTCTGACAAATAGGGTTCAATATCGGTTCCGCCCCCTGCAAAGCTAATGCGCAAAGGGGCCCTGCTGCGGATTTCCAATGACTGCTTCCTCCTTAGCGAGATATTGAACAATGGTCTTATTTAATAAATGTATGGTGAAGCTGTTGATAAAAAGACCTGGGGGCATAACGAACGCGCCTGAATACCGGTTCTTCTATAAAAGCGGACTTTAGCATAGGATATTTTATGAATACTCTTGCCGGAAGGTTCCGGATGATTGGTCTCAACGAACGGGACTGGAATATACTATTATGCGAAAGTCCCAGGAGGTGTCGGTGTGATGGGGAAAAATTCATTGGAAGATAAGCCTCTCCGGATCTTTGATGCAATTTGTGCCGAATATAAAAACTGGTTCCCGATTTTTAACCGGTTAGGGTTGAAACCAAGACGTTATTTTAAAGATGATCAGGGGGTTTATGTAGCGACTGCTGAAGGTTGGTTCCGACTGAGCATGGTCCCTTATGAAAAAGGTGAATTGCAGTGGATCCGGAGTATTCTGCTTTACCTTGAGGAACGTTCCTTTGCCAATTGGGCAGTTTCCTGGCAGAAAACGATCATTTGGGAGGAGAACGATTCTTGTTTTCTGATTCAGCCCTGGGAGTTTACAGGGGAAAGTTTTTCGCCGGGAGATCCGGCAGCTATTGGCCGGGTTGCGGAAATTTTAGCTGAGTTATACCGTTGTGGGAAAGATTACCGGGAGAATAAAGGGATCGAGATTTACCGAGATCGTTGGAGTACAATCGAACATGAATGGGAAGGGGAAATGAAACGGATCCAAGAGTTGCCGGAAGACCTTTTCCATGAGAAGGTTCGGAAAGAAATTCATGGGTGTAAGAAAGAGATTGGCGACTTGTTGACGGATTGTCTTGCGATTTGGAAATCGGGAATCAACAATCTGTTTGACCATCACCTTCGTTCGGGGGTGATTGGGCATGGAAATTTAACTGCCGCGAAAATTATTTGGAAAGATAAAGATTTTTATTTATTGGATTGGGAACATCTTTCCTTTCAACCGAAAATTGCTGACTTAGCTGCATTGATCAATGATGTCGGTATCTGGGAACCGGAATGGATTGTTTACCTGATTAATGAATATTCCAGGCTGCAACCGTTTTGGCCTGAAGAATATGAAGCCCTCAAAGCCATGCTGCAATACCCGAAACGGATTGTTCAATTGCTGCGGGAAGAAAATGCCGAAACGTTGGAATATAAAGAAATTAAGGAGGCGAGAAAAGAGTTGAAACGGAAAGAACGTTGCCTGGCTAAGGTGTGGCGGGACTTGGGCACGGAGAAGCGCTGGGCGAAATCCCGGGTTAGTTCCGATAAGATCTCCGATGACCGTGGAAAAATTTCGATGGTGCTTTCACCGATGGAAACCTGGGGAGGTTTTACGGCTCGGCAGTTTGATTCGTTGATTCACGTGAAGAGCGAACAACGGCTTCCAAAGGATGTGCTTGAACGATTGACCAATATATCGGAGGACCGGGTCTTTGGCGGAAGAGACGGGAATATCATGGAGGGTGCCTCCGGTGTGGAGCAATTGGGATTAAGTGCGGAATTGGGTGGTTTTGAGATTATTGAAAATGTTCAGCCGCCCACCGAAGAAACCGTCGAACTGGATGAAGCGCAGGCTGAAGAATTGACGGAAGCTAAAGAAAAGGATAGTCCGGTAGAAAAGGTTGATAACAGCCCTGCGGAGGATTTGGAAAAAAATGAACCGGCTCCGGTACCAAAGCCTCAAAATCAGCTGTTAAGCTGGTCCAAATTTCCGACACCAATCAAAAAGTGAGGATATGTGGTGAATCAAAAGGAATTTCGCTTATATCAGGCATTAGATACATACGGTATTCCCTTTGAAATTCTACAGGTCGTTTCCTTTGAAATCATGGATCTGGTCCAGTATAACCGGCACGGTTATTTGGTTTATACTGTAAACGGTCCAAAGGCTTTATGGATTTTTCGTGGCCCGGAGAAAGTTTTAATTGGCCAAAGCCGGTTGTTTGCAATCTGCAAGGAGCGAAAGATGGATGGATTTTTATATCCACTACCGCTCAATGATGGCCGAATGTATGGAAAATTGGATGATCGTACTTGGTTTTATTTGACGGATTGGCCTGAACTTCAACCGGTTTCTTATCGAAAAGATAGAGATTTACAAGGGATGGTTCACAGGGTTGCTCAGTTCCGGCGGATGGCGATGGAACTGGAATTATTTCCGGAGATTGAAAAAACGGAAGAGAAATATCACAATTTTCTTGATGTAATGAAAAATGCCATCGACAATCTACAATCCTTTGAAATGTTGGCCAATCACCGGCTGCGCCCGACGCGGTTTGATGAGTTGTTTTTAAGAGAATATCCCTTCATTCTTGAAAAAGCCCGACAAGGATATGAATTATTGGCCAAGTCAGAATATTCGAAGATTTTAAGTGAATCGGGCTGCCGATTAATCATTTATAATTTGACCCGGGGAAATATTCATGTGGATCGGCAAGGCATCGTTTATATTTTACATCTCAAAAACTGCTGTTACGACATGAGTATCGTTGATTTTGCTATATTACTGATAAAAAGCGGCCGTTTCAACCAATGGTCGAAACTGTGGTTTCGTCAGATGTGGGAGTGGTATCAGGCCTACTTTGCTATATCCTTTGAAGAGTATGAAATTATCAAAGCGTTGCTTCATTTCCCTTGGAACATTTATCGGCTGGCGGAACGGTATTATTTCAATCGAACAGAATGGACGGTCTTTCGGTTTTTGGAGAAGCTTGACCGGCAATTGGCCGATAAAAAGTTTTGGCTGGAGTTTATCGATACATTATAAAAACATACAACATTAACTCGATTGTTTATAAAATGAACGTATATTTATTTGAAAAATATAAGATGATAATAGTTGAAAAAGTTAAAAAAAGTCCTTGACTGATTTTAAGAGCCGTGCTAATATATAAAAGCTGTCACGAACCGCAGTACAAAAAACCAAGCGAAGCAGCAACGAGATACAGAAAACAAAAAATACCAGCTTGACATGAAAAACGGTTTGTGATAAGATATAAAAGTCGCCTCTGAACGTCGGCACCGAGAAATGAACCTTGAAAACTGAACAGTAATGAAGATTGGTAAGTCTTCAAGAAAAAACACGAAACCTGTCAATGGTATCTGGTTGAGAAACCAGATGCGGTTGAAGAAGTAAAAGAGCTAAGTCAAAGGCTCTGTAAAATGAAATGAATCCTGTATTGGCCAGGCATACCTGGCTGGTACGGCGAGGAATAAAAGATTTTATGGAGAGTTTGATCCTGGCTCAGGACGAACGCTGGCGGCGTGCTTAATACATGCAAGTTGAGCGGAGCTAAGAGTGAGCTTGCTTATTCTTAGTCGAGCGGCGGACGGGTGAGTAACGCGTGGGCAACCTGCCCTCTAGTCTGGGATAACAGTTCGAAAGGGCTGCTAACACCGGATATACTTACTGAGGGGCATCTCTTAGTAAGGAAAGTTTACGCTAGAGGATGGGCCCGCGTCCCATTAGCTAGTTGGTGAGGTAACGGCTCACCAAGGCG
>JAKOTQ010000122.1 GCA_029776205.1 Bacillota bacterium | reverse complement strand
TGGTCCTATCGTCTAGAGGCCCAGGACACCGCCCTCTCACGGCGGAGACACGGGTTCGAATCCCGTTAGGACTACCAGCTTATCCGTATCTGCGAAATAGAATTTAGATTTAATTTCCCAACCTTCGTTATCAACAGTTATCCGCACAATATAAGTATCTATTAATCGTTTACATTCAAGCAGGTTTGACCTATCGGTTACGACCTGCTTATTTTGTTTTACATAGTTTTCGATTTGCTCACGGGTGAGGACCGGCATTGATTTCATTTCGGCCAATTCCCGAAGACGAAGGGTCAATAAGTCCTTTTCATTGGACAGGTTTTTCAATCGCGGGCCGGCAACATTGGCATCCATCGCGCCGGTTTCGATAGCGGAGAAAAGCCTGTCCATTTTTTTATCAATCTCTTTTACTTGATTTTGCAGTTCTTTTTGCTCGGCTTCAATTTCTGCCTTTTGGTTGTTTGCCCGGTCCACTAACATATCCACTAGTTTCTCCGTATTTGCCCGTGAAAAAATTTTTTCGAGTTCATCAAGAACAAGATTCTCGATCAGGTCCTTGCGGATGTTTTTGTTATTGCAGGCCCCGGTTCGTTTTCGGGCATTGCACGAATACCAGCTTTCTTTTGCTTCGCGGTTCCCGACCATGGCTGCACCACATTCACCGCAAAAGATTTTTCCTGTAAGTATATAAATATTTCCTGTTTCCCGGAACCGAGCTGCAATAGGTCTTACATTACTCATGCTCTCCTGCACCTTTCTAAACGTAATTTCGTCCACAATCTGAGGTATGGCACCAGGCACCCGAACAATTTCCTCCTCCGGTTTCCGTGTCCGGTGGTTTTTCTCCGTGCCTTTGTTGTAAACCATAACCCCGGTGTATTTTTCGTTTTTGAGTAGATCGTAAAGACTGTTCTTTCCAAAATCTTTTCCTGCCCTGGTTTTCATTCCGCGCCGTTTTAATTCGTGCAATATCTCGTTATATCCATGTCCATCGGCTTTCATCCGGAAAATAAGCCTGACTATTTCAGCCTCTTTCTCATTAATAACATACCGCTTTAAAACTTTTGTGCGGCCATTTTTAGGTATGATTTTATCGACTACGAGTGAATATCCTAGCGGTGGGATGCCTCCGCAATGATAGCCCTCGTATGCGTTTTCCTTTAATCCCTTCATCGTTTCTCTAGCCAAATTTCTGGAGAAATATTCGTTCATGGCCTCCAACGTGGCTTCGAGAATGATAGACTCCGGGGAATCGTCAAGGGGCTGGGTTACGGCAATTAGCCGGACGCTTTTTTTTGAAGTTCTTTTCGGTAGATTGCCGAATCATATCGATTCCGGGCGAAACGGTCAAGTTTATGGACAAGGACATAATCAACTTTAACCCGGCCAGACCGGATGTCGTCAATCATTTGCATAAAATTTTCCCGGTCATCTGAGGTAGCGGACCGGGCTTCATCTATATATTCACGTATAATGGTAATCCCGTTTTTTTGTGCCCAGGCATGTATGGCCCGGCGTTGGGCGGCAATACTGGCCTCGTCCTGGTTATGACTACTATAGCGGAGATATTCGACTGCTAATTTATTACTTAATACATTGATTGGGTAATCGTGTTGTATTGCCATATTATCCCTCTTTTTAAAATTGTCTAAGATTTAATAATAACCCAATTAATAAGTCAACCGTTTGGGATTCGGTTAAAAGTTTAGCCGTGTATTCATCGATTATGTTGTTAAATTCTGTTCCAATTCGAGTCGGTGAGGACCAAAAACTTGTCCCTATTTTGTGCTGTTGGAGAAACGAGTAATATTCAGCTTCTGATATTGGAGTTACTAACTGAGCGCAGATGGTATAGATACAGTTTATGATACGTGCATTTATAGTGAGGTTTTGCGGGTTCCTGATTAGGGATGCCACGTATTTACCAAATTGAGTGTTATAAATTTTTCCTTCTAGGCAATTGTTGGTATGTAAAATTACTCTTGCAAGAGTTGGATCAATAGAAGCAACAGTACGATAATCACAATTTAAAAGTTGAACAGTAGTATCTTGAGATAATGCGGGGATCGCTGTGATCAGCACTATCAAAAGAGTTAGTAAGGATGTCTTTTTCATAAAATTCACTCCTTTAATTTTTCAGTAAATTAGCGGAGTAATCATGTATAGCTGAATTAATTAGACTGGATATTTTTGAAATGATTGATTCACCAGAGTTCACATCAATTATTTGGGTGTACTTCGCTAAATCAGTGGCTAATTTTGCAAGTTCAAAGGTGTTCCGTGAAAGTGCTTCTGGACGGGCTATGAGTATATAATCTGGTCTATTTTCTTTGACATTCAAAATCTCAGTAAAAGCACCGGTACGATCAGAATAGAAACCACGGATTTCAATCTGGTTCTTGGCTGCATAGTCTCTTATTTTGGATATTTGAGCTTGTACACCCTCAAAGTCCATGGAGCGTACATATGCAACTGCGGTTTTCATCACGATACCTCTTTATAAATTAAATTATTAGTTAGTTCAAGTTTGAGCTTGACTAATTCAGTATCTACATTAAAATATTCAGCCAATTCCCAAATTTGATACCCTTTTTTTAGTGCAAGAAGTAATTGATCAGTTGGGATGAGATAATTCGCTGCCCAACGCATAGCGCGGTATTCTTCACGGCTGGCTTCTATGCGGTTGCGGTAGTGTAAAAATGTCCCAATGGTGCTTTTTGCGGTTGTAAAATGGTGCCCCAATTCGTGGGCGAGTACGGTTCGGAAATGTGCAATATTGGTGCAGAGGTCTGTAGAAAGACCGATAACCGGCGGACAATCCGGTAAAGCAATATACATTGCTTCAATTTGTGGATTTTGAAATTTATGGTATTCAATTATGATTCCATTTTCATCGGCGAGTCTTAAAAGTTGATAGGGCATTTGAACCTCCGGTGTCAAAAGATATGTCGAATGTAACTTAAAATTGTCGAAAGTCCCTAAAAAAACCAAAAACCCGCAATTATGCAGGTTTCATGTTGGTGCGATTCGGCAAAAATGTTACTTATCTTGGTGGATCGCCGGGTTTCCAACCGCGCCACTTTTGATAAACGTATTGTTTAAATGATTCAATTTCTCGAATAGCTTCTGGCGGCAGATCGGTATACATATCACCTCCCGATGAATATGCAGCTATAATTTCATATGGATTCCGAATATCAGTTTTTCCAAGCAAATAATCGATTGAAACGCCAAAATAATCAGCAATTTTCCCCAGAGTTTCTTGGTCTGGCTCGTTTCGACCGACTTCCCAATGTCCGACAGTTCGACCCGTGACTCCTAAGATTGCACCTAAGTCTTCTTGGGTGCAATTTTTTTCTTTTCTTAGTTGTGATAACCTCTCTTGGAATTTGAACATTTTGTACACCTCAAGATAATTATAACATATTGTTCGACTTTATAAATATTTTTGAACAAATTGTTCGGAAAGTTATTGATAGCGAACAAAAGGTTCTATATAATGGAGTTAACTGAAGAAAATGTTCGATTGGAGGTGGTTCAATGGGTATGGGAAAAAACCTTAAATTTTATAGAGATAAAAGTGGACTAACTCAAGAAGAAGTGGCTGAAATTGTTGAGGTTTCAAAGGATTATATCTCGATGCTAGAACGTGATATTCGTAAACCTGGTCGAGAGTTAGCCAAAAAGTTAGCCGATTTATACGGCACAACTGTTGATGCCTTACTTTATGCTACCATCGAACCGAACAAAACGTTCAGTAAATAATGATTATTTTATTTTACCTTTAAATCGAACAAAACATTCAATTGTGTGTTTACATCCATATTAAGCTCAAACAGTTGGTTGTGTAAACTGATTACTTTTCCGGAACTTTCCGGAACGGAGGTATAGATATGGTTGGCATTATGACCATAAAGGGGAAAAGGACACGGACAGGCTTGGAGGTATCCGGTTGGGAAATTTGTTTATAACGCGGCAAGACCAGTTCCGAATATCCTAATAACCGGTACGATGGGGCAAGGGTTAGCACAAGGAGTCGCAGATGGAGTCGGAAAAGAAGCGTTGCGGATGACTCCATTCATGCTTTCTGCTCTTGGTAGTTATGCTAAAGAAGCCGAAATGGAAGGAGCTAATCCTCTCCAACAATTAGCCTATGGAACGGTCATGGCTATGCTTGAAGGTGCTTCAGAAAAAATACCCTTTGATGAATGGTTCAAGGTTGATAAAAAAGGCGTTATGTCCTGGATTAAATCGATGGGTATTGAGGGCCTTCAGGAATTAATTATGGATCCGGCTTCTGGTTTCATGAAAAAGTATTTAAGCATCAAGCCGGATATGCCGTGGAAAGGTGAAGGCGGCGTATTTGATCCGGAGCAAATGAAGGAGTCATTTATTGGCGGTGTAGGAACTGGTGCGTTGATGGCTGGTGTTTCGTCGGCTGGTAATAGAGTGCTGGAAATGATGAACCGGAGGGCAAAGCAACAAACCAATACTCAAACGTCATCCGCGCCAGTCAATACTGAAATCGTGAATCAATATCAGGGACAACCTCAAATTAACACGATGGATCATTTAGCCGGGAAATACTTTATGGGTGCTCCGGGAATGTTTACGCCGGTTGAGGATCAGGTCGCGACTGCTCTTGAGCAGGTCAGTGATCGTCCTGTATCGAGAGAACAGCAGATTTTAGAGAAAATAAAAAATATGACTCCGGATGAAATTGTATCCGGTATGTATAAGAGTTATTTAACTGGCCTCTGGAACAAACGTGCGTATCAAGAGGCAGTGCAGGCAGCACCAAAAGGTTCAACATACGTGAATATTGATCTTAATTCATTGAAGGCGGTTAATGACACTATAGGACATCATGCAGGTGATGATTTGATTGTGGCGTTTGGTCGGGTGTTTTCAAAGGTTGGAGAAAAATACGGACTTGACAGTCTTTTCCATGTTTCTGGTGATGAGTTCCATGCAATTGCTCCGCCGGGATTCGACGTTGCACCGATGATGCTTAGTGTAAAATTGTTTTAGGTTAAAAAAACAAGAGACCCCTCTTTTTTGGTAAAATATTGATCAACGAAAAACAAACAAAATACCAAGGAGGAGTCTCTTATGAGTAATATTATATATCAGATTTTCGAGAATTACATCATTGATGTTATGGGATTTCTTAGTTCAAACAAGATAAGAAAACTCGAAGAACTGGAGA
>JAKOTQ010000035.1 GCA_029776205.1 Bacillota bacterium | reverse complement strand
GCAGCAGGACCAGCGGATACTGGGGTAACTGTTGCCGGCCCCTGCTCTAAACTTTTTGGCTGTTTCGAGCCACCCGCAAAATTTTCACGAGCCTGATTGACAAACTCATCTTCAACCGTACTCATGTGGTTACGGACATTCGCTCCCACACTGTTTAAAAACTGCATTAATTCCTTCATCGGAATGCCCAATTCTTTACTCAATTCATGTACACGTACTTTACCTATGATTTGTCACCCCTATCCATAAAATAATCATCAAGTAATCGGCGCAGACTGGAAGCAAACTGTTTCGAAACTACGCCAATGATTCCCCGCTCCGGTGCTCCGACAATACGGCCTAATTCCGAGCGGAGACCGTAGCAGTAAAAAGGCACCTTATATAATTCACAGAAATATCTAAAATTTTTAATCGTCTTAGGCGAAAGATCCGTTGCACAGATAACCAGAGCAACTTTCCCTCTTTTCAATCCTGCTTCAACGCTGGCCGTTCCCAACAACAACTGACCTGCTTTGGAAGCAAAACCAAGCAAACTGTCGATCTTACTCATGGGATTAACCCTAACACTTCCGACCGCAATTGATTTTTCGTGGATTCATCCAACGTAACATCTAATGCTTTATCTAAAAGTGCCCCTTTAAAAGCCAGTTCCAAACATTCGAGATTTGGGCAACTGTAAGCACCCCGTCCAGATTTCTTTCCGGTTTGATCAACCAGAACACTTCCTTCCGGTGTACGCACAATTCGGATCAGTTCTTTCTTGGGACGAACTGTTTTACATCCAATGCAGGTCCGTTGGGGAATTTTTTTGACTTTCATTATTTATCCCCCTTCTTCTCTCCTTTTTTGGCTTTTTTAAGCAATTCTTCGCCTAACAGTTGTCCGATAGTAAAGCCGCTGTCCCCCTCAGCCTCTGACGTTCCGACTGAAACCACCGGCTCTGCCGGGCTCGGTTGATCGTCATCCAGGACATCCGTAAAGAAATATCCTTCATCATCGATCAACTCATCTTCTAATTCTCTCCGGGAAATCTTCGAAGAGAACTTCTTCTTCGGCTTCTTCTTGATGACGATCTCTTCTTCTTCGTCATCATCCTCATCGTCAACAACCGGCTCTTCCAGATTTTCGGTTTCACCCGCATCCGTAGTAGCCTCAGAAGTTTTCGACTCATCATATTCATCCGAGGCCACTTCGTCCACTTCCTCTTCCCAAGCAGAATCTTCTTCAACCATCGCTTCATTCTCGACGAACTCATCAACTGTCATTTCGGGTCCAGTAGATTCCACCTCGTCTGCAGCCGGCTTAAATCCAATCTCTTCCCGAACCAGACGTTCAATCTCTTCATGGCTAGCTTCAGCTTGGCTCTCACTCTTAATATCAATCTTCCAACCAGTAAGTTTGGCCGCTAATCGAGCATTTTGCCCTTCCTTTCCGATAGCCAGAGACAGTTGGAAATCGGGCACGATGACAATCGCCGTTTTCTTCGACGGCAGAATTTTCACTTCAGTGACCTTCGCCGGACTCAACGCATTAATGATAAACTCGATGGGATCTGCGCTCCAAGGGACAATATCGATTTTTTCGCCCTTCAATTCCCGGACAATCATCTGAACCCGGATTCCCCGGGCACCGACACAGGCACCCACCGGATCGATCTGAGGATCCCGGCTGTATACCGCTACTTTGGAGCGGAAGCCAGGTTCGCGGGAAACCGACTTGATTTCCACCAACCCATCCTGAATCTCCGGAACTTCCAACTCAAACAGGCGCTTGATCAATCCGGTCCGCGCCCGCGACAAAATTATCTGTGGGCCTTTAGTAGTCTTTTTCACTTCAGCAATATAAGTTTTAATTCTACTTCCCAGCTCATATTGCTCATTGGGCATCTGTTCATGAGGGGGAAGAATTCCTTCCACCCGTCCTAAATCAATATAATAATTGCGCTGTTCAACTCGTTGAATGATCCCGGTAATCAGATCCCCGACCCGATTGGAAAACTCTTCGTAAATGATCCCCCGTTCCGCTTCACGAATCCGTTGAACCACCACTTGTTTAGCAGTCTGGGCGGCAATACGTCCAAACTCCTTTGGGAAAATTTCAAATTCGACCAAATCGCCCACTTCATAAATGGGGTTGATTTTTTGCGCATCTTCCAGACTGATTTCGTTATGTTCGTCTTCTACCTCATCAACTACAGTCTTATGGGTATAGACATGCAGTTCTCCGGTTTGCGAATCCATCCGCACTTCAATACTTTGGGCTACTTTTTGATCCCGTTTATAAGCGGAAGCCAAGGCCGTTTCGATAGCATCCAACAAAATTTCCTTGCTGATTCCCTTTTCTTTGGCTACTTGTTCCAGAGCATCAATAAACTCGTGATTCATTTTAATCCTTTACCTCCTCCGGTCCCGAAGAAATCAATATTTAAATTTGCTTTGGCAATATCTTTTAAAGCAATCGTCACCAAACCACTGTTGGTTTTTAATTGAATCGTCTTGGCCTCTTCATCATAGCCAGCCAATTCACCGGAGTATTTTTTTTGGCCTTCTACTGTTCGATGGAGCTTAACGGCTACGTTTTCACCTAAAAAACGTTGATAGTCGGATGCTTTCTTCAATGGACGTTCCGCTCCCGGAGATGAAACTTCCAGCAGGTAGCTGCCAGGAATCGGATCCTCGGCATCCAGTACTTTTTCAATGGCTTCACTGAAGGTTTGGCACTGATCGATTCCTACCCCTCCGGGACAATCGATAAAGAAACGCAAAACCCAGTTAGCCCCTTCTTTTTTATATTCAACATCAACCAATTCGTATCCTAACTGTTCCGCGATGGGAGTCGCCAAACCCTCGACAACGTCCTCAATTCGTTCCTTGGCCACCACCAGACCTCCTATTCAATGATTACAAATCGAAAGAGTGGGGACTCCCCACTCTTCAGCAAAAAACTCTGTTTTTAGTGTAACACAATTACTGTAAATTTACAAGTTAACGATTGACAATCAATCATTCATTTTAAGAACCTTAGATAAATTTACGCCCCACGATAACCCAGTTTCTCTGAAATCCCCCGGGCCGCATTTAAAACAGCCGGTAAAATTTGATGATTAATCCGTTCGTCCGTCATCCGCTGTACCGGACCGGATACGCTGATGGCTGCCTGCCAACGTCCTTCATGATTCCGCACCGGTGCAGCCACACATACAACCCCTTCATCCCGTTCCGAAAAGTCCAATGCATAGCCATTGGTTTTAATCTCTTTCAACGCCGAGATCAGCTGTTGAAGATCGGTGATCGTATGCTCGGTAAACTTGACAAACTCGATTCCAGCCATTCTTTTCGTGAGCTCTTCCGTACTTAGATCTGCCAGCAATACTTTCCCGGTTCCGGTACAATAAGCCGGACCCCGACTGCCTATCCGGGCAAACATTTTCACGATGACAATATTGGTAGACTCCAGCTGATCAATATAGACCACTTCTGCCCCGTCCAAAATAGCCAAGTTGGTCGTTTCATTAACCGATTCGGTCAATTCTTTCAAAAACGGGCGGGAGATATTCCGCAAATCCAAACCGGCCAATGCCGCATTTCCTATCTCAAAAGCCTTGATCCCCAACTTATACCGTAAACTCTGCTCGTCCTGTTCAACAAAGCCTTTATTCATTAACGTGTACAATAACCGATGCACCGTTGTTAATTTCAAATTTGCTTTCCGCGCTAACTCCGATATAGATACCGCCGAACTTTCCTTTGAAAGAATTTCGAGCAAAGATAATGCACGGGTAACTGCTTGTACCGTTTCCCCTTCGCCGTCTTTACGCAGACGCCCCATCTCGCACCCCTCCATCAAGAGTTACCAGTGTCGTTTAACATTACATCACAGTTCCTAATAAACCGCGCTGCCACAACACGAAAACGATTACCAATATAGCTAATATAACGAAAACAAACATAATTTTCAAGGTTTTTAGGATGAATTTTAAAATGAACACCAAGGCGATGATCCCAATTAGCGCTCCAATCCAACCAGTCATCACACATCCCCCGTTCCCATTTTTTCTACCATCCTGCACTGGCCAAACGACTAATTCTGGAGACCTGTTGCTGCTGTTGTTCATACTCTTCCATTTCACCCAGACTGATCAGCGTTTGCAAATAAGCTTGAACAGCCGGTTTGTCGCTGCGATTTAGTTGAAAAGCAGTCCGCAGAAACGGTAACGCTTTGGAAAATTGACCTTTAGCCCAATAAGATAACCCCAACTTTTTAGCCAGCGGGAATGCAGGTTTCCGTCGATATCCTGCCCGCAAAGCAGCCAGCGACAACGTTCCCAGTTTGAACCGTTCCAACACAATGCTCCACAGATACCAATAATTCCACAGGTCCTTGGCTTTTCGGAAGTTCTTGACCAATCCCCCAATGACCTTTAAGCGCCGGCCTTCCTCCCACATACGCTCCAATTTACGAATGCGCAATCCTACATGGAACGGGCTTTGGTTGTATTGCTCCAATATGGTCAAAACATGTCGCCGCACTGTATTATTCGGAGCGATCTGCAGCAAAAGCAGTAAGACTTCTTCGGCATCATCATAGTACCCCAATTCCAATTGGCACTCAGCCAGCAAAAGATAGGTTGGAAAATGTCCAGGATTAAGCACCCGGGCTTTATTCAAAAGGAAGATCCCTTCCTCAATCCGCCCATACCGTCGACAAAAAGACCCATAATTATAAAAGGAACCCCACCATTGATCATTTTGATGAATGGCCTTCAAATAATAATGTTCAGCCTGTTCCGGATCGCCTCTTTCTTCAGAAAGCAACCCTAAATTGTTGAGAACATTGACCCGGCCGGGTTCCAGTTCCAAAGTTTGCAGCCATGCCGATTCCGCATCTTCGTAGTTTTCCAATCCGACATAGATAGCACCCAACAAATCCAACACTGCTGCATTTTGCGGGTGACGTTCATGAAGAGACTGTAAAATGCTTAACGCTTTCATCGTTTCATTTCGGGATTGATAAAACAGCGCCAGTCGAATCCAACCATCAAAAAACTCCGGAAATTTCCTTACTAAGTCAATCAATAATCGCTCGGCTTTAGCATGGTTTCCCCATTGAAAGTAGAGCTCCGCTCCAACCAACTGGATCCGGGGATGTCGGTCGGCATAATCCTTCAACCGTTCCAACATTCGTAAGGCATATTCATAGTCCTGCAGAGTACCGATTTGCATTAAAAATAGTAACAAGATATCGACTGCTTCAGCGAAATCCGGATCAAACGCAATAGCTGTCAACAGTTGATCCAGGCCTTCCTCCTGTTTCGCTTGTTTTTTAGCCAGCGTTAAAATCTCAAGCCCCTTTCGAAAGGCCAAAAATGCATCCAACGAATGGGTATACATCTTTTTGGCAGCGATGGAAAGCGTCTCTTCACCGGAAAGCCAAAAAATAAGTTGCTCCAGATGAACCTCCCAATCTTTCAGGAAATTTCGCTCTGTCGTCTGATATGTATCATAATAAAAGGATTGGTCTTGGGAGGGTTCAGCTAAACACAGGGATACCCGATACCCCGGCTCTTCATAGATAATTTCGCTGGAAAACAACACATCTCGTCCGGATAAATCCTCAACAGATTGAACTGGCCCCCTTTGCCAGGCGGTGAAATTCAGTTCCAAGTTGATTTGGGCCTCGAGTTTCATCATATTAAACCACAAATTGGCTAAATCGGCCAATCCCCTGGCTAGCATGGGTAAATACTCAGGTTGTTCGCTGTATCGAAACGGGATGATCTGAATCAATTTCTACCTCCGCCAACGCCATGTTTTACCTTCCAGAGCGAATATTTTACCATCATCATAATCTATTTGTCAAAACGTTAGCATAATCACTCCCGTTAGTCAAGGGAAGCCAAACCTAAAAGAAACTTGCAAAAAGCAAGTTTCTACAGTTTAATTTTCAAACTCTCTTTGGAAGTTCCAACGATTCGTACAGGAATCGTCAACCACTCGGCAGACTTGATCAGATACGTTTTTCCGATGATATCCCTTCGAATGATTTGATGGACCATTTCATAGGCATCTTTGGCAAGGCGATCCTCATGTTTTGAGGTATCGTAATCATTAAGGGTATTTCTGACAGCACTTTCAATAATCCGGTTAAATTCAAGTTTTATCGCTGCCAAAACCTCGTCGGGAAGTTTGACCTCACTTTGGCCAAAACGGATCTTCAAATGGTTCAAATGATCCAGATGGTTATCGACTTCTTCCGGAATTTCTCTCTTAAATCCCTCAATCAACTGGGGTAACTCTCGCCGCAATTCCGTCCGGACCCGATCCTCAACCATTTTCGCTAGTAATTCTGGGTTGATAGCAACTTGAAGCCCTTGGAGCCGAACTGTCACCAATATAGCAACCGAGAGGACGAAGCACCCCAAAAAAACCCCGGTAAATACGCCGTTCCAATAACGTTCTTTAAGATTTGACTTTGCCTGTACCGCTTTACCCATAAAAAACTCCCCCTTAACCGACACCTCATTCATGTATATGATCCTTTTTACCTAGAAAAGACTATCTTGTCCCCTCGAATCATAACCCTATGAATAGTATACCGATTATCGGAGAGTTTATCCTTAATTTTCCATTTTCGCTGCTAAGTCGGAACGCAGCGGAATAACAACCTTAATCCTGAATCCAAAGTCCGGTTGGCCATCGATTTCCAACAGTCCATCCACAGCTTTGATCCGCTCTTCCATACCAAGTAAACCATACCCTTTTCGAACTGTGGTACATCCATGACCATTGTCTTCTATCAGTAATATTAGGGTCTCTGATCTAAATTGCATTTCAATGCTGACCTTCGAGGCTTTACCATGGCGGACTGTATTGGTCAAGGCTTCTTGGCAGACACGGTAAATCGTATCCATAATCCGAATATGAAGCTCTCCTTCATAAGGTTCGACCATTAGGCGGATTTCAACCCCAGCTGTTTCAAAGCTTCGGATCAAGGCTTGCAAAGCATTCAGCAGAGTTTCCCGGTTAAAGCGCGCCATGCTCAATCCAGCCACTGATCGCCGGACTTCGGCCAAACCCTCTTCAGCAATATGTATTGCTTCCGTCAGTTTCTTCTCCATCTCCTCTGGATTATGTCTGCAATTAACCAAGCTCACTTGCAATAGCGTGATCAGCAACGTCATGGTCTGCCCTAGCGTATCATGAACATCCCGGGCAAAACGGTTCCGTTCTTTCACTATTGCTAATTCTTCCGCTGTTGCGGCATATTCCTGTAACTGCTGGTTCATCTGGGATAACTCGTGATTTTTCTGATGCAGTTCAACCACTAAATTTTGATATACTGAAACATCACTAATGGATATAACCCGTCCCAGACATTCACCGCCTTGGTAAATGGGTTGAACATTCACCGCTAGCCATTGCAGCCGAGGTTCCAACAATTTAAATTCCGCAGTATAATTTTGCTCGGTACATTCCGCCAAAACATGCGTGATCTGCTCGAGTTTAGGCCCGGGTTCCGCCCGCTTAATCAAGGTCGCTAAAAACGAAGCCAAATCGGGCTTTTCTGCAGCAACAATTTCCGGGAAGAAATCCTTAAAGGCACGGTTGTATCGAATAATCTTTCGATAATTATCAATCACCACAATGGCTTCTTTCATGTTGTCCACAATCGTATGGTATGCCACAGGAACCAGGTCCAATAATTTGTACTTAAACGTAGCTACAAAATAGAAGACTAAGGAAATCATCAGCCCAAAGGGCGTCGTGTCAAAGGTGGCCGGAATGACTCGGCTGACCACTAAAATATTAGTTACGAGCGGGAATAAAGCAGCCAGCACCAGTAAAATCCCTTGCTTACGCTTACTCCCCATCTGTTGGAAGGCGTAATTAATAAGTAAAGCCGCACCAACGGTGCAATAGATATACGATTCAAAGGTATGGATATAAAACAAAATGCCAAAAGTATTGAATTCCCGATCATGAATTCCAAAAAACTGATGATGCCAATCGTTGGTCAATACTGTAACGTAGCACAATGCCGGAATAAGTCCTAATAAAATCAGATATTTCTTTTTTGAAGCTAACGGATGCTCCGTATATTGAAGACAGAAAACTAACCAGAAAAAGACGATAAAGCAAATCCCGAAATACTCCAAACGGACAAAGACCCACTCTGTACCATAATCCGATGCAAATATCCGGAATATCTGCCCTAAAAACCAGATGAGGTTAAAAATCAGATACCAAATAAAACTCCGTGACAACGGGGTGCGGTTTCCCCATAACCGACAATAAACAATGATGGCCGTGGCCAACATCGCCCCGATGAATAACCATATTAACCGCAGACAAGTCACCCAGTCCATTCAGTTTCTCCGTATGAACGTATAATATAGCACTCCTTATGCTCATTATATTAATAATTACCAAAAAAATAAAGTAAACTAAAGGAAAATATTTCACTTGCCAATCGCTTCCCTCATTTCTCGGAGAAACATCCCGGCCGACTTTAATCCTTGCTCCTCAGACATCCGCTGGATGACGGCACTTCCCACAATGATCCCGTCCGCCATCTGCGCAATCCTCTGAGCTTGCCAAGGTTGGGCAATACCAAATCCAACCGCCACCGGTTTATCTGTCTGCCTTCGAATCCGCTGGAGAAACTCCGGCAACTCCGGAGGGAGATGTTCCCGGGCTCCGGTGACACCTTTCAAAGACACCGCATAGATAAAACCGGTTGAACCATGACTGGCTGAACGGATCCGTTGCGATGTACTGGTCGGAGCAACCAGAAAACTCAAACCGATCTCGAACTCCCGTCCGGCATCCCGAAGTTCATCTGCTTCCTCCGGAGGCAGATCCGGAACAATGACTCCGGAAAACCCGTTGTCTTTGATCTCTTCCACAAAACGGCGAACTCCCCGCTGAAAAATGATATTGTAATACGCCATCATCATGACCGGTATCGGTAAAGCCTTCACTACCGGACCCAACTCCTGCATCAGTCGGGAAAAGGTACATCCGTTGGTCAACGCTTGTTGTCCGGCCGCCTGAATTACCGGCCCATCAGCCAGGGGATCAGAAAAAGGTATACCGACTTCAATCAGATCGGCGCCGGCTTCTGCCAAAATTTCAAGAGCAGCGGCTGAATCCGGCAAATTAGGATATCCCCCCATCATATAGGGAATCAATACTTTTTGATTTTGTCTCCGTTTCAGTTCGAAACATTCCGCAACCCGGTTCATAAGCTCACCCCCGTCTCTTTGGCAACGGTGAAAATATCCTTATCACCGCGCCCGGAAACATTAATGATACAGATCTGGCCTTCTTTCAATCGGGAAGCAATTTTCATCCCGACCGCGATTGCATGGGCGCTCTCCAATGCCGGAATAATGCCTTCAGTAACACTCAAATACTTAAAAGCATCCAACGCTTCCTGATCGGTAACCGATTGATACTCAGCCCGGCCGCTGTCTTTTAACCAACTGTGTTCCGGACCGACCCCCGGATAATCCAATCCTGCCGAAATCGAATAAGCCTCCTTAATTTGTCCGTCATCATCCATCAACAGATAACTCTTGGCACCTTGGAAGACACCGGGTTTCCCCATACCCAATGAAGCGGCATGCTCTCCGGAATCCAAACCCTTGCCGGCTGCTTCTACGCCAATGAGCTGAACCTCCGGATCTTCTAAAAACGGATAGAAAATCCCCATGGCATTACTGCCTCCACCGACACAGGCCACCACATAATCCGGAAGTCTCCCGGTCTTCGCCAAGATCTGCTCCCGGGTTTCTTTACCGATGATCGACTGAAAATCACGGACGATCACTGGATAAGGATGAGGCCCGGCTACCGATCCAAACAAAAAATAAGTATCATCCACATGGGTTACCCAATCCCGCAAAGCTTCATTGCCGGCATCTTTTAAAGTTCGGCTGCCGCTGGTCACCGGTCTGACCTCAGCACCTAATAACTTCATCCGGAAAACATTCAATGCTTGCCGGGCCATATCCACTTCGCCCATATAAATCACACATTCCAGGCCAAACTTGGCAGCAACGGTAGCTGTGGCCACACCATGCTGTCCGGCTCCAGTTTCAGCCACAATCCGCTTCTTCCCCATTCGTTTGGCCAATAAAATCTGGCCTAAAGTATTATTGATTTTATGCGCTCCGGTATGGTTCAGATCTTCACGTTTCAGATAAACCCGGCCTTTACCCAGTTCCCGGCTGAACCGCTCGGCACAATAAAGGGGCGTAGGACGGCCGGAATATTCTTGATACAAGGCCAATAACTCCCGATTAAAATCCGGATCTCCTGCATAACGCCGGTACGCCTCGTCCAACTCCTCTAAGGCCGGCATCAATGTTTCCGGCACATAGCGCCCGCCATATTCTCCAAAATACCACTCACTCCGTTTGGTCATATCTCATCTCACCTCTTCTTAAAAATCCTCTTCCCGACAGAGCTATTACCGTTCAATTCCCCACTGCAACTTGAAGCGATCTCAATAAAGCGTTTTACTTTGTCCGGATCTTTCCGTCCCGGCTCCCGCTCAACCCCGCTTGAAACATCTACGCCATCTGGAACAGTCTGACGGATAGCATCCCGGAGATTATCAGGATTTAACCCCCCTGCCAAAATCTTCGGGAAAGGCAAGTAATGATAATCCCGAAAGAGCCTCCAATCATAGGCTACACCGCTTCCGGCGGAGGCTCCGTCGATCAATACCGCACACAATCCGGCTTCCGCCCAGGTTTCTTCCGGAATATCAAACCCGGCTCTGAAAGCTTTAATGGCTATACCTTGAAATTTCCGACAATATTCCGGGCTCTCATCCCCATGGAACTGCACCAGATCCAATCGGCAGTCTCGGATGATCGACCGAACGACTTCCACCGCTTCGTTGACAAAAACTCCAACCGTCACGACATTAGATGGTAAATTCTGCCGGATCAACCGCGCCTGCTCCGGCCAAATCTGTCGTTTTGACGGAGCAAATACAAACCCCAAAGCAGCAGCCCCATGTTCAACACAGGCCAACGCATCATCCACTGTAGTTATCCCGCAAACTTTCACCGGAATCATGAGCCAGCCTCCAAAAAGTCCCGAATTTTACTTGCAGGGTCTTTATGAGTAACTAGCGCCTCACCAATCAGAACACCATGAACCCCGGCCTGCTTCAAGAGAATCAAATCTTCACGGTGATGAATCCCGCTTTCGGAGATGACCGTAATCCCAGCCGGTATCCTGGGACGCAGGTTAAATGTGGTCTCCAAGCTAACTTCAAAAGTCTTCAGATCCCGGTTATTAATCCCAATAACCTCAGCACCGGCATCACAAGCTATGGCTATTTCCTCCGCTTGATGGACTTCAACTAGGGGCGTCATTCCCAAGACCAGCGTTTCCCGGATCAGCTCCATCAACGTGGCCGGAGTTAACACAGCCACAATCAAGAGCACCGCATCAGCTCCGAACAATCGTGCCTCCGCCAATTGATAACGATCGATGATAAAATCCTTCCGAAGTACCGGCGTCTCCTTGGCAGCCTCCTTAACAGTCTGAAGGTCTGCCAGAGATCCCCGGAAATAATGAGGTTCAGTCAATACAGAAATGGCCGCTGCTCCTGCCATCTCATAAGTTTGGGCCAATGCCCCGGGCTGAAAGTCTGCGGTTAACAGCCCTTTAGACGGCGAGGCCTGTTTCACTTCGGCGATGATTTGAACACCGCCCCGAGTTAAGCATGGGCTAAAAGGCCGAAGCTCCGGTTGGAATTGTTCCAATCGGTTAAGAATCTGATGATAAGATAACATTTTTTTCCGCTCTTCCAATTCCAGCCGCTGCCGGGCGATGATCTTCTCTAAGAACATGCGACTCAAGCTCCTTCCCGTTATCCGGCAAGCCGGCGTAACTCTACTAGTTTCCTAAAAGCTGACCCATCTTCCATTAGCTGGCGGGCTAATGTTACTCCACCTCGTATATCTTCAGCCTTGCCGCTGATAAACAGGCCGGCTGCTGCGTTTAGTAACACCGCATCCCGTTTAGGCCCTTTTTCATTCCCATTGAGAATATTTTCGATAATGGCTGCATTTTGACGGGCATCTCCGCCTTGCAGTTCCTGATTGGACGCTGGATTCAACCCCACATCGGCCGCAGTCACTGTAAACGTATGGATTTCTCCATCCTGCAACACGCTCACTTGATTGGCACCGGCAAGAGACAA
>JAKOTQ010000118.1 GCA_029776205.1 Bacillota bacterium | reverse complement strand
ATAAAAAAACTCGCATTTCTGCGAGTTTAACATTTAAATTTGGTGGACCTGAGGGGAATCGAACCCCTGACCTCTTGAATGCCATTCAAGCGCTCTCCCAACTGAGCTACAAGCCCGTTTGCTATTGACTATGTCGTCCAGCGACATTTAATAATATATCAAAAAGGCAGGGGAACTGTCAATAGGAAATTTGCGTTATTCAGGTAGAAAATATTAATGGTTCACAGTGATCCACCAAAGGATGAGGCAAGAGGCCGAGTCTAGTTGACAGTGGACAATTTACAGTTGACAGTTCTTTTTTATATTGTACATAGCTATCAAACACCACAGTCGATATTAAGCTATAGTTTCAGGCTCCGACATTCCTCTCCTTTAGGAGAGGCCGGAGTGAAGTTTTAAAAAGGCATGAGGCATGAGTAGAGTTTTGTTTTCTTCTGACTTCTATATTCTGTATTCTATCTTCTAACTACTGACTCCTATCTCCTGACTCCTAACCCAGTACAAAGTACCTCGATTACCCTTTAGCATTTCTGAATCTCTGAATTAACGTTTCCCCATACAACATAAACAACAGTCCAATCAAGATTAGTGGCAGGCCCAGCCATAAATACTTCACTGCCTGCTCTGATCCGACGAATAACCCCAACAGCACAGCAATCATTGGATTCACAAAAGCATAACTGGAGATCCGGATGGCCGGTTCATGCATCAAAAGATAGTTATAGGCGCAAAAGGCGATGGACCCGAAAACCGCCAAATAACCCAAACCGAACCAAGAAGCGGCCGAAACCCCGGAGAGATCCGGGTTCGGCGTCTCCCAGTACGCCCATACCATGCTCACTACGCCGATTAACAGCATCTGTATACCGCTGGATACAAAGGAATCCGAATGGGTCTTCAAGGTATGCCCCAAGCTAGACCCCAAACCCCATAAAGCCATTCCCACCAAAACTAAAATGATCTCAACATTTAAACTACTTTGGACCGACTCCCCGTTATAAAGCAAAGCTGCTACACCCAGGATCCCGATGAACACACCCACCATTTTTACCCAAGGAATAGGTTTGTTGAGAAGGATCCGATCAAAGACAGCAATGGTCATCGGCGTCGACGCCAGGATCAACGCCACCAAATAACTGTCCACCTTCTGCTCGGCCACAGTAATCAACCCGTTGCCACCAATCAGAAGCAATCCACCTAAAATCAAAGCTGCAACCATTTCCTGCCGGGTGGGCCACTGCCGCAAGTGGCCGGTTATCCATCGATACCCTAACAATATGACGCCTCCAAACAGCCATCTTAGTCCCACCACATAAAAAGGCGGGATAGTCTCCACTACCATCTTAATGAAGAAATAGGTTGAACCCCAGACAATATAAATAGTGAGATAACATACTAACGTCATCAGCGTCTCTTTTTTCATCGGCATCCCCCTTGGTTCAAAATATATCGATTGCCTGTTTTCATCTAATATGCTTCACCCTAAAAACACAGCCCCAATCCGACCACACCGACAGCGACTACCACGGATAAAATAATCCCGCCGTTAAACCAGGCACAAACCCCGGCAGCGATGATTCCGAGCAAGGCGATGAAAGACTCCCCTTCCACCGCCTGGATCGATCCGGGAAAGATCAACGCACCCAACGCAGTGAAGGGAATAAACTTCAAAAATTTTCGCCAATATTCCGGTAGCGGCCGATCGGACAAGATCAAAAACGGAATCAATCGCGGCAAATATGTCGCTAAAAGCATCCCTATGATTAGCCCATACACACTCATTGTATGACTCATGCCTCCTGTTCCTTGATGAACCAAGCGCCCACCGCTGTCACTAAGATGATCGCTGCGATAATATTCCACCCTGACGGTAAAACTTTCACCCAGGCAAGCCCGGTATGGACCAATGCCGCTGCCACAGCTAGCACTCCAGCCCACATATTTTTCCGCACGCCCGGAAGGAGGATCGCCACAAACATCGCATATAAGCCGATCCCCATACTTTTTTGCAACACTTCCGGAAGGGCAGCGCCCATTATAAACCCACATACGGTTCCGCTCAGCCACCCACTGTAGGCGGTAAATTCCAACGGTAACAGATAATGATAATTCAACTTTCCTTCGGCCGTCGCTGCCACGGCAAAAGTTTCATCCGTTATTCCGAACGCCACCAACAGCCGCATCCATTTGCTCCCCGTTTCCATCCGTGAAGCCACCGTGGCACTCATCAGAAAATGACGAAAATTCAAAAGTAGCGTGGCAATCACAATCTCCATAAAAGCAGCGCCGCTTTGGATAAGATTTAACGCCATAAACTGACTGGCTCCGGCGAACACCAGGGCTGAAAATCCAATAGTTTCTTCCAATGTAATCCCATTGGTCTTTGCTAAAAGCCCGAAAGCCATAGCTACTGGAAAATAGCCTAAAAATATTGGAACACCGGCCATAAAGCCGGCTTTAGAAACCCGTTTCACAAAGCATCCCCCAAACGATGTATTTTGTTAGACAATAAATTGTTAAGATATTCTTCCGCACTCCAATTACTCCTGCAATGTCTTTGTAACGCTTTTGTTTCTATTAAACAAAAAGCGAGTAAAAATGCGATATTTTTCGTAAATTTAATTAAATTTTGCCTAATCACTCCTGGCTCTTTAGGTCGGGTTTCCCAAGAAATTGTCTTCAAACAGGCATTATTATATAATCGAGTAGATTATATTAAATTACCAAAGGAGGACTTTTGATGAAATTTAAACAGCTACGCTCAGCCCTCGTACTGATTCTGCTCGTAACTATCACTGCCTGGTTTGGCGCCCATTCCCTCCCGGCAGTTCATGCAGCTGATACCGGTAAGATTTCCGTCTTCATCGCCGGCGATTCCACCGCTTGCAACTACGATGCAGCCCGGGCTCCCCGGACTGGATGGGGCCAAGTCCTGCAAAACTTTTTCACCGACGATATCATTGTTCAAAACTTTGCGGTTTCCGGAAGAAGCTCCAAGAGTTTCATTGAAGAAGGCCATCTGAATAAAATAGTCAATCTGATGAAACCCAATGACTATTTATTGATCCAGTTCGGGCACAATGATCAAAAAACCGGTGACACTGCCCGGTATACCGATCCGAAATCCACTTTCAAAACTTACTTAACCCAATATATCAACGAAGCCCGGGCCAAAGGTGCCATTCCCGTATTAGTGACTCCGGTCAACCGGTATAAATTTTCCGGCAGCCATTTAGTACCGACCCATGGCGAATATCCCCAGGCCATGATCGATCTGGGCAAAGAACTCAATGTCCCGGTTATCAACATTACCGAAAAAAGCAAACAGCTATTTGAAACCCTGGGACCGGAAAGAACCTTTAAATTGTTCCTCAACTTAGAGCCCGGTGAAAGCCCCAACTATCCGAAAGGCGTCAAAGACAACACCCATTTCGCCCTTTCCGGAGCCACTGAAATCGCCAAACTGGTTGTCGAAGGGATTAAAGAAAGCAACCTACCGTTAGCAAAGTATGTGAAAGAATAATGAAGTTTGAATTTACGGGTTCAACTGGATTGGGGCTATGAACTGTTTAGGTACACAGTTCACAGTACACTAGAACTTCACCCCAAAACTTTTCAATATAAAAAAGGCTGCTTCCTGATGGAGCAGCCTTTTCCATTTTTTAAAAAGTTCTATTTATTGACAGCAACACTATGTACTGTGCACCTGTCAAAGCAGTATAGCTCGGAACCTATATTACAGTTCAATCCCGAAATAATTCTTAGCATTGTTGTAACAGATATTCTGTACCATTTCGCCAAGGAGTTTCATGTCATTGGGTGCTTCGCCGTTTTCGACCCATTCACCCAGGAGATTGCAGAGAATTCTCCGGAAATATTCATGACGGGTATAAGAGAGGAAGCTCCGTGAATCAGTGAGCATTCCCACAAACCGGGAAAGCAGTCCCAAATTAGCCAAAGCAACCATTTGACGGATCATGCCGTCTTTTTGGTCGTTAAACCACCAACCGGAACCAAATTGCATCTTGCCGGGGATACCGCCCTGGAAGCATCCGATGATCGTTCCCAGCATCTCATTATCCCGCGGATTTAAGGTATACAAAATGGTTTTCGGCAGTTGATCGGTGGAATCCAACGCATCCAGGAATTTCGCCAGCGATTCACCGTAGGTATAGTCAGCAATGGCGTCAAATCCGGTATCCGGACCCAATAACCGCATCATTCGGCTATTATTGTTACGGATGGTTCCGATATGGAGTTGCATGGCCCAACCCAAGCGAGCATATTCACGGCCTAAGAAGAGCATGACTTGAGTTTTATACTTCTTAATCTCAGTTTCAGTCAATGCCTCCCCTTTCAGACCTTTTTGAAGAATGACAGTTGCTTCATCAGCAGTACCAGGTTCAAAAACCACCGGATCCAATGCATGGTCAGACACACGGCAGCCCACTTCGTGGAAGTATTCCAACCGGGCTTTGAGGGCTTTCGTTAAGTCATCAAAAGTTTTAATTTCAAAGCCAACGACCTGGCCCAGTTTGGCGATCCATTCCTTAAAGCCTTCCTTCTCAATGTTAAAGCTCTTATCAGGACGGAAAGCCGGGAGTACCTTAACATCAAAGGTCTTATCCTCGGCAATGGCCTTATGATATTCCAACGTATCCGTAGGATCATCAGTGGTGCAAATCAATTTCACATTGGACTTTTTAATGATATCCCGTACCGTCAAATGTTCAAGAACAGCATTACACTTTTCCCAAATTTCCTCGGCGGTTTCCGGCGAGAGCAATTTATCAATGCCGAAATAGCGTTTCAGTTCCAGATGGGTCCAGTGATAGAGCGGGTTACCGATACAATTAGGCATGGTTTCGGCCCACTTCATAAACTTTTCCTTATCGGATGCATCGCCGGTGATATATTTTTCGGGAACTCCGTTGGAGCGCATTGCACGCCATTTATAATGGTCCCCACCCAGCCAAATCTCCGTGATATTCCGATATTTCTTATTTTCGGCAATCTCTTTGGGGCTGATATGACAGTGATAGTCGTAGATCGGCATCTCTTTGGCATACTGGTGATAAAGCGTCACTGCCGTATCATTGCTCAACAAAAAATTTTCATCCATAAATGCTTTCATGTAAGTATCCTCCTGTGATTGTATTTAGCTATAAAGCCGCAGTAACAGAGGCAGACATCCAGTCTGCCTCTGTTCCAGGGGCAATTAAACAACATAGGTTGAAGCGGAGGTAGTGCCGCCCCGGCCGGTCCAGTTGGTATGGAAATACTCGCCGCGGTTTCTATCCACACGCTCATAGGTATGGGCTCCGAAGTAGTCCCGTTGGGCTTGGAGTAAGTTTGCCGGCAATTTTTCGCTGCGATAACCGTCGAAATAACAAAGTGCACTGGTAAACGCCGGTATCGGAATACCATTGAGCAATGCTGTTGAGCAAACTCTTCTCCAACTTTCTTGCGCTGCTTCGATATTTTCTTTGAAGAACGGATCCAACAGCAAGTTGGTTAATTCAGGATTTTTATCGAACGCTTCTTTAATCTTGCCAAGGAATACCGAACGGATAATGCATCCGCCACGCCACATTAAAGCGATTCCGCCGTAATTTAAGTTCCAGCCGTATGTCTTGGCAGCAGACCGCATCAATATATATCCTTGAGCATAGGAGACAATCTTTGAAGCATACAAAGCCTTCCGAATATCATCGATGAAGGCCTTTCTATCCCCTTCATATTTGGGTTTCGGGCCGCTGAATACCTTCGAAGCTGCCACCCGTTCGTCCTTCATCGCAGATAAGCACCGAGAAAATACCGCTTCACCAATTAAGGTCAACGGCACGCCTTCATCGAGGGCTGCAATACCGGTCCATTTACCTGTGCCTTTCTGTCCGGCAGTATCCAGGATCTTATCGACCAACGGTTGGCCGTCTTCATCTTTCACTGCCAAAATGTCGCGGGTAATTTCGATCAAGTAACTATTGAGTTCGCCTTCGTTCCATTCAGCGAAGACTTGATGCATCTCATCAGCAGACATTCCCAGTAAATCACGCATTAGATGATAAGCTTCGCAGATTAACTGCATATCTCCGTATTCAATCCCATTATGAACCATCTTGACAAAGTGACCGGCACCGTTTTCCCCAACCCAATCGCAGCAAGGACTGCCGTCTGGAGCTTTGGCGCAGATCGATTGGAAGATATCTTTGACATGGGGCCATGCAGCCGGTGAACCGCCAGGCATCATGCTCGGCCCTTTCAAAGCCCCCTCTTCACCGCCGGAAACGCCGGTTCCGATGTACAGCAAACCTTTTTCTTCAACGTATTTCGTACGGCGAATGGTATCCGGAAAATGGGAGTTACCGCCATCGATGATGATATCGCCGGGTTCTAAGTAAGGGATGATCATGTCAATGAAGTCATCTACCGGTTTGCCGGCTTTAACCATTAACATGACCCGGCGGGGTTTTTTAAGGTTATCGACTAACTCTTGAATCGAATAAGTACCGATAATATTCTTACCTTTGGCACGGCCTTCGATAAAGTTAGTCACCTTTTCGGTGGTACGGTTATATACAGCCACGGTAAAGCCTTTGCTTTCCATGTTCATTACCAGGTTTTCACCCATAACCGCCAACCCGATCAAACCAATGTCCGCTTTGCTCATCATCAATCCTCCATTATTATAGAATTCATTCTTACTATTTCTCTAATTGCCCAATTTTCTCCTACCAAATATTAAAAAATTTTTACAACCTGGTTAACATTTTGTTTTTATTTTGTCGTGCCCGGTGGATCAATTTGGTATAAAGTTCCAGATCATGTTGGTCGAAATGCTCCCCGGTAAAATATACCACCGGAAACCATTCCACGCCACTGTTCTCGGCTTCATTGACCCTTACTTTCTCCTTATCATCAGCAATCAATAAATAAGCAATGGAAAGATGGAGATGGGTATTAACATAAACCCCATGCTTCCAATGGCCAAATACGGGAAAAATATCAACCGAAGCGATATTGGGGCTTAGCGGCCTGATGCTTTGGATACCGGTTTCTTCTTTGGCTTCTTTCACCGCAACGGCCAATAAATCCTCATCGCCATCCGCATGGCCTCCAGGCCAAGCCCAGGTATTTCGAATATTATGATGGATCAATAACACCCGGTCCAACGTCTCATTCATGATAAAACCGGAACTGGTAATATGGGCGATCTGGTTTTCCCGGAGCAACACATTATGGGGAAATGCTTCAATATATTGAAGAATGACTTTATGATCCTGGCGTTCCTGTTCATTTTCGGGAATATAAGCTGTGATGGCGTCAATATAATTCATCCTGTTTTTCCCTTACAGTTGATTGATATTATGCGATACATTCCACGATTTCAGGCCAAATCCTGCTGTTTTATTTAAAAAAGCAGTTAAGAATCGAATTATTTCAATCTTGGACTATTATTGCCATCGGGATCATCTCAAAATACCAGTCGTCTCCGAAAAAGATTTATATCTATTTGCCTCCATTCACTTATAATATTTCACATATTCATTTCAAATAACCGACTCAATGCAAAAGAGCGCTTTCAGTTATGAAAGCGCTCTTTTACTCCAAGGAGCTAATGATAGGCTATATCACCAGGCCAGTTTCTCCCACAAATACTTAGTCAATTCAGCTACTGGGATCCGTTCCTGTTCCATGGTGTCCCTGTCACGCACTGTAACGGCCTGATCTTCAAGGCTTTGGAAATCCACAGTTACGCAGTACGGTGTTCCAATCTCATCCTGGCGACGGTAACGGCGGCCGATGGCTTTCGAATCATCATAATCCACCATCCAATATTTCCGAAGCTCTTTTTCCAGTTCTTTCGCCATCTTGACCAACGGCTCTTTCTTTGAAAGAGGCAGCACCGCTACCTTGTACGGAGCTAACGCCCGGTGCAGCTTCAATACGACCCGTACCTCATCCTTATCCGGCTCTTCATGATAAGCATCTAATAAGAAGGCAAGCGTAGCCCGGTCAGCTCCGGCAGACGGTTCGATCACGTACGGAATATAGTGCTCATTGGCTTCCTGGTCGAAATAGTCCATTCGCTGTCCGCTATATTCCGCGTGGCGTTTCAAGTCAAAGTCAGTCCGGTTGGCAATGCCTTCAAGCTCCGACCAGCCCATCGGGAAGTAATACTCGATATCATAACATCCTTTAGCGTAATGAGCCAATTCATCGGAGGCATGAGCCCGTAAGCGCAGCCGTTCTTTGGTCATGCCAAGATCCAGGTACCACTGGAACCGTTGTTCGATCCATTGCTTATGAATTTCTTCATCGGTACCGGGCTTCACAAAATACTCGATCTCCATCTGTTCAAATTCCCGGGTCCGGAAAGTAAAGTTACCCGGGGTAATCTCATTTCGGAAGGATTTGCCGATCTGCGCAATACCAAAAGGCAGTTTCATCCGGGTTGAGGTCTGGACATTATTGAAATTGACGAAAATTCCTTGAGCCGTTTCAGGACGCAGATAGACTACTGACGCCGTATCTTCCACAGGCCCCATAAAGGTCTTAAACATCAGGTTGAATTGGCGAGCCTCCGTCAATTCACCGCCACATGCCGGACACTTGTCCCCTTCAATATGGTCGGCGCGGAACCGTTGCTTACAGGACTTACAGTCCACCAAAGGATCGGTAAATCCGGCCACATGGCCGCTGGCTTCCCAAACTCTCGGATGCATCAGAATACTGGCATCCAGCCCAACCATATCATCCCGTTCCTGAACAACCTTCCGCCACCAGGCCCGCTTCACATTGTTCTTTAACTCAACGCCCAAGGGACCGTAATCCCAACAACTGTTTAGCCCTCCGTAAATCTCACTGGATTGAAAGACAAACCCTCTCCGTTTAGCCAAAGAGACGATTTTCTCCATTGTAGTCGTAGCTTGTACTTCTGACATTATTAAAACCTCCGTTTTTCAGAATTTTTATGTAATTTTTATATGAAAACTGAAATCCTTTTGATTTTACCGGCTAACCAGCATGGGACTGACGGTCATTTCAATGACCGCTGCCACCAGCAACATCACCACAAAGAGCACAGCATAATACCGCATATCATGGAAATACTCCTTAAGGAAAGGACGATACTGCTTATATTTTGCATAATGCCAGATTAACCGATATGGAATTAAGCTAAAACGGGCACCAAGATAAACAGCGATAAAGAAAGCCGGTAATTCGAGAATTCCATGGGGTAATAAAGCCAGATAAAAACGGGCAATACTTAAACCTTGGGTCTCAGTCAACCGCTGGACAAGTCCGATGATCAATCCATTCCCCATCAATAAGACCAAAGGCAATAACGGTATTAGCAGTGCACCTGTGATGATCGCCGTCAATGATGCAATCATATTATTCATCCAGATAATCACAATTTGGGATGGTAATTCAGCCCCCCGCATCAACTTGGCAATCTCCGCAAAATGAGCCATCGTTTGCTTTTCCAATTCGCGAGCTACATCCGGTGCAATCTCCGGCAACCGGGTACCCAATAAAACCGAAACAGCGAAAATGGCAGCAAGGATCAGAAAATACGGCCAATCCCGCTTGAGCAACCGCAACAGTTCGTTCATAGAACCTCCCTCAACAAAACCTTTTCCTCAATTATCTAATTATTATGATGAACCGCTAAAGATCTTCCATTAAATAAAAAAGAAACTCTATCCACTCAGGGACGAGAGTTTCCCGCGGTTCCACCCTGTTTGACCATATGGTCCACTTAAACCAGCCACCGGCTCCAAAGCGCCTTCCCTTAAAGTGTGTACCGGGTTGCACCAAATCCCGGCTCTCTGCAACACCCTGTTTAAGGTATTCTCTTTTTCATTGCCACTATTCGATTAAGGAATTTCTGTAATCGAATATAACAAATGAACGGGTCCCTTGTCAATGGTAAGGCTCCGAATCCACCGTGCTTTTTTCATTGCTTTTTTCGATTTCCAACGAAGAACGACTGACCAGGGTAGCCACTGCTCCGATAAGCGCCAATTGGGGTGCTAGCAATGCCCCGACCACACCGGCTGTCACCGGGATCTCCACCAACGTCTTGCCATCCTGCTTCACCCGAATCTTGGTAACATTGCCCTTGCGGACCAACTCTTTAACCTTTTCGACCAATTCATTGCCACGAACAAATATCTCTTCTTTCCGGCTTTTTTCATCCTGCTCCAACTTGACCAAAGCTTCAACTATATCCCAGTTCACTGCCTCTAATGTGGAGCGGGCTTCTTCATAACTGACATTCATCCGTTCACGCAAAACATCAATTTTCTGTAAATTATCCATCATCTCGCCTCCAAGAGGTAGATTCTCCAAAGACGGTGACAGCTATTCTCCCAAGAATTAAGGCAATAGGCGGAAAAGGGTAAAATAGTGGACAGTTGACAGCGGACAATGGACAGTTGATAAGATTTGTTAAGAAGACAGAATACAAAAGACAGAAGTCAGCAGCGTTTTATACACCCTCCATCTTAGCTTCCTCCCCACAGGGGATGAATGAAGCTCTTGTCATAGATGGTAAACTTTTGCAGAAAAAATATATCGAAATCCTATGAGCTGTTACTGTAAATAACAACACTCACGTTTCATAACGTCCACAATCCATAAATTAAAACCCAGAACCTTGTACCCGATACCTGCTCGTTATAAATCAGGACCTAGAACACCCGTACACCGAACATTAACTGTGCACTGTACACCCGTAAAGAACTATCCACTGTACACTGTCAACTGTAAACTATACTCGTGCCTCATCCCTACGCCAGTACACTATCCAGAAACACCTGGGTTTTCAAGGGTTTGTCCAGGCGGGCTTCGATAAATCGGCGGAGCATCGCCCGGATCGTTCCCAATTGAACTCCGGTTTGTTCGATCTGGTTCAATTTACGGATATCTGTCGTTGATAAGGCGGTGAGAAAGCGCAGATCATTCCGGGAGACCGGGATCAGATCCCGGAGATCAGCCCCGCAGCGTCGACAGACCACTCCTCCCTCTTCGGCAGAAAAATGAACCAATGAAGCGGAACCATCACCGCAGGACACACAGGTTTCGAGCTCGGGTTGATAACCCAAATAATTTAAAATCCGGATTTGAAAAGCTAAATTCAAAAGATCAGGTGCATCACATTTTTCGAGGGTAATCAGAGCTGCCAGTAAAAATTTGAAGATTTCCTGGACATTTTCTCTTTCCGGAACAAATTCGCCAATTAGCTCAGCCCAATAACTGGCATAAGCCATTTTCACCAGGTCTTCCCGAAGAACGGCAAAAGAATGGATCAATTCAGCCTGGCTCAATTGATCCAGATTCTTCCCTGTAAAAAACATAGCATTAATCAGGTTAAACGGAAGGGTATTTCCGACAAATCGGCTCCTTTGACGGCGGGCACCTTTAACGGCCGCCTCCAACTTACCGTAATCCTCGGTTAACAACAACAATACCCGGTCCGCTTCGCCAAGATTACGGCTTTTCAAAACCAATGCCCGGGTCCGGTACATACTCATCGTTAATGTCTCCGAAATAACGCCATAATAAGGGATAATACAATACTCATAATAACACAGGTCGCGAGCGGAAAATAAAAGGTGAAGTTATCCCGTTTGATCACGATATCTCCGGGCAAACGGCCCAATCCCGGGATTTTGCCGCCAACCCATAACAAGACGCCGACACCGGCAAGGCCCAATCCTGTCAGGACCAGAATTTTACCAAGGCCGGATAATTCCGACATTTTAAAACCTCCAAACACAGATTAATTGAAAAACTTATTATAACAATATTCTGCTATTATTTGGATTTATAATACCGGTCTTTCTCACTGTAAATACAACCGCAATATCCTTGTCTGTAAAGGCCATATTCCTTCGCCATAGCCTGACTTTGACGAAATCCCGAACGGAAATCCTCATCGATAAATGTGAGCCCGTATTGACCGGCTAATTCCTGCCCAATGGCACAAATCTGTTCCCGGTTTTGATAAGGGCTGATGAGTAAAGTCGTGCTAAAAGCGGTCATTCCAAGTTCCTTTGCTTTTTCAGCCGTTTTTTCCAACCGGATCCGATAACAACGAACACAGCGTTTTCCAAATTCCGGATCGAGAGCAATTTCCCTCAAAAACTCCTCCAGCGGGTATCCCGGCTCGACAACCACTGGCAGGTTTCGGATCGCAGCCAACTGTTGCAGGCCTTCCAACCGTCTTTGATACTCCTGATAAGGATGGATATTGGGATTATAAAAATACAGGGTAGGCTCATGGCCTTTTTCTAACAGATAGGATGTGGTATAAGCAGCACAAGGGCCGCAACATGTATGCAGTAATAAAGACATGGGGCTCATTCCTCCAGTTCGCCAAATAACCCCTCTTGTTGAGCAGCTGATTTATACGGACGATGGAGATGCTCATAAGCCAATCGTGTCGCTGTTCTCCCCCGAGGCGTCCGGTTAATGAACCCAATCTGCAATAAATAAGGTTCGTAAACATCTTCAATGGTCTCCGCCTCTTCCCCGATAGAGGCAGCAATGGTTTCCAGCCCCACCGGACCGCCGTCGAACTTATCGATGATCGTTGTTAAAACCACCCGGTCGATCCGATCCAATCCTAAAGCGTCGACTTCCAATAATTTAAGGGCACGATCCGCAACTTCGTCAGTGATTTTACCATCGGCTCGCACCTGGGCATAATCCCGCACCCGTTTCAACAGCCGGTTGGCGATCCGCGGCGTCCCCCGGGAACGGCGGGCGATCTCCCGGGCTCCCGATTCTTCAATACCGATCTCCAAAATCTTTGCAGAGCGTTCGATAATCTTTTGCAAATCCGCCGGCTCATAAAAATCCAAACGATTGATAATGCCAAACCGGTCCCGTAACGGAGCTGCCAGAGCGCCTGCCCGGGTCGTAGCGCCTACCAGAGTAAACTTAGGTAGATCAATACGAACGGAACGGGCACTAGGCCCTTTCCCGATGATGATATCTAACGCAAAATCCTCCATAGCCGGATATAAGATTTCCTCCACCGAACGGTTCAACCGGTGAATCTCATCGATGAACAACACATCATGGGGTTCGAGATTGGTTAATATGGCCGCTAAATCCGCCGGGCGTTCGATGGCCGGTCCGGAAGTCAGGCGAATGTTAACCTGCAGTTCATTGGCAATGATATGAGCTAATGAAGTCTTCCCCAAACCTGGAGGGCCGTAAAGCAATACATGATCTAAGGCTTCATGCCTGGAACGGCAAGCCTCAATGAAGATTTCCAAATTTTCACGAACCTTGGGCTGTCCGATATATTCCCGAAACGTCTTGGGACGGAGAGACACTTCATTTTCAAAGTCTAACTCTTGTTTTCTGGCACTAACAATGCGCTCATTTTCCATGGTCTCTCATCACTTTCTACCGAGATTTCGTAAAGCCTGCCGTACCAATTCCGGGGTTGTCAGGGACGGATTGGACTGATGAACCTCTTCCACAGCTGCAGCCGCTTCTTTCGTAGAATACCCCAGTGCCGTCAGCGCGTCCACCGCATCACCCATGTTCGAACGCTGGATATTGGCTGTCGAAGACATTCCTAAAGAACCCGTATAAGTCTTGGCGATCTTCCCTTTTAATTCCAAAATTAATCGTTGCGCCGTTTTGGCTCCGACTCCGGAAACGCTGGTCAAAGCCCGCTGGTCTTCATGAATGATCGCATCCTTAAACCCTTCAGAGGACAACCCCCCGATGATGGCCAAGGCTGTTTTGGGTCCGACCCCGGAAACACCGATGATTTTTTCAAAAATATTTTTATCGTCAGGCGTTAAAAAACCATATAAACTGACACCGTCTTCTCTCAAATGATAATAGGTATATATCTTTACCGTCTCTGCTTCCGAACGGCTCAATTGCTCTAAAGCCGGCAACGGCATAAATACCTGGTATCCAACGCCCTGGACATCCAGGATACAGCTTTCACCACTGACACTGTCGACCTTTCCGGTTAAGCAGGCAATCATGGATAACCTCCGCTCATCATTAAACTTATACCCTACATGGGTTCACAGTGCATTGTACACAGTTCACAGTACTATAAATCACTCAAAGAAATTCCGTTCACTTTTCGCGAATGGGCGTGACAAATGGCAATAGCCAGCGCATCGGCAGCGTCATCCGGTTTGGGAATCTCCGGAAGACATAGAAGCATCCGAACCATCTCTTGGATCTGATTCTTTTCGGCCCGGCCATATCCCACGACCGCCTGTTTCACCTGAAGCGGTGTATACTCCGCAATCGGAAGTCCCGCTGTGGCTAAAGTTAATAAAACCACTCCCCGTGCCTGTCCCACGGTCAGGGCCGTTGTCACGTTACGATTGAAAAAAAGCTCTTCCACTGCCGCAGCATCAGGACGGTAATGGCTAATAATTTCCTCTAATTGGCGGTGAATCTCAATCAGCCGGACAGCCGTCGGCAATTTGGCTTCTGTCCGGATAACGCCGCATGTAATATATTTCAAATGATTTCCCTGATGGGAAATGACCCCATATCCGGTAATCGCCGTACCCGGATCTATACCTAAAATAATCATCGTCCCTCCGCGTCATCCACTGATATAACATGTTCGCTGTAATTTAAGGAAATCCTTTGCATCAATCCATAATTCAGGGCTATTTCCACAGAAATGCCGCAATAAACGCCGCCACCCACATCAGGCTTTGCGGTAACATCAGCTGCTGGTAAAACCTGAAAATGTTCGCCTTGAAATGCTCAACCGTTAACAATAGACATAAATGAAGGGGCGTCAACATCACGCCGGCAAATCCCGAAACATAGGCCAAAATCAACATGCCCGGTTGAACCGCATTACCGCTTCCGATAATTCCAATTAATAGAGGAAAAGTGGCAGCCACATACCCTTGGGAAATTCCGACCGAAAAACCCACGATAAATGTAACTGAACACACCACCAGGAATTCAGGTATGCCGAAACTCTTTAAAAATTCCGGTAACCAAGTCACAAGCCCGGTTGTGATCAACATTTCTTTAAAGAACAAAATGCCAACGATTAATATGATCAATGATATTTTAAACGATTCTTGCCATAAGGTTTTCAACTCCGGCCTTTGATAACGGTTGATGATCAATAACAAACCAATCACGGCAATTACCGTTAATCCCACATCCCATTGGAAAAACAGGACGCAGACCACGATCACCATCACCGGCCAAATACCATGCAACAGTTCCCACCATGCACTTCGACGGCTATCATAGCCGGCCGGCTGCATTGGCGTGACAGACTCCAAGGGTTTTATCGGCCGAATGATCAAGAAATAACCGATGATCACCGATAATAAAGAAAAAGCAGCCATGATCAACGTAATGCGGCCAATAGGTACTTTTAAAATTTGAGATCCTAAAATGATCCCTGGATATAAGGGAATGGAATATTCCCAAATGTGCCGGAACCAATAATTGACCATACTTTTGGTTTCAGCGGACATTTCCAGATCATGACCTGCTTCCGTAACCAATGGTGCTGAAAACATCGCCCCGCCCGGTGACGGCAGCAACCCTAAAAAAGCTGGAAGCAACATAATATTTATCTTCGAATTCGGAATCAAATGCCGGAGGGAACGGGTAATTCGACTTAAATACCCTTTCTTTCGCAAGATATTCTCAAGAAACATGATCATATTTAAAGCAATGCCCAATTGAAGAAAGGTTCGGCTCAGCACTGCGGCAGTCAATGTATCCCAAAAACCGGCTGCCGATACTTTAAAAAGTAAGCCCAGAACGATACCGGCCAGGCCCATGGTCCATCCCAGCTGTATACCACAACGAATTAATATAACAATTAAACCTAAAACCAGTATCAAATTAATTCCTGGATGAAACATGGTTCCCTCTCCCGCCTAAATTATGATATGATGGAAATATACTCCACAAACTAAAAAAGGGGTTTATCGATGAAAGCGCAATTCATGGAAGAGCAAATGCACTCATTTTCAATACCGGAACGGATCCAATGGCTACATGCCCAATTTAAGTCACCAGAGATAAACGGGACAAAAGAACCAATTTCAATATATAATTTCCGATGGTCCTACATCCTTTTTCTTCTGGCAGCCATTGGCAGCGCCCTTTTAGGGTTTTGGAAACCCGGTACCGTATGGATTGGCATCCTCATTGCCGTTATGGCTATCCGAGAGTTTTACCATCCCTTCGTCTCCCGGTTCAAAGGTTCTCCGGCAGAAAACCTGTACTATACCATACCCGCCCGAAGCAAAGAGGTACAAAAGCTTTATTTGATCTCAACCTATGCTACAGATAATGTATTGGAAAAACCCCAATCACTCAATATCCGTCAAATACTAATAATTCACCATCTCGCCTTTATCAGCTTTGGGCTGATCAGTGTCGTTGCGTCCTTCTCGGGCATTAAAGTATTATGGTTTGCCGCGCTGATTCCGTTATTGGTTTTTTTCGGCTGGAGCCTTACCTTTTCCGTTGGAAAGGACCGGGATGCATTCTTCAATTGCACAGTATTAGCTGATTTGAAGAATTTGCTGACCAAAGCAAGACCGGTCTCAACCTCTGTAACCTTTGCTTTTCTTGGCAGCCGTTCGCTCCATTCCGGCGCTTATCATTTACTGCCGCTGCTCAAAGATACTTCGAAGATAACGTATGTTGTCAATTTAACCGATCATTCGAGCGGAAACGATCCGTTTATCATCTCGAAAGAAGGCTCTCTATTTCCACAGGAAAGCGACTCGACTCTGGTCGAACTACTTCAAATCGTGGCAACCGAAAAAGGAATCGCCATTGATCAAACGAAAACAGCGGATTATACCGAAATTTTCCCGTTTTTAACGAAGAACATCAAAGCTGTTTCCATTGCTATTCCTCAGGCAAACAGCTCCGAACATCATCGGAATCTGCGCGAACTTCTCGCAGGCCTTATCCGAAAGATCGAACACTAAACCAGTTGTAATCATATGTAATACTTCCGAGATACATCGTATTACAATTAAGTTCAACTGGTTCAATTCCGTATTTTACTCATAATTTATGTAATGAAGCTTCGCAAATTTCCCCTCCCTTTCCCTGAAAGAGAGGGGAAATTATCTGTTGAATAATTTTCGATATCTATATCTGCAAAGCCTTACCGAATCATCTCTGTCGTGCTATGTTCCCGGTGTTCCCGGATCACACGAGAGATTTCTTGGAAGTCACTGACAGGCATATCTCCGGGAATCGTATTCTTAATCGCAGCCATGGCATTCCCGTATTCCAACGCCCGTTGCGGATCGCTATACTTTAGCAAACCGAATAACACCCCTGCCAAATAGGCATCACCGCTGCCAATCCGGTCCACAACTTCGATCTCTTGATAAGCTTCTTCCTGATAGAACCGTTTCTCTTCATTGACATAGATCAAGGAGTTCCAAGTATGACGGGTAGGGCTAATGACGTGACGCTGTGTCGTGGCCACCAGTTGACAGCCGAACTCATCAGCATAACTGGCCATAATCTCCTCAATTGTGCCGGTTTTCTGGAACATCCGCCGCGATGTTTCCTCGGAAATAAATAGGAAATCGATAAGGGGAAGAATATCCGTAATCTCCCGGCGAGCCAGATCTTCATCCCATAACGTGGCCCGATAGTTGACGTCAAAGGAGATCAGAGCCCCGTTTTCTTTAAAAGCCTTAATCATCTTTTTAGTTTCTTCCCGAATCTCAGGGCTGAGTGCTAAGGTAATACCGCTCACATGGAAAATTGCCGTCTTCGAAAACACATCCTGAGGTAATTCCGACATTTTCAGTGTTTTAAATGACGAATGGTTCCGGTCATAAACCACCACCGGTTTCCGGGGTGATGCTCCACTTTCATAGAAGTAAATTCCCAAACGGGCATCATGGGAATTATCATAGATCAAATAGTCGTCGCTGACACCGGTAAACCGTATCCGGTTTTTAACATACTTTCCAATTTCATTTTGGGGAATTTTGGTGATGATCCCGGTACGCAGTCCTAAAAGAGAGATCCCGGATACCACGTTTAACTCCGAGCCACCCACTTGTTTCTCAAAGGTTTCTCCATTTAAAATTCGCTCTTTATTAGGGGGCGATAACCGCAGTAAAACTTCTCCCAACCCCAGTACTGCAAATTCTTTTTCCACATTAGCCAATCGCTTCATCGGTTTTCCTCCCATTTCACATCGTCTCATTGTAAGTAGTATGACAATCTCAACGTCTCCGTCCAAACCAGCGAATCAGCCAGGGATCGGCGACCTCTAAAGCTCCAACAGGACATAACTCCTGGCAGCAGCAACACTTAATACATTTACTTTCATTAATGCGTATACCTCTTCGATATATAATGGCTTTTGCCGGACAATACTGTTCACATTTCCGACAGTGAATACACACTTTCCGTTTCAAGATCAGCCTGCGACTGATCAAGTGCTCCACCAGTATCGTAAGGGGTTTATTGCCCACCCAATTAGGCGGTCCCAAACTGGGAACCTGAAAGTCGTCAATCACACACAAGGCCGGATCGGTGCCTAAAGGCTGAATCTCGTCAAGTTGTACCCCAGGCAGCTTCAACTCAGTGGCTGCTTCGAAAATCGGGAACTTTTCCGGCTTGTGCCGTATTATTTCGACGATCATCCGGTCTAACGCAATCGGATTGGATGAGGCGGCCAACAGCTGAAATTCCCGGGGACGTCCGTTGGAAGGCCCATTCCCGTCCATCCCGACAATCCCGTCTAAAATATGAAGTACCGGATTGACAGTGAAGGCAATTTCCACTAACAGTCTGGCAAAGGTTTTTAAATCCCGGCCGGCGGCAAAATGCCACTGTCCTTTAGCGGGTCCAGGTAAGCATCCATAGAGATTTTTGGTTGCCAACGTAATCCCCATCTGTCCATGGGATTTTAACTTCGGCAAATTGATCACTCGGTCATAATCGAAGACTTCTTTAGCTAATAATAAATTTTTAAACCGAGGTTCAAAGGGAAGCCGTTGACTCGCTGACACCGCCGCCGGAGTACGAAATTCGACCAATTCAGCACGATATTGCTTTAATGCATCATAGATTCCCAATTTACGGATAACCGCTTCAGCGCTTCCCATTCCGGGACTGTCTCCGATTGCAACATGACACCCCATGTCTTTTAATAAAGAAACGACTGCAAGAATCACTGCCGGATGAGTGGTGGCAGCGCTCTCCGGACTTCTTGGCAGGATAAAGTTGGGTTTTATTAAGACTCTATCACCGCTTTTGCAAAATGTACCTAGCCCGCCTAAAGGTTCCAATAATTCGACTATTTTTTGCTTCACATCGCTCTGATAGGATTCCGCTTTTAATAGTGAGACTTGCTCCATGACCGTCCCTCATTTAATTTAACTCATTTCATTATAGCAAATATCAGGATTTCCAGCCACAGCTGTTTACAGCAAAGAAGGTTGTCGCCGAAATTTTGCTAAATCGTAACCCGTTGTTTACCTTATTTAAGACAGCACGTTCATACAATAAACTCTCGGAGAGGAGGTGATGAGCTTGGCTTTAGCAGGTTCCCGTCCCAGAAACGGGATATACAAATGCATTATCTGCGACCATCTGGTCAAGATGGACAATTCGCGAAAAGCACTTCCCCCATGCCCGAAATGCGATGGCATTTCATTTATCGGCAAACATTTCGAATCCCGAATATAACCAAGTTATTACTGAAAAACAACCCGGTCTTTACAAATCATACCGGGTTGTTTCAAAAAAATAATAACTATAACCCGTCTCATCGTCCATATCTTGATAAGAACAAGTTATAGTTGGAAATCCTTTATCCTTCAGGATAATGCTGGTTAGATCTTCTCCTCTTGATTTCGTTCCCGCGACGGAATCGTTTTATACTTTAAATTGTGGACTGTCGTGATATACCGAACTGTCCGATATTTCGCCCGCATTAAAATAGAATGGCTGGTCGCTTTCTGACTGCCGAAAGTAATCCCTTCCAAAAATTCTCCGGAAGTTACTCCGGTAGCCGCAAAAATAATATCGTCCCCTTTAGCTAAATCATCGGTAAAATACACCTTATCCGTATCAAATCCCATGGCACGGATGGAAGCGGTTTCCTTATCATCTTTAAGATAAAAACGGGTTTGAATCTCTCCATCCAAACATTTTAACGCTGCGGCCGCAATGACCCCTTCCGGAGCTCCGCCGATTCCCATATAGATATCTACATTTCCTAAAGCCGTCGAAATGGCGCCGGCAACATCCCCGTCCGCAATGAGTTTAATTCGGGCGCCAGCCGTCCGGATCTCTTCGATTATATCCTGATGGCGTTCCCGATCCAGCATCACAATCGTTAAGTCCTTCACATCTTTTTGAAGAACTGCGGCGGCAACTTTTAGATTTTCCCGCACACTGGCATTGATATCTAATTTTCCTTTAAGTTCCGGACCACAGGCCAGTTTATGCATATAGAAACTTGGAAAAGGCATTAATGAATCTTTGGCGCCTGCCGCCAAAACCGAAATGGCATTGGGCAAACCATTGGCCACCAGACGGGTTCCATCCACCGGATCGACGGCTATATCTACAGCTGGTGAATCTTCCTTCCAGTCGCCGACCTTTTCACCAATATACAACATTGGCGCTTTATCTTTTTCGCCTTCGCCAATGATTACTTTTCCTTTGACTGAAACGAGATCCAACATACCACGCATGGCATCGGATGCCGCCTTGTCCACCATATCTTTATTCCCATTTCCCAGCCACCGGCTGGCTCTTAAGGCGGCTGCCTCAGTTACCCGGACCAATTCCATCGCAAGTCCCCGTTGTAAGTCTGCCATCCATATCCTCCCTAAGACAGATTCCAATACTTTTTTATGGTATCATCCGCCGCAGCTTAATTAAAGAAAAACCTGTGAAACTTTACAAATAATTAACAATTTAGGAAACAAAAAAGAGGCTTTCGCCTCTTTTTTAACTTACTAATATTTAATCTCAGTTCTTTTGATTGGCCCGATATTTGAAGAATTCCATGGCCACTTCCGGGAAGAGAACATAGGAGAGAACATCTTCTTCCTGCTGATAATAAGGCATAATTTCTTTGCGGGCCTTATCAAGCATAGGTTCCAGATCATCAGCCGGACGATGGGTAATCGGTTGTTCATCACCGATAATCAATTTTTGAACTTCCGGATTGATCGGTGCCGGCGGACGTCCATACATCCCCTTCACATAATCCCGAATTTCTTTGGGCACTACGCTATAGCGTTTACCGGTTATGACATTGAGCACTGCCTGAGTACCGACCATTTGACTGGTGGGTGTAACCAAAGGCGGATATCCGAGTTCTTCACGGACTTTGGGAACTTCCGCCAACACTTCTTCATAACGATGGGCTGCATTTTGACCAGCCAATTGATTCCGCAGGTTAGAGATCATACCGCCCGGAATCTGATAGAAAAGCACAGCCGTATCCACTTCGATCGGTGCGGAAATATTTTGATAATTTTTCTTAACTTCTTTAAAATGTTGACTGATCGGAGCGATCTTTTCCAGATCCAGCCCTGTATCATACGGAGTACCCTGAAGCGCAGCAATGATCGACTCTGTCGGCGGTTGAGAGGTTCCCAGCGCCAAAGGAGACAAGGCCGTATCGATAACATCTACACCGGCTTCAATGGCTTTCAAGTACGTCATGGATGCCAAACCGCTGGTATAATGGGTATGCAATTGAAGCATAATTCCAACTTCGGATTTAAGCCGTTTGACCAATTGCTCGGCTTCATACGGTTTGAGGAGACCGGCCATGTCTTTAATACAAATGGAATCACAGCCCAACTCCTTTAAATCCTTAGCCAGCTTCACATAAGCATCAATGTTATGAACCGGACTGATGGTATAAACCACGGTTCCTTGAACATGGGCACCGGCTTCTTTGGAAGCTCTGATCGCCACTTCCATATTGCGGATATCATTCAGGGCATCAAATACCCGGATAATTCCGATCCCATTATCAACTGCTTTTTTACAAAAAGCTTTAACAACTTCATCCGGATAGTGGCGGTAACCTAAAATGTTTTGACCGCGGAGTAACATTTGCAAAGGAGTTTTACGAATAACCGCTTTTAACCGGCGTAACCGCACCCACGGATCTTCTTTTAAAAACCGCAAACAGCTATCAAAGGTGGCTCCACCCCAAGCCTCTAATGAATGAAATCCTACTTCGTCGATGGCTTCGGCAATAGCCATCATTTCCTCGGTTTTCATCCGCGTCGCCCACAAGGATTGATGGGCATCACGGAATACAGTTTCAGTGATTCCTACCTGACGTTTCATAGAGATACCCTCCTTCTTTATATTTTTTGAGAGCCATTTTACGCTTTAAGTGTAACCAGGGCATCTCCTACGTTAACATTGGTTCCGGTATCAACCAGAATCTCTTTGACCACACCGTCTTGGGGAGCAACGATCTCGTTTTCCATCTTCAATGCTTCCAGGGTAAGCAATACCTGACCATATTTCACCGATTCACCCGGTTTAACTTTAACGGACAGGATTACACCGGCCAACGGTGCATTAACCACAACATCCCCGGCTTCAACAGTTCCTACGGGTTTCGGGGCTGCCGGAGCAGCGGCAGGTGCTGCATCAGCAACCGGAGCGGCCGGAGCGGCCGGAGCAACTGCAGCCGGAGCTGTAGCGCCGCTACCTTCTTCAACGGTTACTTCATAAACTCTTCCATTCACGGTAACTTTAAAATTTTGCATTATATAGTGCCTCCTCGTTTTTTAGTTAAACAAGATAACCTTTAATTTACTTCTGGTGTAAACGAATCGACTGAATCGTTTTTCCGGGCATCAATTGGGCGATAACAGCCGAAATGACAGCCACTTCTTCTTCGGAAATTCCATCAGCAGCTACGGTCGGAACCGAAGCCGGAGCTGCAGCTGCAGACATTCCCGGTTGAAGCTTCATCGTCTCTAACAGGCTGTTTAAGTTATTTATTGCTTTTAAAATGAACAATAAAATAACCGCTATCAAGCCGACGAGAGCCAGTCCGATATTAATAAGTGTAGCTTGATCCATCAATTTCTCCCCTTTACTAAGTTTTGAATATATGCTTTAAAACCGAACGGCTTTAATTTCGACAAACTTTGGCAAAACTTTAACAATGAAACTAATTCAAATAAGAAAACTCTTATATAGTTAATATGATACAAGTTAAGACTTTCAAAATCAAGAGTTTACCACTTTAACTTTTCTAAAATTCTAATGACAACTTTATATTCTTATGATAAATTAAACTTAAAGTGGGGGTTTTTTGGCTGCTCCTTTTGGGTATGAATAGCATCAACGGATTCGGTGAATCTTATGCGAAGACATACCTGCCGATGCACCCACTAAGATATTACATACTAAACATTCATCAGGAGGCGTAAATTTTATGGAAGAATTGTTATCAGGGATACTCAATCTACATTGGACAAACCTGGTCATGTTTGCAATTGGAGGCATTCTAATCTATTTGGCCATTGCCAAAGATTATGAACCGATGCTCCTCCTTCCCATCGGTTTTGGAGCTATTTTAGCCAATATCCCCTTTTCGTCTGTTCTCGGAGATGAAGGCGTTCTCAGCATTTTATACAATGCAGGCATTAAGACTGAACTCTTCCCTGTCTTAATTTTCGTCGCTGTCGGAGCCATGATCGATTTCGGACCGTTGCTCCAAAATCCGTTCATGCTGTTCTTTGGTGCAGCCGCTCAATTTGGTATCTTTGCTACCATGCTGTTCGCCATCTTATTGGGGTTTGATCTCAAAGAAGCAGCATCCATCGGTATTATCGGTGCTGCAGACGGCCCGACATCCATCTTCGTAGCAACCAAATTCGCTCAGAAATTACTGGCTCCCATTTCGGTGGCTGCGTATTCTTATATGTCACTGGTTCCCATCATTCAGCCGCCGGTCATCCGCATGTTAACGACGAAAAAGGAACGGATGATCCGGATGGAAGCCCAAAAAGCTGTGGAAGTTCCCAAACTGATCCGGATCCTCTTCCCGATCATGATTACTGTTATTGCCGGTATTGTCGCTCCGATCAGCGTGGCACTCGTCGGATTGTTGATGTTCGGTAACCTGATTCGGGAATGTGGCGTGTTGGATCGCCTTTCCAAATCCGCCCAAAACGAACTGGCAAACCTCGTCACTCTCTTACTTGGTATCACCATTGGATCAACCATGGTCGCCGAAGACTTCCTGAACATTAACACCTTGATGATTATGGGTATGGGCTTGTTAGCATTCGTATTCGACACTGCCGGTGGCGTTTTGTTTGCGAAATTCCTCAACCTTTTCCTGAAGAAGAAAGTCAATCCGATGGTGGGCGCAGCCGGTATTTCCGCATTTCCGATGTCTGCCCGGGTTATTCAACGAATGGCCCAAAAAGAAGATCCTACCAACTTTGTTTTAATGCAGGCCATCAGCGCAAATGTTGCAGGCCAATTAGGTTCCATCGTAGCCGGTGGTTTATTACTGGCGATTGTCCCGGCACTCTTAAAATAATGGTGAGATGAAATAAAGGAGGAATTCGTTATGGGTCATACATTTCAATTAGGCTTACTCGCCTCTCTTTACGGTTTAAGCGGCGTCTTTGCAGTTTTGATCCTGTTTTATATCATAACCAAACTGATGATGAAATTCATTAAGTAAGAACAATAGAGTCTACGTTTTAAACTATGAATGTTCAATAGACGATAAGAGCCGGTACTTCTGCCGGCTCTTTCATTTTTAGCTTATTCTGTATCTGAAAATTGTGATCATTTGGTGTATTTGCTGCCACCCAAAATTTTGGAGTTTATCAAGGATTACCTCAAAATCCTCGAAGAAATATTAACGTTCTGCCAACCGTCCGATCTCTTTCCGATATTGCAATGGCGTTGTACCGGTAACTGCTTTAAACACTCTGCCAAAATGAGACTGGTTGTCCATCCCCACTTCATTTGCAATAGCGATCACCTTCATCTCACTCTCCCGCAACAGCCGCTTTGCTTCAGAAATGCGGACATTGTTCAGGTATTCCAAAAACGTAAATCCAGTAATTTCTTTGAAGATCCGGCTAAGATAGACCGGATTCAAATTGTAGGCATTAGCTACATTGCTCAATGTCAAATTGGAAGCATAATTCTTGTTGATATATTCCACAATTTCATTGACTTTCTGATGGGTTTTGGGAAGATGGCCCTGGCCGGTATTTCGACCGGAATATTGGATAAACCGGGCAACGAATATCAGTAACTGCTGCAGCAAAGCATGTAAATAATTTTCAAACCCCAAATGTTGTGTTGCAGCTTCATTTAACATGGAACGCAAGATATTTTCGACAAATAATTGCTCTTTTAAGGATAGCTTGATAATACCATCTCCCAAAATATGAGGTTGAAAAGCAGTGCAGATCGCTTCATCCATAGTAGAAAAGATCGATGTATCGGCCTCAATCACCACCCGCTCATGAGGAACGGCTCTTTCAGTATCTGCTGTTTTATGAATGGCATTCGGCGGAATAAAAACCAAATCTCCGGCCTGAACACGGTAAGACCGGTCTTTAATGAAATAGTACCTTTCTCCAGAAAACAAATAGTAAATCTCATAGCGCTTATGAAAATGGCAACTTTTCATCGAAAACCGGTCATGTTCCGTACGGTGAAGTAATAGGAGAGAATCCGCTTTATTCTTATAATACAAGTGTAATTCTTCCAATCGTCTCCCTCCCCTAGGGGAATCATCCGTTGCCTGAAGTTGACTGTTTGTTAATATCATTATAACAAAAAAGGTTAATTTTTGCACAAATTTTTATAAATATTGCCAATTTTATCATATATCGACTCATATATTTCCATTTATCTCATCTTTTGGAATCCGCTGATTGCGTTGCAAAATTACGGCAATATTGAAGAATACCCTTGGCTATCGCCAAAGCCAGCTTTGACTGATATTCTTCCTGCTGTAGTAAAGCAGCTTCTTCTGGATTTGATAAAAAGCCGACTTCAATCAAAACCCCGGTAATTCCGGGTTGGCGAATAATCAAATATTTGCCGGGAGCAGCTTTAAATTGCCGTTGTTGGAGTTGATTAAGCTCTTGTTGAATGGTCTGGGCCAACTCCTTGCTTTCAGCAGACAGATAATTATAAAAAACAAATGCTCCCCGGCGTTTCGTCTCCACCGAAGCATCACAATGAATGCTCACCAAAAAGAGGCAGTTATTACTCCGGGCCTTTTCAATCCGGGCCATCAGATCCCGGCGGTGCCTTCCTCGTTGTCCAATGCGAAAAGGCGCCAAATCCGTATCCTCCTCCCGGGTCATCACGATATGAATCCCGCTGGCTTTCAACTGTTCCCGAACTTTTAACCCGATGGCTAAATTGATATGTTTCTCCAGGTTTCCATGGTCATCCTGTGCCCCTCCGTCCACTCCACCGTGGCCGGGATCAATCAATAGCGTCAACCGACTCAGGCTGCCCTGTGTCCAAAATGATTCAAAATACCAGCATATATAGGACATTCCAACACAGATGATGGCAGCAATTAATAAAATCAACCGAACCATCGGTTTGGAAAGGATAATTACCATCAAAGACCACCTCTTCATCTCATCCATTCCATTTGAATTCTTTTAAATATATTTCAAAGATGGTCCGGTTATGAAAAGGAGCCTACCTTGATCCAAACCAATAAAAAAACCTCCGAGAAGCGGTTTTACACAGGCAGTCAAACAAGTCCCCAATACGTCATCAAATAAATAAGTTTATCCGCATATTTTGAATCGGTAGCATATCCTGCCTTAGCGATTTCCCGTGCGAAGTCTTTCGGATTGTTGGTTTGAAACGCAGCTCCATACCGCTTGAGATTATCATAAAAGAACTGACTGTGACCTTTAATTGATTCCTCATAAGAATGAAAAGCTTTAAACCGGGCCAGTTGGGGCTCCCATATGCCACTGCTGGTTTCTTCCCGGGTCCAACTGCTGACGGATCCGGCCGGACCGGTTCCTTTAATCCCAAACAAATTGTAACTATACTGTTTGGTGTTGATATCCACCGGAACCGATTGCCCATAGCCGGATTCCAAAATCGCCTGAACCGTCGTCACTGCTGCCGGAACTTTACTTTCAAACTCATCAATGACCGCATAATAATAAATGACATTTACAAATGCTGCTTTCGAAACCGCTTTTCCAATATCCAGCCGTACTCCCCGGTCCCAAGCTTCTTTTGCTAATTGTCGATAACTTGCCCCGTTATAAACCTGTTTTTCCAACAAAGCCAATGTAGAATGGGTAATTTCACCAGTCACCTCGATTTGATGCATCTTTTCAAATACACCTAGCGCTTCTCTGGTCGCATCGCCAAATTTGGCATCAACCCCATTTTGATTGGGTCCGAAACTCCCGATAGGAAATCCAAGTAACCGCAAATAGACTTGGGTTTCGATAACCAGTGGATCCCCAGTTACCCCGGCACTCATTTGCTTGATCTTATCTTCAATCTCGGAGATTACATCAATATCTGGCAAATCGCCTTTTACTATGGACAATGCTTGTTGAATCGGAGTACTCAACCGTTTATCCAATTTTTCGATCAACCACAATAACACTACGATAAGTTCCCGCTTGATTCGATTTATACTCTCCATGTTAAATCCCGCCTTATCTCGCGATTTTTGTAACACCCGTTTTTATGCTTTTAGCTCATTGTTAATATATTCAAAGGACAAAGATTCGGTGAACCAAATAGGATTTGGAGTAACCAGTTTGACTAAGCGTCCTTTTCCCCATAACCTATCCTTTCTCAAACCGAAAGTTCTGAGAAAAACCCGTTTATCTGATATAATATAAAAAAGTAATTTAGAGATGGCGGTATTTACATGTCCAATATTCACACCATTCATATTCCGGCAGAATGGTCCGGAATGACGCTTCACTCCTTTTTACGCCAATATTTAAATCTGTCACGAACCGGTATCCGTTCCCTCAAACGTCACAATGCGATACAGGTCAACGGTCATATCGTTACCGTCAGATACCTGCTTCAAACCGGAGATATTTTAGTGATTGCTTTTCCTGAAACTCCTCCCCAACCGTTTGCCGGCGAAAACATCCCGTTAGATATTGTCTATGAGGATTCCGATCTGATCGTCATCAACAAACCCGCTGGCATGGTGGTCCATCCTACAATGAAACACCGCTCCGGAACGTTAGCCAATGCTTTGCGTTATCATTGGGAAACTCGTGGAGAAAATGCCGGATTTCATCCGGTGCACCGTTTGGATCGACTTACATCCGGCCTGATTCTCATTGCTAAAAATGCCTGGGCCCATCAACAACTGGATCTCCAAATCGAATCCAACCAAATTCACCGTCTCTACCTGGCCATTTGCGAAGGTGAAATCCCTAAAACCAGCGGCCGTATTGATGCTCCCATTCTGTCACTGGCGGAAACCCCCAAACGCCAGATTTCTGCCTTGGGAAAACCTTCGATCACCCGATTCCGTTCATTAATTCGCTCGTCAGAGGCTTCGTTATTGGCCGTTAAAATCTTTACCGGACGGACCCATCAGATCCGGGTTCATCTCTCCCATACCGGACATCCCTTATGGGGCGACACCCTATATGACAGTGTCCATTCGGAGTTCCATCGTCCGGCGCTTCATGCCGCTCTTCTTTCTTTTATTCATCCCAGAACTCGGAAACGTCTCCGGTTTCGGGCTGATATACCGGAAGATTTATACCATCTCTTGAAAAACTTGTTAGTCAAAATGTAACGAAATATAAAATAATTTAGAGGAATTTAAAAAATTATACAGAAATTTTTTGGAGTTGTTTTTTGTCATTTTAAATGAGAGGAGACTAATTGTGAAACAACCAGGTTTAGAACATTATGAATCCGGTATTTCATATCATTTAGATTATCCTGACTTAACTTTACCCGCAGTCCTTCATCAAACGGCTGAAAAGTATCCGCAACATACATCCATGGTCTATCAAAATGCCTCATGGTCTTATACCCAACTGAATGATCTCGTCTCTCAAATGGCCAATTTTCTGATCGGCCGCGGCATTCAACCTGGAGACCGGGTAGGTATTCAATTGCCGAACTCTCCCCAATTTATCATCGCTTACTATGGTACCTTACGGGCCGGAGCTATTGCCGTCCCCATCAATCCCCAATTCAAAGGGGACGATCTGACCTTTTTAGTTGATGACAGCGCTTTAAAAGCCGTCGTTACTTGCGTTGAAATTTTACCTGTATACAAAGATATTGCATCCAAAGCTCAAGTCATTGTAACCGACATTAAAACGCCCTTTTCCCCATCGCAGGAATACACGCCGTCCTTACCGGAAGCTATTCGTTTAGAGCAACACCTTTTCTCCTGCTCGACGTCGGACCCTCAGGCACCCATCACCAGTCGGTCCATCGCCACTCTCCAATATACAGGCGGAACCACCGGACGGTCGAAAGGCGCTGTTTTAACCCATTTCAATCTTTTAGCCAATGTAATCCAATTCCGGGAGTGGTTCAAAAATGTCTTCCAAGATGGCGACGGCCGATTTGTCGCTGTCATTCCGCTTTTCCATATTTACGGTTTGACCACCAGTATGAATGTTCCCGTTTATACCGGTTCTTCGATGTTACTCATGCCCAAATTTGATCTTAATGAACTGATGGCCTTAATCGATAAACATCGTCCCAACTTGTTTATGGGCGTGCCTGCCATGTATGGCGCTATCGCTGCCCGGGAAAACCACAACTATGATCTGAGCTCCATCGAAGCGTGCGTCAGCGGATCCGCGCCACTTCCCCCGGCCATCCAGGATAAATTTCAAAAACTAACCGGAGGAAAACTGGTAGAAGGTTATGGCCTTTCCGAAGCTTCGCCCATCGTTGCCGTTAATCCGATTTATGGCACGGTTAAAACCGGAAGTATCGGCCTGCCCTTCCCCGACACAGAAGTCCGCATCGTTGATCCCCAAACCGGTGAAATCATTACAGCTCCGGAACGCATTGGGGAACTGGTCGTCAAAGGGCCTCAGGTGATGCAAGGATATTGGCAAAAACCCGACGAAACGGCCTTGGTCCTTAAAGACGGATGGCTCCATACGGGTGATCTGGTCAAACGCGATGCTGATGGTTACCTGTATATTGCAGACCGGCTTAAGGATATGATCATTATGGGCGGCGAAAAGATCTATCCTCGTGAAATCGAAGACTTGCTTTATACCCACCCGGCAGTGAAAGAAGTAGCCGTTATCGGAGTTCCCCATGAATTGCGGGGCGAAGTACCTCAAGCATTCGTGGTTCTTAAAGAAGGTGCCGTTGTAACCGAAAAAGAGTTGAAGCAATTCTGCAGTCAACACTTGTCCAAATTCAAGGTACCCCATAAAGTTTCCATTGTGGACGCCTTGCCCCGAAGTTCGGTGGGAAAAGTTCTCCGTCGTCTCTTGAAAGAGCAATTTGAAAAAGCAATATAAAAAACCCCGGATCAATATCCGGGGTTTTCTTTTTGCCTTTGAACAGTACCAAATTAACCGACAAGTTCCATCCCTTTTTCCAGAGCTTGCTGGTTGAGGGCGATCAATTTTTCTTTATTTCCGGTCATGGTTTTTTTCAACACCGAAACGACGGTTTCCAACTTCACAACGCCGGTTTTCTTTAAAATGGCTCCCATGACCACCATATTCGCAACCTTGGCATTGCCAAGTTCGGTGGCAATATCATTGGCAGGAATCGGAATCACTTGGATATCCGTCCGCTTCGGCGTGACATGAATCAGTGATGAGTTGTAAAACAACATCCCGCCGGACTTCAGCATGGGTTCAAATTTCTCCAGAGACGGACGGTTCATGGCCACCAGGAGATCCGGTTCGGAAATGACCGGAGATCCCACCGGCTCATCCGATACAACCACCGAACAGTTAGCTGTACCGCCGCGCATTTCCGGGCCGTAGGACGGAAACCAGGAAACCTGTTTCCCTTCATACATACCAGCATAAGCCAGCAACTGCCCAATTAACATTACACCTTGACCGCCGAACCCGGCGAAAATCCCTTCTAATGTCATTTCGATACCTCCTCCAGCGAACGGAACGTCCCTAACGGGAATACCGGAACCATATTATTCTCCAACCATTTGAGCGCCTCAACCGGAGTCATTCCCCAGTTGGTCGGGCAAGTGGAGAGAACTTCGACCAATGAGAACCCTTTCCCATTCACTTGATATTCAAAGGCCTTTTTAATGGCTTCTTTCGCCTTCATCACATTTTTGGGATCATGGACGCTCACCCGGGCAATAAAAGCCGGCGCTTTGAGGGTATTTAACATTTCACAGACTTGAATCGGATACCCCGTGGTCGCCGTATCCCGGCCATAAGGGGATGTAGTGGTTTTTTGACCCGGAAGGGTCGTCGGGGCCATCTGGCCGCCGGTCATCCCGTAAATAGCATTATTCACAAAGATTACAGTGATATTTTCCCCCCGGTTGGCTGCATGGACGATCTCCGCCATACCGATGGAGGCCAAGTCACCGTCTCCCTGATACGTAAAGACGATCCGATCGGGTAAAGCCCGTTTAATCCCGGTAGCTACAGCCGGTGCCCGGCCGTGAGCAGCCTGTTGGGCATCACAGTTAAAATAATTATAGGCTAATACTGCGCATCCCACCGGTGCCACGGCAATGGTTTTCTCCCGCACCTGAAGTTCATCGATGGCTTCAGCCACTAACCGGTGGATGATCCCGTGGGTACAACCGGGACAATAGTGATTCGGACGATTTTGCAAGCTTTCCGGATAACCAAATACCTGTTTCATTTGTGCACCTCCCGGCCTTCAAAACTTTTCATAATCGCTTGATAGACTTCGGTAACCGACGGGATCGCACCATTATACCGGCCATAAAACTCCACCTCGGATTTACCGTTGACTGCGAGTTTAACATCTTCGATCATTTGTCCGGCACTCATTTCAACCGTCATAAACCGTTTACCCGCTTCAGCCAGCTCGGCCAGGCGTTTGGACGGGAACGGCCATAAGGTAATCGGACGGAAAAGGCCCACTTTTTTCCCTTCTGCCCGGGCTTTGTTGATGGCAGATTTGGATACCCGCGCCGAGGTCCCATAAGCAACGATAATGAGCTCTGCATCTTCAACGCCGTCTTCCTCATACCGGACCTCATTCTCCTCAATCGTCCGGTATTTATTTTGAAGACGGATATTCATATTTTCCAACTCTTCCGGAGCCAATCCCAAACTGTTAATCACACTTTGGGGCTTACCGGCAACCATCCCTGTGGAAGCCCACGGTTTTTCAGGAATCTGTAAATCTTCCCAATCCCTTAATACCACGGGTTCCATCATTTGCCCCAGCAAACCGTCAGCCAGAACCATCACTGGATTGCGGTACTTATCTGCGGTTACGAACGCTTCATACATCAAGTCGATAATCTCTTGTACCGACCCGGGAGCAAAAACAATCATATGATAATCACCATGGCCCCCGCCTTTCACCGCTTGAAAGTAATCGGCTTGAGACGGAGTAAGGCCCCCCAACCCCGGTCCTCCACGGGCCACGTTCACAATGACACAGGGAACTTCGGCGGTGGCAATATAGGAAATTCCCTCTTGTTTCAAACTAATCCCCGGGCTGGAGGAAGAAGTCATGGCCCGGGCTCCTGCACCGCCGGCTCCATAGACCATATTAATTGCACTGACTTCACTTTCAGCTTGAATAAATGTCCCACCCACTTCCGGCATCCGGCGGGACATATACTCCGGAATCTCATTTTGCGGGGTAATCGGATAACCAAAGAAGAATCGGCAACCGGCCTTAATGGCACCTTCCGCAAAGGCTTCATTCCCCTTCATCATAATGCGTTCTGCCATTTTCGATTAGCCTCCTTATTTATAAACTTCAATGACAACATCCGGACACATCCGGGCACAAAAAGCACAGCCGATACACTTATCCTGTTCGATGACTTCCGCCGGACGGTAGCCCTTGGAATTAAACCGATCGGCCATGTGAATGATTTGCTTGGGGCAAACGCTGACGCAAAGTTCGCAACCTTTACAGCGTTCTTCGTTAAATGTAACTTTTGCCATAACATATCCTCCCGTATAAATAGATTCATAATAGATTACAAAAAATAAAAAATTTAAGCCGGACAATATTCAACTGTGAACCAAAAAGCACAGACCATCTAAAACCAAATTTTATATGTCTTACACATTATAACTCTCTGAATTTTTATTTTCAACCAAGAAAGGAGAATTTTCACCGAATTGCAGCAATTCTCCATGGTTTTACTTAATCGTTCACATATCCATCCAAGACGGACGCATCCGAAGGTCGACTTCAAATACGTCATATTTTACTGGGATGACTGGGCGGAGCATGGGCGCAAACTGACTGGATACCATCTGATAAACGATAGGTATCTCCAATATATCAGAGATGGTTTCAATTAACGGCAATCCTTCCAGCCAAAGTTCGGGAGTGGTTTCCCGCCCCAAATTAATATTGCCGACTAACCCGGTGATCTGAAGCCGACTGGCCGTTTGCAGTTTGCCAATAAGCTCCGTCGTTTCCTGAACACTACGGGTCCCCGGCCGGAAAGGATTGATCACCATCCAGTATTCATAACCGGCCAAAGCAAAATAAGGATTGAAGCGCCCCAATGCCCGGGCTCCTACCGGATCGCCGCCCACGTCGAAAATCACCCGTTGATAGGCTTGGTCTTGAAATAATGCATAGATCCTGGGAGACAAGGCCGGAATATCCGAATTTTCCAATCCAGGCTCCGTCGAAACGACATTTATCCCCAGATGGGCAAGTTCTTCTGCCTGATCCCGTGACCGAAAATAAGGGTTGACAATATCTAAATCGATCAACCCGACTTGATATCCTTTCTTAGCCTGTTCTAAAGCATAGGCCATGGAAAACTCGGTTTTCCCGCTGCCATAAGCTCCCCCGATAACTGTAATTCGTTTTTCCATGATTCAATCTCCGATATTTAATAAGATTCCCCGTAATAATCCGGATAAATAAAAGGAACCGGTAATAACGGCTAACGGATTGTCAGTTTCCAGAAGTTTCGATAGAGCTTTCGCCGGATCCGGTTCCACCGTTACCGGGATGCCCAATTTAGCAAATTCCCGACCCAATTCGACTTCCGAAGCACTTTTTGGATCCGGCACCCGGGTTGTAATGACCTGCCGGGTGATTTCGCTTAAGATGGATGCCATCTCATCCATCGGCCGATTATTGAGCATACCCATTAACAAATCGACTTTTTCTCCAGGATATAACGTTTTGACCGTCTGGACCAGTGCCCGGGCCCCATCTGGATTGTGGGTGCCGTCCAAATATAGTTTTAACGGTTCAACTGTAAGGATACGTTCAAAACGTGACGGCCACCGGGCAGCCTCCAATCCGGCAAGCAATGCATCGCAGCTGATCGTCAAGCCTGACCGGTTTAACATTTCACACCCGGCGATAACCCCGAGCGCATTATGGGCCTGATGGTAACCATGCAGCGCCAACTGAAACTTAAGTTCGCCATAGGCCGGATGTAAAAGCCGGATCTGCGTGCCGTTTTCATTTAAGGCCACCGATTGTACCTGGCTTTCATCCACAGCAAGACAAGGGGCATGTCGTTCCATAGCGATGTTTTTCAAAAATTCCCGGACTGACTCTTCCTGAACACCCACAACCACCGGAATATTTTCTTTAATGATCCCCGCTTTTTCAAAAGCGATCTTCTCCAAGGTATCCCCCAGATACTCCTGATGATCCAGGGCAATATGAGTGATTACACTTAAAACGGGCGTCAGCACATTGGTAGCATCAAAGCGGCCGCCCATCCCCACTTCGACGATGGCCACATCTACCTGTTCGTTGGCAAAGTGTTGAAAGGCTATGGCAGTTCCCACTTCAAATTCAGTCGGCGCTCCGAAACCCTCCGCCTCCACCTGTTCCAAAACGGGTTTGATTTGCTCAATAACCCGAATCAGTTGGGCTTTGGTGATCATGTCGCCGTTGACATTGAAACGCTCCCTGTAACTCACCAGATGAGGCGAATTATAACGGCCGGTACGGTATCCGGCCTGCTGCAGAATACTGTCAAACATGGCACTGGTGCTTCCCTTGCCATTGGTCCCTGCAATATGAATGGAACGAAAACGCTGTTCAGGGTGGCCCAGCCGCCGTAAAATTTCTCCGATCCGCTCCAAACCCAGTTTCATCCCAAATTTAGTGCATTCTTTGATATACTGCAACGCTTCTTCATAAGTTTCCATAGTGACTCTCCAAAAACAAAAACGGTTTCAACCTGGTTTTGTCTCCGAAACCGTTTAGTGATATAATATTTCCAAAATTATTTTAGCACAACTTGTCAAACTATCAAAGGGACAGGTACGGGTACTTAATCAGTGGACAGTTGACAGTGGACAATTAATTATTCAAGGTTACCCTGTGCACTGTTCACGGTACACAGTGCAAAAAAAGTGCTAGTAACCACTGTTCAGAAGCAGTTGATAGTTGAGCGTTAGATATCCAACCCTACATTTTTAATAACTGTCACCTGTAAACTGTAAACTGTACACTATCATCGGAGGTCATTATGCATATCGTTCTATATCAACCTGAAATTCCGCAAAATACTGGAAATATTGCCCGACTTTGTGCAGCCACCCAGGTCGAACTTCACCTGATTGAACCCTTCGCTTTTATTTGGGATGATAAACGGATGAAACGGGCTGGGCTGGATTATTGGCATCTGGTCACCGTTCAACGGCACCTGACCTTTGAGGCATATCGGGAAAAATATCCGAACCAGCGGTTATTCTATGCCACCACCAAAGCTTCCAAAAGTTACGCAGAGATCAACTTTACCCCTAACGACAGCATCGTCTTCGGCCCGGAAAGCCGGGGATTGCCCGACCATATTTTGAGCCTTCAACCGGAACACAATATCCGTATCCCCATGTTCAGAGAAGCCCGCTCGTTAAACTTAAGTAATTCGGTAGCAATCATTCTGTATGAAGCTTTGCGGCAATTAGATTTCCCGGGCCTTGACTGACTATTGCCAGTGTTCGGCCCGGACTTTGGATTCAGCAGCGACCACCTGCGGACTGAAAATTTGAATCAGGGCTTCACTGAAATTTTTTATATCAACTTTGGGTTCCCAGGAGAAAATGTCGATGGCAATAAAGTTCTTCTCCGGAAACACCTGAATCATAATGAATGATTCCGCAAATTCGCCGCTAATCCGAATCCTTCCCGGCTCGATGGACTGGAACACCCATTGAAAATCCGATATATTTTTAAAGCTTGCCAACTCCCGGATCTTCTCCATAAAATCCGATGGGGCAAGCCATAATTGATTTTGGCACAAATAAAGATCCGCCATGAAATGCGTTGCAAATCCCATTTTCACCAATGTTCCTCCCCAGGCATAATCTCTGCTATATAATATGTGAAACAGTGAACGTCGGGGAGACTTTTGGCAAAGAATTATCAGTTTTTTCACCCATGTTTTTCTATAGTGGTTTCCAACTCATCCAGAAGCTTTCGGAGACCCTCCAAATACCGTTTGCTGTCCGAATAATCCGCTTTACGCAACCGATTCTTGAATGCCAGTACCATATGCTCCATATCGGTAACCGTTCGAACTGCATGATACTTCCGCAGTTCGGTCGGTTCGAACTCCAAATGCATATGGGCTAAATGGGCTGTGGCATTTAGCTGGAAACTCTCACCCTGTTTGGGAATTTGAACCGGAATATTCAATTGCTGTTGAATCTTGGCTGCAAATTCTCTGGCCACATCCGGTTCGCCATGAACCAAAAACACCCCTCGGGGTTTTTTAACAAAACCGGATAACCATTCGAGTAGTCCCGCTTGATCCGCATGAGCTGAGAAGCCGTCAATGGAATGAATGGTGGCCTGGACATAGATCTCTTCTCCCATAATTTTAACCACCTTTGCCCCTTCCAATAAACGTCGCCCCAGAGTTCCTTCGGCCTGATATCCGGAGAAGAGGATATGGGAATCCGGGCGCCACAGATTATGTTTCAAATGATGCAAAATACGTCCCGATTCACACATCCCGTTGGCAGAAATGATGATGGAACGGTTGGCGGTTTCATTTAACCGTTTTGACTCCTCCACCGTCCTGACAAAATGCAACCCTTCAAATTCAAAGGGGCTTTCCCCGGCCATCAACATGGCCAACATCTGCTCATCATAATAACCCGGATGTTCCCGGTAGATTTCAGTGATGGATACGGCCATCGGGCTGTCGATATACACCGGAATTTTGGGAATCTCCTTCCTCAGCAACAGCGTTTTGATATGATACAGCAAATCTTGGGTCCGGCCGATGGTAAATGCGGGGATGACCAGATTGCCTCCGGAACGCACCATCTGCAAAATGACGTCTTTCAGTAATTCCGCTTTATTGCCACTGTCTTCATGCAGCCGGTTGCCATAGGTGGTTTCCATCAGCACATAATCGGCTTCGCTGATGACCGTAGGGTCTTTAATAATCGGCTGATTCTTTTGCCCCAGATCTCCGGAGAAGACGATTTTCACCGTATCCCCGTCTTCGGTAATCCAAATTTCCGCAATGGCCGACCCCATGATATGGCCTGCATCCTGGAAACGCACTTTCACACCGGGAGCCGGCTCAAAGATCTCCTGATAGTGATAGGAATAAAAATACTCCAGTGACGCCTCGGCATCCTGAACGGTATACAACGGCTCCTCGGGCGGTTCCCCTTTACGAAGCCGTTTCCGGTTTCGCCATTCGGTATCCATCTCTTGGATATGGGCCGAATCCCGAAGGGATATTTTGCACAATTCAGCCGTGGCTTTTGTAGTATAGATAGGCTTTTTAAAACCGGACTTGCATAACTTGGGAATCAGCCCTGAATGATCGATATGGGCGTGGGTCAAAATCATGAAGTCCAGCTTTTCAGGGTCAAACTGAAAAGGTTCCTGGTTAAAACGGCGAATCTCCTTGCTCCCCTGATACATGCCGCAATCGACGATAAACCGGACTCCCCGGTCGGTTTCAATCATGAAACAAGAACCAGTCACTGTCCCGGCCGCACCGCAAAATGTAATTTCCATAAAAGCCCTCCTAGCATCGGATAATATGATGAGAATTTTTAAAAAAACTGCGTTTTACCTTTGACAAATCATTTGGTCTTTGCTATACTATATCTTGTCGTTATCGGGGTGTGGCTCAGCTTGGTAGAGCGTTCGGTTCGGGACCGAAAGGTCGGAGGTTCAAATCCTCTCACCCCGACCATTTATTTTGACTATTTTCCACATTAAACGGAAAATTCCTTTTTTCAAAATCAAAAACCGCATTTTGCGGTTTTTTTATTACAATTATGAGTCTTTTCCGGCAATATCCACAACGTAAAAAAGCCGCGTCTAACGCGGCTTTTTTATTTTCTTTTACAAATTTATCCACATTTGGGGATAAAAACTGTTGACATATTGCATAACTTTCAACATAAAATAGTTAGTTTAAACTATCGTCTTCCCGGATCAGACAACTTGCGCTTTAGCCTCTCCGGTTTCGAAGGTAAATTTGATGGTTTTCATCGGACATTTTTCGACGCAGATACCGCAGGCCGTGCAAAGCTCGGGATTGATCTCGGCCAGAAAATCCGTGACAGTAATGGCATTGGCCGGACAATTCTTGGCGCAGATGCCGCAACCGATGCATCCTACTTTGCAGGCTTTGCGGACCTCCGGCCCTTTGCTGTGGCTCTTGCAACGCACCATCACCCGATAGCTGTCGTCCACCAGTTTAATCAGGCTGCGCGGGCACGCTTTAGCGCAAGCGCCGCAACCGGTGCATTTGTCGATGTCAATCTCGGGCAACATATTATCATTGATTCGCATGGCCCCGAATTTACAGGAACGAACGCAGTTCCCCAAACCAAGGCATCCGTATTCGCACAATTTGGGCCCGCCGTTAAGAAGCTGGGCTGCCGCACAATCGGCCACGCCCATGTAGTAATAACGGTCCACCCGTTCCGCTTTTCCGCCTTGACAAAGCAATCGAGCAAACCTGGGTTTCGCGTTTTCATCGACTTCCACGCCCATAATCGCCGCAATCTTTTGGGCACATGGTGCTTTACCTACCGGACAGGCGTTGACCGGAGCTCCTCCGTTAACTATAGCTTCCGCCAAACCGCTGCAACCGGGGAATCCACAGGCACCGCAATTGGCCCCCGGCAATACGGCAATGATCTCATCGATCCGCGGATCGTTTTCCACCGCAAACTTTTTAGAGGCAAAGGCCAAAATCGTCCCAAAAAGAATTCCCATTAACGCTAACATGACACTTGCAATGATAATTGAATTCATACCCTCACCCCCCGATTAAAAAAGTTGGCTGATATACGCCTGATAATCAGACCAGTTAAAATTGGCGAAATATTCGAAGAACGCTTTCAGGTTCAATCCGCTGAATCCCAAAAAGGCAATGGACAAAAGGCCAGCCGTCAATAATGCAATCGGAAATCCTTGCAATGATTTTGGGATCGGCGCATTGGCCATCCGTTCCCGAATACCGGCAAACAACACGATCGCCAATGTAAATCCTAAAGCTGCAGCCGTTCCGTTAATGATCGAACTCAAAAAGTTGTAATGATTATTGAAGTTGATCAACGTCACACCAAGCACTGCACAGTTGGTAGTGATAAGTGGTAAATAAATTCCGAGAGACTGATAAAGCCCGGGACTGGTCTTTTTCAAAACCATCTCCACAAACTGAACCAAAACAGCAATCACCAGGATATAGGTTAACGTCTGCAAAACTTCCAAATGATAGAAATCTAAAATCTTTTGAACCCCATAAGTAAGCCCTGATGCCAAAGCCATAACGAAGGTAACGGCAAAACCCATTCCAATGGCCGTTTCGACCTGTTTGGAAACGCCCAGAAACGGACAGATCCCTAAAAATTGTGCTAACACGAAGTTATTGACCAAAATAGCACCAAAAATAATTACCAAGATATCGATCATTGTTTGGCCTCCTTACGGTTGCTTAACCAATTGATAAACCCAAGGACAAGCCCAAGCGTGATAAAGGCCCCCGGCGGCAGGATCATGATCAAGGCCGAAACTTCTTTCAAAGCATTGGCTACACCGGCCGAAAGCCAGGACGCAAAGCCGTCAAAACCGAAATCTTTGGCAACCATCAGGTTACCGGTACCGAACAGCTCCCGAATGGCACCGATACAAGTCAAAGCAAGGGTAAATCCCAAACCCATGCCCAAACCGTCGGCAAACGCCTTACCCACCGTTTGTTTGGAAGCAAATGCCTCAGCTCGGGCCAGAATGATACAGTTCACCACAATAAGCGGAATAAAAATCCCTAACACCGAATGTAATCCGGGAATGTAAGCAGCCATCAGTTTGTCGACGATGGTTACAAAGGAAGCTATGACCACGACATAAGCAGGAATCCGAACTTCGGAAGGTATCACATTACGCAACAAAGAGATTAATACGTTGGAACCGATCAATACGGCAGTCGCCGCCAAACCCATACCGATGCCGTTGACTGCCGCCGTACTGACGGCCAGCGTCGGACACATCCCGAGAACCAGACGAAAAGTCGGATTTTCTGCGAACAATCCGTTCTTAATGATTTTCCCAAAATTCATTGCTGACTTCCACCCCCGCTTTCTGGTACCTGCAAACGGTAAAATCCGAAGACTTGATTGATGCCCCGGAGAACGGCACGGGAAGAGATGGTCGCTCCGGTCACGGCATCCACCTTACCGCCGTCTTTGGTCACTTTCAAATCCTCTCCATTACTGTTGTAAATTGCTGGTTGCTCGATAAATTCGGGATTCACGATATTTGTTCCCAATCCCGGCGTTTCCGACTGAGAAAGGATAATTACTTTAGCTAATTGCCCATCGGGTTTAACACCCACTAACATTTCAATGTTACTGCTATAACCGCGGGGAGATACTTTACAAACCCACCCTACGGGTTGGTCACCGTCATATCCGACTTTCAATCCGTTAATATCAGCGAGATTCGGATTGGATTTAACCTTCTCCAGCAGTTTGGCATCATCCTTAAAGGATTTGGCTTGCGGCAATGCCTGTTGATAAGCTTCAGACTCCGCTTGAATTTTAATCGCCTGAATCTTCGGTTCAGTGAAGGAATCCACCAAAGCCAACAGTCCGGCAGCCACCGCTCCGATCGCTGCGAGTACAATCATCAATCGCAAATAATCACGCACGGGCCTTCACCTCCCCAAACCGTTTGGGCAATGTCATCCGATCCAGTAGCGGCGTCACAGCATTCATGATCAAGATGGAGTAACATACCCCTTCCGGATAACCGCCGAAGAGCCGGATTAACATAGTGATCACGCCACAGCCGATCCCGAAATAAATCCGGCCTTTCTTCGTCACCGGAGAGGTTACCCAGTCCGTAGCCATGAAGAAAGCACCTAAGAAAATACCGCCGGCTAATACCTGATAGATAGGATCTTTCTGGAAAACCAGCGCCAATACGAAGACCGTCCCGATAAAGGAAACCGGAATCCGCCAATCAATAACTTTGGTAATGATCAGATATAAACCGCCGACTAAGAGCAAAATCGCTGAAGTCTCTCCCAGAGACCCGGAAATATTACCGATTAGTAAATTGAAATAAGGAAGATCCAAATTAAGGCTTTGCAACATACCCATCTTATCTAAGTTGAGCGCAGTTGCCCCGGAAACGGCATCCATCTGGCTTCCGGCCCAACCCAAGGATTTGGATGGCCAGGACCAGGTAGTCATGGCAACCGGCCAGGAAGCAAGCAGAAACGCCCGCCCGATCAGCGCCGGATTGAACATGTTGTAACCCAATCCGCCGAAAATATGTTTCCCGAGGCCGATGGAGACTACCGCACCAACGGCAATCATCCACCAGGGAAGCTCAGGCGTAACGGTTAATGCCAATAACAATCCAGTCAGAGCAGCACTGCCATCATGAATGGTCACCGGTTTTTTCAAGGCTTTTTGAATCGTATATTCCGTAGCCACTGCAAACACCATCGAACATACGATTAACCCTAATGCTTTAAATCCAAAGGCAATGACGGAAAACAATGTTGCAGGCAGTAAGGCAAGCATCACCATTTTCATTGCCTTTTCAGTCGTAATAACATCTTTGATATGAGGAGCTGGTGAAACTACAACCTGGGTATCCAGCATCTCATCCTCTCCTTTCGATCAATACCTATGGGTGTTTGGAAAACTCTTTAACTGTTCTTTCTCTTCTGAGCCGCGATCTTGGATTTGGCATATTTGATCGTTTGCACGATGGGACGGCAGGCCGGGCAAACAAAGGTACAGGAGCCACATTCCCGGCAGTCCATAATGCCAAGATTTTCAGCTTGCGTCAGATCGCCGGCTTCAATGGCACTTCCGAGCATACACGGCATCAAGTTGTACGGGCAAACGTCCACGCACCGGGCACAACGGACACAGGGGGAACTCTCCAACAACTTGATTTGGCCCCGGTCCTGTACCAAAACACCGGAAGTGGTTTTGGTCACCGGAAGATCCAACCGGTATTGGGCCGGTCCGGTCATCGGCCCGCCCAGAACGATACGTCCCGGCGTTCCGGTAAATCCTTGGCAATAATCGACCAGTTCATTCACTGATGTGCCCAGACGCACCCGGAGATTTTGCGGATTTTTTACCGCTCCGGTTACTGTAACAATCCGGCTGATCAAAGGTTTTCCTTCTAAAATAGCTTCAGCCAAAGTTACTGCCGTGGCAATATTGTTCACCACGATTCCTACATCCACAGGCAACCCGCCGGACGGAATCACTTTCCCGGTGATGGCATTGATCAGCATCTTTTCCTCGCCCTGAGGATATTTCACCTCCAGCGGCACGACTTTGATCCGGGGATCCGAGGCAGCAGCCTTCGTCAGTATCTCAATGGCATCAGGCTTATTCACCTCAATGCCGATATAACCGTCGTCTGTCCCGGCAGCCTTCATCATCGCCTGCAATCCCAGGATCACCTTTTCCGGTTCTTCCACCATCAACCGGTGATCGCAAGTTAAATAAGGCTCACATTCAGCCCCGTTCAAAATCACGGTTTCGATCTTTTTCCCTTCGGGCGGAAAATATTTCACATGAGTTGGGAATCCGGCTCCACCCATACCCACTAAACCGATATCCTGCATCATTTGTTTCAATTCATCAGCAGACAAAGCATCTAACCCCTTGACTGCTGCATAAGCTGTTGCACCACTGCCGTCATTTTCAATGGTTACAGCCATAATATTGCGACCACCCGGATGAGGCGCAGGCCCAACCGCAGTCACTTTCCCGGCAATACTCGCATGGACCGAAGCTGATACAAAACCTTTGGCTTTTGCAACCACATCTCCGATCTTAACTTCATCGCCAACCTGGACACAGACCTCAGCCGGCGCGCCAATATGTTGTTGAACCGGTAAAATGACTTGTTTCGGTTCAGGCATCTCCACTATAGGTTTAGAAGCTGTCGCTTCTTTATGGTAATGGAGATGAACGCCTCCCTGAAAGGTTTTAGCACGCATTTTGTCACCTCACACATGATATACTATCCAAAACTTCACATACTAATATAACGTATTCCGATATGCGGAACAAGCATTTTTTGTTACATAAGGTTCACAGAAGAATGATAAATATTTCAAAATCTTTATTTGGCAGGCAATTTTCGCAATTATTGTTATTAAAATAACAAAGATTTTTTAAAAAGAAAACTAAAAAAAGACACCCAATATAATCAATTGGGCGTCTATTTCATAATTTTGGTTTAAATAATTTCCTTTATTAATGGTTCCGGCTGAACCGGTTGGGCCGCCAGATGAATACACGTCCTAAGCTGCTCCTCGGCAGCAGCTGCATCCGCTTCGCTCCGAGCGTAAATTTCGGCTATCATGTCGCCGCGATGAAGATAGGTTCCGATCTTCGGGAAGAACCGCAATCCAACCTCCGGATGAATCCGATCTTCCAACCGGTTGCGGCCGGCACCCAAACGCATGGCAATGAGCCCCAGCTCCCGACAATCGATCCGTTCCACCCAACCTTCGGTTTCCGCCCAAACTGAACGAACCACCCCGGCTTGAGGAAGCAGAGAAAAATCCTGAATGACCTCGGGATTACCTCCTTGCGCTTCTACCAATTGAGCAAATTTCGCCAGGGCATCTCCGCTAGATAACACCTGACGGACTCGGGCTTCACCGGCCTCCAGGCCGTCAGCAAGACCGGCCATAACCACCATCATTCCGCCCAATTTCAGGCTGAGCTCGGTAAGGTCCGCCGGGCCTTTTCCTTGCAATGTTTCAATGGCTTCCATCACTTCCAGGCTGTTGCCAATCGCCAACCCCAACGGCTGTTCCATGGACGTAAGAAGCGCCCTAAAATGCCGTCCTGACCGGTTGCCGATCTCCACCATAGTCCTAGCCAGAGAACGGGCATCCTCCAAATTTTTCATAAAGGCGCCATCCCCATATTTCACGTCAAGCACCACCGCATCCGCTCCGGAAGCCAATTTCTTCGAAACTATACTTCCGGCGATTAATGGGATACTTTCGATAGTCGCGGTTAAATCCCGCAAGGCGTATAACTTTTTATCTGCAGGGACCAGATCAGCGGTTTGCCCTGCCAAAACGATGCCAATCTCCGCCGCTTGTTTCAAAAACCGCTCCCGTGAAACGGCAACGGAAAATCCGGGAATAGACTCCAGCTTGTCAAGGGTCCCGCCGGTATGGCCCAAGCCGCGCCCGGACATCTTGGCCACTGGAACTCCAGCAGCAGCCACCAAAGGCAATACCACTAAGGAAGTCTTATCTCCCACCCCGCCGGTGCTGTGTTTATCAACTTTAATCCCTGGAATGGACGAAAGATCTACCGTATCGCCGGACTCAACCATAGCCAATGTTAATGCAGTGGCTTCCTCAAAACTCATCCCTTGAAAGAAAACTGCCATACACCAGGCGCTCATCTGATAATCCGGGATATCGCCCCGCACATACCCGTTAATCAAGTAGCGGATCTCATCCGCTGTTAACGCCTGGCCCTGACGCTTCTTCCAGATCAAATCATAAACCCGCATGGCTCCCACCTCGGTTTCCATACCAAAATTTAATTTTCCCATGTTGCTGCCGTTACGACCATGCCATCGCGTTTCATAGGATTTCAAAGGCCTTACCCACCGGCCATTTCCCAAGGCCAAACCATTGGGACAACGTTGCTGCAACATCGGCAAAGGTTTCTCTGGTACCCAAATTTATATTTTCCGGCAATCCGGGCCCAATCACCAATAACGGAGTATACTCCCGGGAATGATCGGTGCTTACCGTTGTCGGATCACCGCCGTGATCGCCGGTGAAAATCATCACATCGCCTTCTCTTAACTTACCCACATTTTCACCCAGCCAGCTGTCGACATCTTCCAAGGCTTTGGCAAATCCTTTTACGTCATTCCGATGGCCGTAAATCATATCGAAATCAATGCAATTTGCAAAGACCAATCCCCTAAAATCTTGGTCAAGCAATTCGCTGACAAACGCCAACGTTTCCTGATTGTTATGGGTATGGTTGGAATCCGTCAATCCCCGGTTGTTGAAAATATCTTCGATCTTGCCCACCCCATATACCGTGTATCCAGCTTCTTTCATCCGGTCGAGAATTGTCGGGCCAAAGGGTTCCACCGAAAAATCTTTCCGTCCGGGCGTCCGGTAGAAGGAACCGGGTTCTCCCAGGAAAGGACGGGCGATGACACGGCCGACCGCATCGGGCCCGGTTAAAATATTGCGGGCAATTTCACAATATCGGTATAATTCCGAAAGCGGCACAACCTCTTCGTGGGCAGCGATCTGGAAAACGCTGTCCGCTGACGTATACACGATCAGGTCACCGGTTTTCAGATGTTCTTCGCCCAACTCATCGATGATCACCGTGCCTGAAGCCACTTTGTTACCAATAACGCCCCTGCCGGTTTGCTGACAAAACTCCCGGATGATCCGTTCCGGAAAACCCTGCGGAAAAGTTGGAAAAGGATGATCCAAAATCAATCCGGCAATCTCCCAATGCCCAGTAGTCGTATCCTTTCCCGGCGATTTTTCACCCATCTTTCCCCAGATGCCACCGGGAACCTCGGCTGATACCCCTTTAATCGGGATAATCTTTCCGAGCCCGGCCTTTTCCATATTAGGCATAGATAAACCGCCGAGAGCTTCCGCAATATTTCCCACAGTGTTACTGCCGACGTCTCCGTATTTGGCCGCATCCGGCAGTTCTCCGACTCCAACCCCGTCCAGTACGATTAAAAACACCCGTTTGACATCCATATCAATCACCTTCTTCATTTAATATGCGTACATAGTTCACAGTACACAGTTCATAGCGAAGACACACACGCTTTCCCAATACATTTAAATTTCAGACTTCGACATCCCTCGCTCCAGGAGAGGGCAGGGGTGAGGTCTGTCCTAATTCTCCGCTCGTTTAAATCTACTAACTCTCCCGTCTCCTATATATTCAGTATCGCCTTCAACCGTCTAGCCAAATTGTCGCCCATGTGAATATGGCCGTCATCGGACGGGTGAAGCAAGTCCGTGGTCAATCCCGAGAAATCCGTCAAAATGTCAGCACCATCGATAAAATGGAGATTGGGGCTGCCCAACTCGGAAACGACCTGTTGGACAATACGGTTAAATTCCCAGTTATCCTGAGCGATTCGATCATTTTGATCTTTCAAATGAATAGCCTCATTCGGATAAATATTGATAACAATCACTGGTTTGGCGGGATGATGGGTCTGAACTTCCCGAATCAGCCCGCGAATCCTCTCTTCAAATTCAGCGGCGGTAAATCGTCCCCGCATATTGACGCCTAATTCCAGCGTAATAAAGTCCCATTCGGTTTCTTCAGCTATGTATCGCACCATCAGAGGATCGCAAAAACAGGAACCCGGCATCCCTTTACACGCAACATCTACGCCCAGCCTTTTGGCTGCCTGTTGAATATAGGTGTTGGTATATAGCAACGCATTACCGCCAAAAGTGATGGATGAACCATAAGCCAACCAGCGAAGCGCAGGCCTTTCTCCCTCCCGGGGCGGCCGTACCGCATGGCCGAAGGTTTCAAGATGATGAAAGGCAAAACAGGCTTCATGACCAAACAGGATGCGCCACACCGCCGGCGAAAAAGGCGCTTTCAAGGCCGAAGAGTTAACCGTCTCAAATTTCGGAGGTGTTTCCACATGAAGGGTTGTAGGTACCCCCGGCTGAAGCCGGAAACTATCATGCAGAAAATTTCCTTTATATATAAAGACCATGCCTTCATTTTCAACAGCCGAAAGCGTTATTCTAAAAAATGGGGCATCCGTCACAAAGCGGATCTCACACCCAACGGAACGTTCCGCATAGAACCGGCCCCGCTCATGATCCCCATGGCCCAATGAATAACGGACAGACTCCGGAAAACGCTGCAACCGAAGGCCAGCCACGTTTTGAATCGATTGAAGTTCCGCCACATTATGAAATTCCATATTTTGATAGATCATGTGTCGCTCTCCTATATTATGGTGTAAAACGCAGCAATAATGCACAACTTCTCTAATAATAGAAAACCCACAGTCAGCAATGAACAGTTATAGAAGTATATTCTTTTTTGTTGCGGACTTTCCCTCCATTTCAATGTCGTGATAAATAAAAACTGAGCATTACTCGCTCAGATATAATTTACGCAATTGCAACAACGCTTCTTTTTCCAACCGGCAAACCTGAACTTGTGAAACACCCAAATATTCCGCAACTTCGCTTTGGGTTTTTTCCTGAAAAAACCGGAGTTCAACTAAAAGCCGCAACCGCTCCGGCAACTTCGCAATGACTTCTTTTAACGCATACCGTTCCAACCATCGATGGTGCTCAGTATCTTCTTCGCCGATTAAATATTCCCGGCTGATACTTTCGCCCTCTTCCTCATAGATGACCTCTTGAAGGGAGTTTAACGGCCGGGTAGCTTCCAAGGCGCTGGCAATCTCTTCCCGGGATAATCCGCTGGCTTCAACCAATTCCGAAAGAGTTGGTTCCTTCCCCAGTTCATTAGCAAGCTGATACCGTGTCTGTTCGACCTTGGCCGCAATCTCTTTAATTCCCCGACTGACCTTTAACGGGCCCTCATCCCGTAAGTACTGCTTGATCTCCCCGATGATTAACGGAACCGCATAGGTTGAAAACTTTACACCATAGGACGGATCGAACTTATCGACGGCTTTCAGCAAACCAAGACACCCGATTTGAAAAAGATCTTCCATTTCGCCGCGGCCCGCAAACCGCTGGGCAATGCTCATCACTAAACGCAAATTACATTGGATAATAACTTCTTTTGCTTCCGGATTGCCTTTCCGGTAAGCCATCATTAACTCATAGAATTCCTCATCTGATAACAGGCCATTGTTTGGAAGGACAATCTCACGCTTAACTACTCCGGGAGAGCTCAGCATTGGCGAACCCCCGTTCCGGCCGCTTTTTCATCACTACGGTGGTTCCTTCCGCCGGTTTGGAGATGAGCTCCATCTCATCCATGAATGACTCCATAAAGACCAATCCCAACCCCATCCGCTCCGGCTGCGTGGAATATGTTGCTTGCTTTGCCTGCTCAATATCGGCAATTCCGATACCAAAATCTTGGATCCGGATGGTTAATAGTTGATCTTCCGCCCGAAGTTCCAGTTTCACGATACCAACTTCATTCGGATAGGCATGAATGACACAATTGGAAACTGCCTCGGAAATAGCTACCCGAATCTCTTCGATCTCAGCCAGAGTAAATTCCAACTGCGCAGCAAAGGTCGCCACGATAGTCCGTGCAAAGCTGACATTCTGAGGTATGCTGGGAAACTCCAGTTTTAAATAGTTTTCAAACATCCCTCTGCCTCCACTAACAATTATCCAGCGCGTCTTTTCGGTCAGGATAAATATTCATAATCTTCAATAAACCTGACAATTCAAAGATCCGCTTCACCTGATCCGATACATTGACCGCTGACATCCGGCCGCCATCTTGCGTAATCCGTTTAAACCTTCCTAAAATAACTCCCAGTCCAGAACTATCTATAAAATGAACCTTCTTCAAATCCAGGATCAAATGGCGGATAGTTTTATAGCTGTCGAGCTTTTCTTCAATAACCTTTCGGAACTCCGGCGAAGTCTCCAGATCCAGCTCGCCATCGATGGTGACCACTAAATTGGATCCGATCCGTTCGGTTTCGATAACCAAGTGAAATCCCCCTTTCATCTTCCATGGTATATTTCGGCAATAGCTCATCAGTTCCTGCTGCCGAAAATGACGGAAAATAGCTGTTTTTCAAGGAATCCAAAGGGTTTTGACAACGAATTTCCCAAACAAAAAAGAGGTGTTTATCACACCTCTTGAGTCATTCGGCGAAGAAATGTTTTGATTGCCGTTTCAGTGGGTCCCGCGGCCAATCATCGTCCTGAAAAATTCGCCCAGTATCCCGAAGAAAGAATTCTTTTGAACGTTTTTGGCGGCTACCAGATCCACTCTGCCGCAAGGCTTCCCGTCCACCGAAAGAATAACTTCCCCGAGTTTCTGGCCGGATTTGACAGGTGCCTTGACCCACTCGGCCAATTTGATCTGCTTGGTGATACTGCCTTTGGCAGACCGTTTGATCACTGCCGAAAGCTCACCGGCAGCCTTGGCTTGAACATATTTCTCCTTACCCTGGAAAACCTTGACCTTTCCGACAATCTCGCCGCCTTGATATACCCGGTGTGCTTTATAAAGCGAAAAACCATAATTGAATAAACTGGAAATATCTTTGGCACGGGCTTTATCGGTGCTGGCTTTCATCGTAACAGCAATCATCCGTACGCCGTCCCGTTTAGCCGTCGCCACCAGACAATATCCAGCTTCCCCGGTATAACCGGTTTTCAAACCGTCACAGCCATTATAAAACCGGACCAGACGGTTGGTATTCCGTAAAAAGGATTTTCCGCCCCGTAAATGGTCAATCCAAGTTCCAGTCCATTTTAACACATAGGGATATTTCAAAACTTCCCGGGCCAGGATCGCCATATCCCGAGCTGATGTCAGATTACCCGGTCCGCCACCATCCGGTTCCAAGCCGGTAGTATTCACATAAGTCGTATTTTTCAGGCCCAAACTTTTCGCCCGTTTATTCATCAACGCGATAAAATTCGCTTCGGATCCGGCGATATGCTCTCCCAAAGCATAGGAAGCATCATTCGCCGAAACAATACAGACAGCCTTTAGCAATTCTTCAACAGACATCTGCTCTCCGGGTTCAAGCCAAATTTGGGATCCTCCCATTTTACAGGCTTCAGGCGATGCACTGACCACATCGGTTAATTTGAGATCGCCCCGTTCCACAGCTTCCAGCGTAAGTAAAATGACCATTAACTTAGTGACACTGGCCGGATGCATTTTTTGATCCGCATTTTTTTGATAGAGGATCTCACCTGACAACGGTTCCATCAAAATCGCCGCATGGGAATCCAAATTTAACACCGGTTCAGCAGCAATAGCGGCCTGTCCTAAACCCATGGTCATGACCATAAACACCGCAAGCATCCCGGCTAATATTTTTCCGTATTTCTTCATCAAAAAACGCCCCTTTTTTGTGTTTATACAGAAACATCACGCATTGCTCTGTATAGATCATGCACAAAAAAAGGACGTTATATTCTTTACCCGGGCTTCTCCTGTCTCCAAAAAAGAAAACCCGGTAAATACCGGGTTAAGCAGTAACAGGTTGTTCCGAATAAACGCTCACTTGTTTATCGTTCTTCCCTTTACGTTCAAACGTCACATATCCATCGATCTTGGCAAACAAAGTATCATCCTTGCCAATTCCCACATTCACGCCAGGATGAAATTTGGTGCCGCGTTGACGAACCAAAATGCTGCCGGCAGTGACGAATTGACCGCCAAAACGTTTAACGCCGAGTCGTTTCGATTCACTATCACGACCGTTTCTGGTACTTCCGACTCCTTTTTTATGAGCAAAGAATTGAAGATTAAATACTATCATTTGATAACACCTCCGTTTCACTGAGACTCAGATGCTCAGGAAATAGGTTTTGAATTTCCTTCAAACCTATCATCATGGTTTGTATCAGTAAATCCGATTTATCTACCGTCACCGGCTGATTCGTCCATAAACACCGCAAACGTCCGGTTTTCTGGTCAGCCTGTACATCCATATCCAACCCCACCAGACGATCCAACGCAAGGATAGTCGTCTGCGTCAAGGCAGAAATTCCGGCACAGACAATATCCGAACCAGCCTCGGCAAAATCGGCATGTCCACTGCAGTCAAACCCGATGTAATGATTGGAGCCATCCCGATAAAGCGTAATCCGTACCATTAGGCTTCTGCCACTTCAGCCGTTGCAGCAGCTTTACGCGTACGTTTCGGTTTTTCAGCAGCAGCTGCAGTTTCCGACTGGGCCGAACCGCCCATCACGATCTTTTCGATCAACAACATGGTAAACGGTTGACGATGGCCATATTTTTTACGAATATTCTTTTTGGGTTTATAACGGAAAACCAAAATCTTCTTGGCCTTGTCATGGTTCAATACTCTGCAGGATACTTTCGCTCCAGCCACTAACGGCGTTCCAATGACAGTATTGTCGCCGCCGACTAATAAAACTTTGTCAATATCCAAAGTCGTGCCGACTTCAGCCGTAAGTTTTTCAACCCGGATCACATCGCCTTCAGCGACCCGATATTGCTTTCCACCACACTCAATAATCGCATACATTCTGTTACACCTCCCCCGCATCAGACTCGCCGAACTCGGTACACCGAAGTGTTTAAACCTTATCGAACGGTTATATGTGGGGTAAAAACCCACAAATGTAATAATATCATGGTTCATAAAAGAAGTCAACCAAAAAAAGGTTGACGTTTATTCTAACAACCGGGCTTTGGCATAGGTTTTGAAAGTCTTAGTAATCAGGATCTTGACGACTTTACCCACCATGGGCCCAGCCCCTTCGATATCGATGACATATCCTTCGATCCGGGAAATGCCGTCGCCTTCGTTGGCAATATGCAATTCATGGACTTTCAGCTCCAACTCCTGTCCCTGCCGTACCGGCAAAGCCAGTGCTTCCACCTCTTCCCGGCGTCCGCTGGCGATTAAACGGACCTGGCTAAGTTCCAACTGTTCCTGCCCTTTTATATAAATGGTTTTACCCAACACATTTTCCATCTTCTCCAGGTTGACCCCTCCGGGACCGATGAGCAAAGAGCCGATTTGAGGGTTGACGGCCAACAGCAAAGCTTCATCTGCGGTATTACGGGCCAACTGTTGTATGGTTCGTCCCGCGCGATGCGCCCAGGAATCTAACGAATAAACATATCCGGTTCCGTCACAATGGGTGCACTCTGTCTGCAAAATCTCCCGTAAACTTTGCTTCACCTTTTTTCGGGTTAATTCCAAAAGCCCCAGCGACGTAAAACCAAGAATATTGACTTTAATCTTATCCCGTTTAAACTCCTCCTCAAGCTTGGCAATGATCTGAGCCCGCTCTTCGTCGGATACCATATCAATAAAATCGATGATGATAATTCCAGCCAGGTTACGCAACCGGATCTGTCGTGCGATCTCACTGGCAGCCATTAAATTGGTTTGAAAGACTGTATCCTCCAAACTGGTGGTGCCGGTAAATTTGCCGGTATTCACATCCACCACAGTTAGGGCTTCCGTCTGATCAAAAATGAGATAGGCCCCGCAATCCAGCCATACCTTGCGTTTTAACGCTTTAAGCAATTGGTTTTCAATATTGTACAATTCAAAAATTGGCTGTTCGCCTTGGTATAGCTGAATCCGGTTTTTAAGGGAAGGAGCCAGTATCTTCACCAATTCCAACGCTTTCGCATAAGCATCCGGGTCATCGATTAGCAGGCTGCTCACATCTTTACTGAGATAATCCCGTAAAATACGGTAAAGCAAATCATGATCCCGATATAAAAGCGCCGGGCAAGGCCCTTTTTTCCCTTTTTTCAGTATTTTCTTCCAAACGCTGATTAAAAATTCATAATCATTTTGAAGCTCCGCCGCCTCAACTTCCTCCGCCACCGTCCGGACAATTAACCCCACATCGGGAGATTTAAATTTACTTACGATGGACTTCAACCGTTCCCGTTCGTGTTCATCCTGAATTTTACGGGATATCCCGATATAATCCACATTGGGGATCAACACCAGATACCTGCCGGCGATGGTGATCTGAGTCACCACCCGGGCTCCTTTGGTTCCCATTGGCTCTTTGATCATTTGGACGATCAATTCCTGGCCCGGATGGAGCAAATCAGTGATGGACACATTTTTGGGGCGTTCCGCGACTTCCGAATCGTTTGCTTTAGCAGGAAGCACATCATCAATATACAAAAAGGCGTTTTTTTCTTCGCCGATATCGATAAAAGCGGCTTGCATCCCCGGGAGAACGTTTTCAACTCTCCCCCGGTAAATATTCCCGGCCCAGCGCTGCTCATCCGGATATTCTACCGAGAATTCAACCAAATCCCCATCTTCAACGATCGCCACTCTTGTTTCATTGATTCCTATATTCACAAGGATTTCTTTGGGCATCCAATATCCTCCGGAATTCAGCATAAATCCAGGGGTTTGACAATGATACCATTTTCTTCATGCCACATTTCGGTCCGTACGATCCTCCGAACTTTGACCGGAAAAGGTATTAATTGCACAATATCATCGGGGCGAAGATTGCCGTTACTACCGATCTCTCCGGTAATAACCACCTGCAACTCACCCTCCTCAAGAGTTTCTGTTTTTAAATTATGCAGCCAGGGGCGAATATTGACTACTTTTTGACCATTTTTATTGGTGCGGGTTACCTCCAATCTGTCGCTGTCCATCATATGATGAAGGGCATCAACAATGGCAGGCTGTTGGGAAGGATCCACCTCAAAAATGAGATTATAAACAGCCCGATTGATCACGGCATTTAACGGCTTCGGATGTTTCAGGCAACGTTTCACCGCCAGGATCTGCAAACCATCGGGCAGCGACCGGTTCAACCGTTTCTGCAGGTCTTCCGCAGGAATGTCGATCACTGTCTCCAAATCCAGATACTCCTCCAGGCTGCTGATACCCACTGCTAATGCCGGGCCAAAACTCATTTTGGGATGAGGATGAAACCCCTCGGAATATGCTAACGGAATATCCGCACGGCGTAAAGCCCGTTCGATAGTTTTGGCCAAATCCAAATGGGATAAAAACTGAACGGAAGATCCTTTCGTAAAAGACAGCCGGTATTCAGCCATGATCATCACCTGCCAATCGGGTTCCAACGCCCAAGTTGAAACAGACGCCACATTGGGTACAGGGCTGGTTCCGGCAATCTGCGGTTAATATTCCGCGTTTCGCCCGTTCGTTTTCAGCTTTCAGGAATTCCCGGCTCACCCCGGAATCCAGGTGATCCCAGGGCAATATTTCATCATAAGACCGTTCTCGCAGGTAAAAATCGGGATCGATTCCGACTTCGTCGAAAGCTGCGGTCCAACATTCATATTTAAATTCATCAGTCCAGCTGTCAAAGCTGGCTCCCTTTTGCCAGGCTTTATAAATCACAGGGCCCAAACGGCGGTCTCCCCGGGCAAATATGCCTTCCATCCGGGAAAGTATGGGATCATGCCAATTGAGCTGAACCACTTTGCTGCGGAGATTGTCCTGAAGATATTTCTGTTTTTCCCGAGTTTCCACAACCGAAATCTGACGATGCCATTGAAAAGGTGTATGAGCCTTGGGAACAAAGGTGGACACACTGACCGTAATCCGTAAAGCATTGGTCTTGGGATAAACTTGTCTACCCAATTGCTCCACCTTACGGGCTAACCGGACGATGCCCTCCAGATCCTCCTCGGTTTCCGTAGGGAGCCCCAACATAAAGTACAGTTTCAGCTTTTGCCAACCGGAACGAAAGGCAGCTTCAGAAGCAGCCATGAGATCTTCTTCAGTAACGCCCTTATTGATCACTCGGCGCATCCGTTCCGTTCCCGCTTCCGGAGCAAAAGTAAGGCTTCCCTTCCGGTTGCTTTGGAAGGTCTTTGCCAGATCCACGGAAAAAGAGTCAATCCTGAGGGACGGTAAAGAAACATTGACCTGAGCCGGGGTAAAACAACCGCAGGCTTCTTCCAGCAAACGCTGAATATGGCTATAGTCGGCACTGCTTAATGAGGTCAGTGACAGCTCTTCATAACCGGTATCCCGGACCAGTTGTTTTAGGGAATCCATGATGCGTTGAGGATCCCGTTCCCGAACCGGCCGGTAAATCATCCCCGCCTGACAAAAACGGCATCCCTTTGTGCAACCCCTTTGAATCTCATAGGCTACCCGATCATGAACGATTTCCATAAACGGAACGATCCAACGTTTCGGAGAGGGCGCATTGTTAAAATCGCGCACCACGGCCCGAACAGCTTTTTGCCCCGTAACCGAATGAACCCCCGCGATCGTCCCGTCTTCTTTATACTCTATTGTAAAATGGCTGGGAACATAAACGCCGGGTAACTTCGCCAGTTCCTCCAACATCCGGGCTTTGGCCAAACCCTGTTTCCGGTAAGCCATAATCTTTTCAAACAATCCGATAAGGACCTCTTCCGCTTCGCCGATTAGAAACAGATCAATAAAGTCAGCCATCGGCTCCGGATTATATACACAGGGGCCGCCGGCAATAATTAGCGGGTCCGTTTCACTCCGTTCAGCAGACCGGATCGGGATTCCGGCCAAATCCAACATGGTCAAAACCGTGGTATAACTCAATTCATATTGGAGCGAAAAACCAACCACATCAAAGGCTTTAAGCCCGTGTTTGCTTTCAAGAGCATAAAGAGGATACCCTTCCGAACGCAGCACTTCTTGGAAATCCTTCCAGGGTGCATAAACCCGTTCGGCCAACATTTGGGGATGGTCGTTGATCATCTCATATAAAATGCGCAGTCCCAAATGGGACAAACCGATTTCGTAGACATCCGGAAAAGCCAACGCGACTTTTAAATCAACAGTATCCCAATCTTTCGTAACCGAATTATATTCGCCGCCGGTATAACGCGTCGGTTTATTCACTTCGACCAGGCGGCTTGCAATCCGTTCCCATTCTGACAAAAATAATCACCTAATTTCTCCAAAATCTATGGATGCAAGGTTAATTCTACATCATCTACCTACATTGTGCAAGCAAAGACCATACCTACCTTTTAAAAGATAATTTTTAACACGTATGAAAATTCTTCCAACTCTCAGTATTCTCTCTCTTCATTGTTTCCAGAAAAGTCGCTTGAAAACCTTTTTGGGTCAAAGTTTCCCATGCAGTCTCTTCGCTGACCGTAAAAATAACTTCTCCCCCTTTGTAAACGGAGAAATAAAGATAATCATCGGATACATTATGGGCCAATGCGTCCCTGAGCGGTGTCTCCAGCCTGACCATCACGTGGCGAATGGGCATATGCCCTTTTCTACCCAATATCCTCTTCTTTCGTTGCAACAAACGCCAATAAAGAGCTAGGCGAGGTTTATTGATAAAAAACAGATGACAGAGAATAAACAGCCCAACAAATAAATAAAAGCTGCCCCCCTGCCGCTTAGATAACCGTTCCACCCCATATCCCATCAATATAACCGCACTGATCAATGATAACACTTTGGACCACACTGCGGCCGCTGCCAAACCGCAATGCTTTACCAGCCAGGCATGGAGCATCCGCCCGCCATCCAAAGGAAAGGCCGGAATCAAATTGATAAAGCCAATCAGAATATGATAAAGCTGCCAACTGGTTAAGATGGCGTTTTCAACGCCCAACAACTTTAAATAAGCAACGCCTCCAACCATCGCCCAATTCATAAAAGGGCCGCTGGCTGCGATAATAAATTCTGCTGTCGGATTGGTCTCAAACAGCGGGTCAACGCTTAAACAGCCGCCGAAAGGCGTCAATTTAAGTTCATTGACCTGATATTCAAAAAGATTGATGGTAATCAGGTGCGATATTTCATGCAAGGCCAAGGCAGAAAGCAGCATTAAAAAATGGAGCGCGCTGCCTCCCTGAAAAAACAAGATGACCAACAACATGATTGAAGCAGCGCTGATTTTTAATGGTATTTTCGGCATTGTCAATAATTCACCAACACTGTTAAAGGATCCACAGGCCGATTGTCTTTTTTAAGTTCAAATCCCAGTCGGGCCAGGCCAGAACTGTCCTTTGTAGTTAAACGCCCTAAAATTTGGCCTGCCTTAATCCATTGGCCCACTTTCACCTCGACCTGCCCCAAATAGGTATAGGAAGACTGCCAGCCTTGAGCATGTTGTACCACCACCGTCCACCGGCCGTCTGCCTCCTGTCGTAATTCTTGGATCCGCCCGGCTGCTACCGCCTGAATCTTACCATCGGCTGGAGCCGTAATTTCAATTCCGGGATTGAACCGCTTAAGTTTATCCGTTCCCCCCTCTTCCCATCCGAACCTTTTAGTTATATCTCCATTCAAAGGCCAATTCCAATTTTGAAACACCGGTTGTTCCAAAGGCATCCCGCTGGTTTGAATTTGCCGGGTAATCTCTTCGAGGCGTACCAGGTTACGGACATTGTTGATGATTTGCCGGATCACTTTTGACTCCGCGATCACTCCAAAAGTTTCGTGTTTGCCGGCATTGATGGCCTGATGAAGAGCTGCCCGGACCCGCCCGGCCCATCCGCTCCTGTAATGAGAGATGCCAAACATCAATAATAGGGCCATCGCAGCGATAATCAGCTGGGAAATGAATTTAGGGGAAATGAGCGAATAGTTATCGGTTTCCCAATCTTCCATATTCATATCCGATAGGGTTTCATCCGTCAGTTCCTCATTGATCTCGGAATTTATACCAGTCATAAAAATTCCCCTCCCTTTTTGCAATTATATGGGAGAGGAATATCGGGTAGAACTATTGGGTTTCGATGGCATCCGTCGGACAACCATCGGCAGCGTCCTGCACACAGTCTTCATGTTCGGACGGTACATCTTCTTTGATAGCCTCTGCTTTCTCATCCCCATTCCAGCTGAAAACTTCCGGACACGTAGAGACGCAGAGTCCGCAACTTATACATAAATCCTGATTAACCTGGGCTTTCACCACATCACCCCTGACTCGTAATTTTCTAGATCCGGTACCGCTCCGTCGGCCCCGTTTCTCACCGCATAGTATTTCTCGATACATACAGCGGTATACATACGGTCACGGGTGCCGGGTTAAGAGACAGGAGTCAGTGGATTTAAGCGAGTTAACAGTTGAGACATTAGACAGTTCACAGAGATGAACACTGTCAACTGATACTATCAGCCAACTCAAACCCATGCTATCAGCCAAAGCAGAAAATATCCCCCGGCGATGCCCAAGGCGGTACTGAGCAAGGTTCCGGTGAGATAATATTCGGCAAAGGCCTGATCGTTCAACTCGCTAAATCTGGCGATGGACTTGGCTGTGAAGATAAACGCCACCGCTGTCAATGCATTATTGAGTACCAAGGTGATAATTATAAACCGTTCCAAGGCTCCGATCCAAAACCCGGTATGTTGCAACCGCTCCTTATCAGGTTTCGGACTGCCCGCCAACGTTTGAGCCTGCAATGCAGTTAAAACCTTTTTTATAAAAAAACCGCCGCCCCAGCAAGTATAAATATATACAAGGAGACAGGACAAGATAGAATGAAAGGCCCATCCTTCCTTTGGGAAAGAACGACTAAATGTTGCAACAGCAGTCGGAGTCAGAAGAAACGTACTGAATTTCAAAAATACCTCCGAAGGCTGAAACTGAAAATGCTGCCAAACCATAAGAATGATAGTCAAATGAATCAACTGATCCCCCAAAAACCATGCCAGATCTTTGGCCGGACGGCGAGACCCTAAAACGATCTTGATCATATCAATAATAATATGACTCATAGTGATAATTCCCGCATAAGGTAGGACTGTCGTCCACTCATAGCCGATAAGCAACAGAAATCCAGAGAAAAAAACGGTCAGTCCATGTCCTAAAAAACCCAGCCAATCCCGGTTCTCTTTTCGATGAACCGTTCGTTCCGACTGCAAGACGAAATCTGCCAAGCCATGAGCTAATAACGTCAGAAGCAATGAGGTCATTGGTCATCACCTCGTTATCCGCACCCTAAAAAGGGTGCTTTTTATAAATGCACCCTTTTTAGGGTGCGTTGTAAGTCGGCCTATGCATGACAATCAGACGGCCCAATCGTTCCTCAGTAGCTTGAACTAAATCCCAAGAAGCAGCGTAACACCGTTTTTGAACATTTTGCCGGGTAATCCCAAGCCGTCCGGCTGCCTTCTCGTACGTCTGCAGTTCTTCGTATGCAGCAATAGCTTCCCATTGTTCAAAGGTCCAACGACTCATTAATAGATCGAGCAACGGATAGATGGTATTTAAAGCCAAAGCAAAGCCCTCATCTCCTGCGCCCACCCGGGTTAAAGGCTGTTTCGATTGGGAAATGGCTTCCAAGGCATCACGGGCATGATAAAAAGCAGATCCATTCATCTCCCAAGATGCTGCATCAGGACGCCAATCATCCACTGTACCAAAACCGATGCCCACTCGGATCTGAAACGGATGGCACTTCCAGCGAAGCCGCCGGATAAGCGCAGGTAAGGCTTCGGACCATTCACAGACGGCTTGAAGTTCATCGCCTACCGCTAGAGAAAAAGGGGTTAGTAAGCCCGGTTGCATCCATTGTTGCATTTTTCGGCGTAATACATCCGCAACTTCAGGATGGGACCGGGAATCAATGACATCCGCCGTAACAACGATTAACGGTTTCATACCGTCACCACCTTCAAAAGGACCTTAACCAACCTGGACAGTTTCCCGCACTCCATGAGAAAAGTGAACTCGGTTGCTCCATTTGCCGCATCTGTCTCCGAGACAAGCAATGAGCACACCTTCTTGCCGAAGTTCAATCACTTCGCATTGATTAGCACAGCTATCACAGTCAAAACTGCTGGTTTCAATGGCCGAATCCACAATCTCCATACCTTTAAAAGCACTGGGCTGTTCGCTGATAAGCATCTTGTCCCGGGCCAGCAAGGCCACGCCCAATGCGCCCATTACATCATAATGTTCCGGAATAATCAACGGAAAGCCCAATGCTTCTTCAAAAGCCAGCCGAATTCCGTGATTGGCAGCCACTCCTCCCTGAAAGATGACCGGCGCTTTAATTTCCCGGCCTTTTCCCAAATTACTTAAGAAATTACGGACCAAAGCCCGGCACAATCCGGCCAGAATATCTTCGATCTTATGCCCCATCTGTTGTTTGTGAATCATATCTGATTCCGCAAAGACAGCACAACGCCCGGCAATCCGTACCGGATGCTCGCCCTGGGCAGCCATGTCGCCCAATTGTCCGATATCCATATTTAACCGGGCTGCCTGCTGATCCAAAAAGGAACCGGTTCCGGCTGCACAGACAGTATTCATGGCAAAATCACTGACGATCCCGTCCCGGATCAAAATTAATTTGGAATCCTGTCCCCCGATTTCAATAATGGTTTGCACATCAGGAACCAGATTCAGACATGCCACGGCATGGGCTGTGATCTCATTTTTGATCAGATCTGCCCCCACCAAGGTTCCAATCAACTGTCGGCCGGATCCGGTAGTGCCCACTCCGGCAATCTCATGGCCTTTCAATGTCTTTAAAACCGTGGCCAAGCCTTGCTGGACCGATCCCACCGGATTTCCCCGGGAGCGGATATAGAGTTTATCCAGCAATTGCCCATTGGAGTCGATCACCACAATATTGGTACTCACTGATCCGACATCAATACCCAGAAACAACTTCACGCGTTTTTCCTCCACCCCGCGAATTTCGCTGATAACTTAAGAGATCAATAAAGGCTTCCAACCGGGTCATAATTCCGGCTTCCGCAGCATGCTCATCGATGATCAACGTCAAATATGGAATATCCAAATCTTGAGAAACTGCGGGCAGTGCCTGCATGGCCACAATCTCCGGCATACAGGTGAACGGCGCTAATTGAATCACGCCATCATAGCGGTTTACACCGGCTTCAACCGTATGGGCCACTGTCTCCAACCCATGGCCGCCCACGAAATTTTTTAGATAGGGTCTGGCAACCGCTAACATCTGAGCCCGCCAGTTCGGATCATAAATGCTTTTCAAAAGAGTATCCTTCACCCAGTCCGTAAAATAAATGGTCCGTTCGACATCCACTCCCATCTCCCCTAACACCCGTTCGATATGAAAATTGACGTTGGGTTCCAAAACCATATAAATCTCGCCTACAAGCCGGACACGGAGGGGTTGCTCATCCTTGCGGGTTGGTACGTCTTTCAATTCCTCCATAAACTGACGAGCCACCCGTTGGATTTCATCCAGAAGGACCGCCTGGTCCAACTGATGGTAGAAGCGGGCCTGTAATTGACTGACCTGTCCTCTCTTTAACTCCCGGGCCCGAACGTGATTGGCCAACCGGTCAAATTGATCCAACAGATCAGCCTTAATCCAAGCTTTGCGCAGTGCCCGGATCAAATCATGAGGCTGATGGCAGGGGAAAATTCGTTTAATTTTCTCCCACAGTTCCCGGGGATGAGTCTTCGGTGCTTCCAGAACCAAAAAATCAATTTCATACCCGGCATCCTGCAATATCTCCCGCTGAACTTCTCCATAGTAACCAAACCGGCAGGGTCCAACCCCTCCGGCCATTAAAATCATTTCTGCCCCTTTTTCCATCGTTTCAATATAATTTCCTAAATTGATCTTAAGAGGAAAGCAGGCGAATTCCGGTGCAATTTGAGTTCCTAAAGAGATCGTCCTTTGAGTAATGGGCGGCGGAATCACCGGCTCTACTCCCAACTCCATCAGCAACGTTCGAAAGGGAATATAGGAATTGCCAATGTGGGGAAAAGTTACTTTTAGCATACGCGACTCCGATAGTGAATGAGATCAATAAACGCTTCCAAACGGGTGACCATCCCCGCCTCACCGCTATGTTCTTCAAATAAAAGTTTTAAAATGGGCAAGCCGGCTTGCTTAATCCGGCGTTCCAACATATCACCGATTATCGCTTCCGGTCCGCAGGCAAAAGGAGACAAATGGATAAACCCGTCAACCTTCAATTTGCCGATCATCCATTCTAACGCATCGAATTGAAAACGGCCTAACGACCAAAAGAGTTCTTTATGCAATCGACCGGAACCAATCCCGAGCATATTTCCAGGCATCATTTCCGGTGTAAAAATATCTACGTCCAACCCGTTCAATTTGTCAAATACGTTCAAATTAAAGCAACGGTCATATATACAATATGGATGGCCTAAGATCCCTATGCGCAGTCGTCCCCTTTGCAGGTCCGATTGCCGCGGATAACCGGATTTTGCCAGTTCATATAAGGCCGGCAACCGATTGTTTACATCCAATGTTTTAGGAATCTGCCGTTCCGGGATCCCTACCATTAAGGCAGCGCCCTTTAATGACTGTAGCATATCAATATTTCGGGGGCCGACAGTCACCACACAAACCTTGTCACGTACGTCAGGCAGCGCATGATAAACCAAATCCGGCAATCCCATGAACTTAGGGCAAAGATAAGCCCCGGTTTCCACCTTAATCAAATGAGGAATCATGATCCAATCTGCCTGATCGGCGATTTGACGGACATGGCCAAGAAATATTTTAATCGGTAGACACAATTCATCCACACCGGCTTTTGAGCCGATCGCCACTGTAGAACGTTCTGTCGGACCGGACACCACCACTTCCGCACCGGCCTCTTCCCAAAAAGTCCGCCAGGTAAAGCCATACCAGTAATACAACAGCGCCCGGGGAATACCTATTTTCACCGTCCATATCCTTTCTTCGTAATTTCTACCGGCTTATACTTCTTAACCCTCTGGTAATTTTCCTGCTTTTTATGGAAATTTCTCATCGAAAATGACTTCGTTTTAAAACCTCTTCAACCGCAATAGTGGTAATCCGCGCCCCAGTCTTTACATGGTCTGCATCTTCCATCTTTCCTAAATCCCCAATTCCTACAATCACCGGGATATCGAGATAATTTAAAATATCCACCGTATCCCCTTTAATGCGACGCCCATGGGCATTGCCGTCTTTGTCTACTGCCCGATGAATGACTTTTCCATCCCTTGTTATTGATACATCAGGTTTGACGCCGGACACTCCGGAAGTATTGGAAGCGACAGCCACCACTCCCAAAATTTCAATATCAGGATGATTGGCCAATTGGATTAATATCTGTTCACCGCGGCCGACGCCTTTAGCGCCGCAATCATCGACCATCACAAGGACCGGATCATAGGGAGCCTCTTTGATGGCTTCGATGATCACTTCTCCCGAAACTTCCGTCGGATTACCCCCGGATAATGTTATCGCCCGGCCGCCCACATTTCGGGCGACCTCTTCCACCACCCGCGTTGCAATCTTATCCCCATCCGTAATCACGACAATTTTTCTTGGCAAGGGTTCCACTCCTTTATTTGCTGAACCAGTTTACAGATTTTCGGATAACATTGCCGTATGCCCCGAATCAGAAGGAAACGGCCAATACCCACCCATTTCCACCTCCTGGATAAATATCCTCCACACCGGGTTGTCCAATTGATACACGGCAATGTATTGAAAAACTTCCACTCCTCATGGTCTGCCCGGCCTTCAATCAGATGCTGAACCACTTGCAAACCCAAGGCAGGATCCTTGCCGAAACCCAACACATAAATCTCGTGGCCACACTCATCAATGCCCATGAAATAGGGAATCCCGATATCCTCCGATTCACGTAAATCAAAGGGAACCGTATTTAAGATCTCATTCCGGTCCGGTATCCGATCCATTGGTAACCGGTTCAGATGAATCGCTGCGGCGATCACTGAAGAATGCGTTCCTGCAAAACAATAATAAAATACTTTCATCGGTTTATCATCGTTCCAAAATCTTAACCTCCTTATTTCTTTGATAAGCCTCAAGAGTCTTCAAGGTTCGTTGGACAATCCCGGCCAGTATGAAAAAGGATAACCGGGTTCCGAAGATCACCAGCGGCCTGCCAAACCGAACCAAACCAAGCCCCCGTGACGTAAATCCCCCGGTCACCATAAAGACATTATAGAGTTGAACACAATCAACAAAGAAATAATCATCGGGATTCCCGCCCGTTAAGCGGGTAAACTCCCGAATCAGGTTCACTGCTATTTTGGCTGAATTTCTTCGGCCTAATATATAGACTTCATTTCCCAGATGATCATCACCAACTTTAATCAACCGTCCATGATCAAGATTGGTGATGGTATCATAATAAGGGACTTGCTTAAAATCGCTAGCCTTTGGCATTTTGCGGCTATTTAATATTCCCAGATGAATAGCAGCAGCCGTTGGCGAAGCATGAGCTCCTCCGTAACAATGATAAACAACCTTCACCGTTGATCTCCGTCCGTCGAATCTTCCTTCTCCTGATAATCTTTGGTTAATTCTTCCGGAACTTCATTACCCAGGGCACCGGTAAATTCTTTACCGATATCTTTTAAGCTTCCGCGGTTGATCAGCATAAACAGGCCTACCCCTATCACAAGGGCGGCGATAATCCAAATTAGACTGCGCCAGCTTCCCCGGTTGCTGATTTTGTTCCCGGCTCCTCCTGTAATAACATCTTTAACCGAGGCCGCAAAGATCTGAGCAGCCCGTTCCGCCGATTCCCGACTGTTGGTATTGGTGCCAAACTCCAGAAGCAGCATCCGAGGGGATAAATCTTGATTGTATTTGCCTTTACCATAATATATCCCTTTGATAAACCCAGGATGTTTCTTGTCGACCACCTTTTTGATTTGCTTTGCAAACTGATTAACTGCATCAAAATTGGGATTTTCCCGGCCAACCACCAATTGGACTTTGGTGACACCCTGGCCGTTAATTTCGGTGGCATATTCTTCACGGGGAACCGCATCCCGGTGAACATCCAGCAACACAGAAGGCCCTTTTTTCAGAAGCTGAGCTGCTGTTCGTCGGGAACGATCATAAGCCATGGCATCATGAGGGTCGTGGGCGGTCTTAAGCTGGATTGCTTTGATCCCTTCTTTTTCAAAGGCTTGACTCAGGGTTTCACCAACTTTAAAGATACCGCCACTTCCGCGTTGGCTGGAAGAACCGTCCGTTGGAGCATAGGACTCATCCGAATGGGTGTGGTAGATGCCGACGGGGCCTTGTTTTTGAGATTCGGCTTTAAATAGTGATCCGTTCCACACGGAAGTCAGAAAGGAAATCACGCTGGAAAGTGCCTTGTTCCGCTCTTTCACCAGTTTACAGTAGGCCTTATCCCCGCGAATCCGAAAAACTTCATACAGATGATCGTCACTGTCGAGGTACCGGTCTCCGACCACCACATCATGGGCAGTCCGGCAAATCACTTTACCCTCACTGGTGACCAATGTCATATATTTGCCGTCCAACTCATGATGACCAAACGCAGATGCGGAAACCGCTAATGCCAAGATAAAAGCCACTAATATAAATCGTAATCTCTTCATTTCCCTTCCCCCTTCCCTTTACGATCCATTTCGGGATGGTCCAACGCCTCTCGCAACGCCTCCGGCTTCCCTTCAGCAGATGGGCCACCTTGCAACGCTTCACGGCTTTCGCCGATGATCTCGGCCAACAGTACCGCCAATACTCCGGCAATAATGATCGTATCAAAAGCACCGGCACCTCCGATCCGGGTGGGCGAATTAATATTAAGGATGCTGACTTCGATGATGCGGACCACATCCATAAATAACAAGCTCAACGTGGATACGATAAATGCCAACCTGCGAGAACGGCCGATGACATAAGCCACAATGGCAGCGATGATCGCCCACAGATACTGGGGTTCAATCACACCCTGGTGGATATCAAATTTGTAGAGTTTACTGACGCCATAAATAATACCGGTGGTAACCACGATCCCAATAATCGAGCGTGTCCACTCTTTCGCCGATCCTGCTTTGGTAAGTACATAGATGGCCAAAGCCAAAGGAATAATACCTCCACCCACATTAAGGCTGATCTGCGGATTACGCCATATTGGAATGTCGATAAAGCTTCCGACCACCATTGCTCCAATCACCAGCAAGCCGCCTTTGTCGCTCAGATAGAGCCGATCAAGCACCTGGTGGGCTAAACCTAAAAAAATTAGGACGCTAACAATAACTAGCAACACAATACCCGTCATCTTTACTCCTCCTTTAGCCCATAGCCTTTCCTCTCTTTATTGTGCTTATGCTGCTATTTGAGGAATGGAATTATCTGGCGTGGAAATAGAAGCTTAAATTTTTCCAAATGAAAAAACCCTTCCATAGAGGAAGGGCTAATAATAATGAGATAATGATATAATAACGACAACTCTGATTTAACAAGATGAATTAAAGATTATTTTTCGAAGAATTCACCCAAAGATTGGGCCATCGGTTGATCATTCTGTTCGTTTAAAAATGCATCTTTCTCTTGCTCCTGTTGATCGCTGGCAATTTGCTTAATGCTCAGGGAAACTTTCCGATTCTCGTAATCGATCTTCAGGATCTTCACGTTAACTTTATCTCCGACTTTCAGCACCTCGTCCGGTTTACTGATCCGTTTTTCAGAGATTTGGGAAATATGAACCAATCCTTCCACATGAGGAGCAATGCGGACAAATGCGCCAAAGGTCTCTAATTTGGTCACTTCACCCGAACAAACCTGGCCTTCGCTGAACTGTTGAATGGCCTCAACCCACGGATGGGTTTTGATCTGTTTCAAGGACAGGGAAATCTTCTTATTTTCAGCATCAACTTTAATTACGACAACTTCGACAGTTTGGCCGACCTGTAACACTTCTTCAACGGATTTAACCCGGTTCCAGCTTAATTCGGAAATATGAATGAGACCTTCGATCCCGGACCCCAGATCGACAAAAGCGCCAAATTGGGTAATTCGGGTCACTTTACCCTGCATCCGCTGGCCGACTTCAACCTTTTGATAAAATTCAGCTTCCGCTTTTTCTTTCTTGGCTTCCAAAACAACCCGGCGGGAGACGACAACCCGACGTTTGGAAGCATCGAACTCAATGATCTTTACCTGAACGTCCTGGCCAACCAAATTCGATAAATCTGCTTGAAAACTCAAGTTCGATTGGGAAGCCGGCATAAAGGCACGAATTCCTTTTAACGAAAGGCTTAATCCGCCTTTGACGGCCTCTTTCACCGTAGCCGTCAAAACTGTCCCGGCCTCAAAGTCTTTCGCTAACTCTTCCCAAACTTTCTCCTGATCGACCCGGCGCTTTGATAATACAACACCGTCTTCTCCTCCTGCCTTCACGACCATCACTTTAATCACATCGCCGGGTTTAACAACCTCTTTGGCACTGGATACCGTTTCGGCAGTCAATTCTTTTAAAGGAATCACCATATCGGATTTACCGCCAATGTCGACATAGGCTTCATCATCACGAACTAAAATCACTTTCGCCTCAATCACCTGGCCGACTTCGACGGTACGAAAACGATCATCCTCAAAGTCCATGTTGAATGCTGTTTCCATCTCTGTTGCTTCTAACCCACTTTTTGTTTCTTCAACCACAACCGGTACCTCCCAATGCATTAATTTGTTGGATTACTGCAGTAATATGTTGATCCGGAGTTGAAGCTCCGGCTGTAACACCGACTTTACGAACGCCTTCAAACCACTCAGGAACAAGCTCTTCCGGAGATTCCACTTGATAGGTGCGTGTCCCGAACTGAGCGCTGATCTCTGCCAAGCGCTTAGTATTGGCGGAATTTTTCCCTCCAACAACGATCATCAGGTCTACCTCCTGGCTTAACCGGGCCGTTTCCTGTTGACGTTGGGTCGTTGCCAAACATATCGTATTAAAGATCCGACATTCCTTGGTCTTGGGGAGAACTTCCGACACTACCTGCTGAAATGTGGTAATATCCTGTGTGGTCTGGCTGATGATCCCCACTTTATACTCGATATACACCGAATCCAGCTGACGAGGATCATTCACAACTAAGGCATCTCCGGAAAGGGTTTCCATGACTCCAACGACTTCAGCATGATCGCTTTCACCGACAATAATGACTTGATACCCTTCCTTCTTCAACATCAATGCCAGTTCGTGAACATTCTTAACAAACGGACAGGTGGCATCGATCAATTCCAATCCTTGTTCTGAGGCGTAATCGTAAATACTGGGACCGGCTCCGTGAGAACGAATGACAACCCGGCCTTCTTTCACATCCTTAATATCCGAAACCACTTTTAATCCTTTGGACTCCAACTCCGCCACAACGGCCGGATTGTGAATCAACGGCCCCAAACTGCATATGGGTGAGGTATCGGATGCCAGCGAACTTTGGACCAGCTCTAAGGCCCGTTTGACCCCAAAACAAAAACCCGCTGTTTTGGCAACGGTGATCTCCATCTTCGACACTCCTTATTAAGCATCCACAGAACTCGGTTCAATCCGGGCCCCGCGTTCCAACGCCAGCTTTACAATATAATCAATCACTTCTTCCTTACTCATTTCCGTCGTATCTACCAAAATCGCGTCGTCAGCCTGGCGCAGCGGATCCACTTCCCGATGGCTGTCATAATCGTCTCTCTTTTCGATCTGTGCAATAATCTCGGCCAAATCGACTTCCATCTGCTTTTCCCGCAATTCCAGCCAACGTCTCCGCCCCCGTTCGGCCACGGAAGCCGTTAAAAAGACTTTCAGCTCTGCCTGGGGTAACACCACTGTGCCAATATCCCGGCCGTCCATTACAACGCCGCCCTGTTCAGCCATTTTCCGCTGCATGGATACCAAAGCTTGTCTTACACCGGCCACTGCAGCAACCGGAGAAACATTGGCCGTAACTTCCAACCCTCGAATCGCTTCGCTCACATCCCGGCCATCGAGAAAAACATGCATCACCGATTCATTTCCGTGCCGTTCATATCTGAGAACTATCTCCGTATCTTCCATCATCCTGGTCAGCATTTCAGCGTCATCAACAGGAATATTGTTTTCTAATGCTTTCAAGGTAACCGCCCGGTACATGGCGCCGGTATCGATATAAATGTAATTTAATTTATGGGCAACTCCTTTAGCCACCGTACTTTTTCCTGAACCGGCCGGGCCATCCAGAGCTATTCTAATCCGTGAAACCATCGGTATCCTCCGAAACAATGTTCGTCTGTTAAATCTCACTAGAGATTTTTTATGTATCTCATGAATTGGTATCTTCTTCCAATAAACTTTCCCGTCCTTCACGGACTACTTTCAACGTCCGGTCCAAACTCTCTTCCAGGCGTTCAAGGATTCGGTTAGCATAATCCCGGGCTTCATTTTCAATCTCTTCAGCATTTAACCTGGCATTTTGAATAATTCGGGCAGCTTCTTCTTCCGCTTTAAGAAGTATCCGGTCTTGACGAATCAATTCTTCGGCATAGGCCTCGGCTTCACTGATAATTTTTCTGGCTTCTTCATTGGCTTGCTGCAGATAACGTTCTTTTTCCCGGCTTACCCATTCGGCCTGCTTAATCTCGTCAGGAAGAGCAATTTGAATCTTCTCAATCAGTTCTTCGAGCTCTTCCCGATCCACCAATATTTTGCCGGCAATTTGGAAATTTGAGTTAATCGTCTCCTGTAAACGTTCGATCAATAGCAGCAAATTCATTTTTGTCATTTTAAACTCCTGTTATGCGAAATATTTACGACGCAATGCTTGCTCCACTTCGGGTGTGACTAAGTCCCGAATATCCCCGCCGAATCGGACAATCTCCTTAACCATACTGGAACTTAAAAATGAATATTCATTCTTTGTCATCATAAACATGGTCTCGATCTCGGGAGCCATTCGTTTGTTATTCATCGCCATTTGAAATTCAATCTCAAAATCAGAGATGGCCCGCAAACCCTTGATGATCAAATTTCCATTCACTTTGCGGACGAAATCAATAAGTAAACCGCTGAAAAAGTCAACCTCCACGTTGGGAAGGTGCTTTACGGCAGCCCGGATCAACTCCACCCGCTCTTCCAATGTAAACAGCGGTTTTTTACTTGGATTTTCTAAAACTCCCACCACAACTCTTGGGAAAACGTCAGCCGCTCGTTCAATGATATCCAAATGCCCGCGGGTGACCGGATCGAAACTGCCGGGGCATACTGCTGTCGTCACTGAATAATCCTTCATCGTATTTACCTACCATTTATATCAAGATCATTCTTTAGAATGGACCAAAAAAGTCAACGCTATGTCACCATAGGTTCGGGTACTTACTAACTCAAAAGGCGTTTCATCTAAAAAATCCCGCATTTTATCGGGATGTTCAATCACCAAAATCCCATCTGTCTTTAATAGATCAAGGGCTTTAATGGACCGAATCGTCTTATCGAACAACCCGGCTTCATAAGGCGGATCAACAAAAATCAAATCAAACTGCTGCTTTTCCTTTGCCATTAACTCCAGGGTTTTCTCAGCCCGTAATTGTAACACCCGAACGTTATCTTCCGGATCAAGAAAGGCCAGATTTTGACGGAGCAACTTAATACTTTGAGGATTAACATCTGAAAAAACCACGGCTTGAGCACCGCGGCTTAACGCTTCAATCCCAACTCCGCCGGTTCCGGCGAAGAGATCCAACATCACAGCTCCGTCGATCCGGGCCCCGATAATATTAAACAACGCTTCCTTCACTCGATCGGCCGTTGGCCGCAACCCTTTATGTTTCGGCCCTTGAATGGTCCGGCCGCGGTATTTTCCTGAAATCACTCTCATTCCATCGGCAACCCAATCATTCCAACAATATACGGCCCGGCATGAGTACCAACGATCGGACCAATCAATCCGATATGGGAAGCTGCCACATTGAGGCGCTTCATCGCCTCTTGTTGCAGAGCCACGGCCAATTCCGGCATTTCAGTATGAACACACCAGAGTTCCACCGGTTTTTCCCCATAACGTTCGACAAAACGGGTTACCAATTCGGTTGCAATTTTACTAAAATTACCCCGGATCCTTTCAGTAGGAACAATTACACCGCCTTCAATACCCAATAATGGCTTAATATTGAGCAACCCACCGAGGAAAGAAGTAGCTTTACCAATCCGCCCGTTTCTTGATAAATATTCCAGGCTGTTTACTGTGAAATAAACGGCCAGTTCCTTCGAAAGCCGTTCAACTTCCGCGATGATAACCTCCGGCGAGGCACCCTCCTTAGCCAGTTTAGCGGCTCGAAGAACCAACATTCCCAAAGCCATGCATACATACCGGCTGTCAATAACATGAATCTTAAGTTTATCCTCCAGCATATCTGCTGCAATTCTGGCTGTCCTTACCGTTCCGCTCATTTCGCCGGAGATATGAATCGAAATGATCGTATCGCCGGGCTCACCGATGGATTCATAGACTTTTAAGAATTCACCAGGAGCCGGTTGAGAGGTCGTAGGCAACACCGCTTCGTTTTTCAAGCGGTGATAAAACTCTTCGCTCCAAATATCGACACCGTCTTTTAATACTTCATCCCCAAAATGAATATTGAGGGGAACAACACCGATTCCATACTCTTTGACGAGCTTTTCCGGAATATCCGCTGTACTGTCTGTCACAATTTTAACAGCCATTGATCGCACCTACTCCACTGAGAATAAATAGTAATATAAAGGCTGACCACCGTAATAGAGTTCAAATTCAGCATCAGGGAAGACTTTTTCCAAACGATTCAATAATTCCTGTGCCGTCAGTTCGGAAACATCAGCACCGAAATAAATCGTTACCAGGCTGCTTGCTGCCGAAGGAATTTTCTTCAACGCCTCTTCCACGACTTTTTCAGGGTTATCTCCATAGGTTACAATATCGCCGTTAACCAAACCGATGATATCTCCCTGATTGATGTCCAAGTCACCCAACTGAATACTCCGAACGGCATAGGTGACTTCTCCGGTGATGATATGACTGCTTTTTTCAGTCATTTTTTCGACATTCTCATCTAAAGTGCGTTCCTGGGAAAAGCTCATCATAGCAGCCAATCCCTCAGGTACACTTTGAGTAGGAACTACCCGAACCTCTTTTTTAACCAAATCCTGGACATGGTTAGCCGTCATCACGATATTACTGTTGTTAGGTAACAGAATGACTTTGGAAGCCTCTAATTTCGACACAACGTTCGCCATATCCTCAACGCTGGGATTCATAGTTTGTCCACCGTTAATAACGATATTAACGCCTAAGCTCTTAAAGATTTTATCCATTCCGTCCCCGGTTGAAATGGCAACAACCCCGATCTGGCCTCCGCCACTTTCCTGAGAAACCAATTTGGCCAACCGTTGCTGGCTTTGTTCCACCATATTATGGATTTGAATTTCAAACATTTCACCCAGCCGAACGGCAAAATCAAGGATAATCCCAGGATTGTTGGTGTGAATGTGGATTTTAGTGGTATTTTCGTCTCCGACCACCAACAGGCAATCACCGTGCGGACTGAGGCTGTTTTTAATATGTTCCAGATCTAATTCTTTGCCCTTTAAAATAAACTCGGTACAATATTGGAAATTAATCTCCGTATCAGATAATAACTCATCGTCCGTATATGAAGCGACGCTCACCACTTTTTTGGATACGGCAGCCTCATTCATCTTCTCGGTAGAAACGGCCTTTCCGTTAATATGCTGAACAATACCTTCAACAAAATAAACCAACCCTTGACCGCCGGCATCCACAACCCCAGCCTGTCGTAAAACCGGGAGCATCTCCGGGGTTTTCGAAAGTACCAGGTTGGCATGTTCGTAAATATCATTCATATATTCTTTGAGCGTCCGATCATTATTCACATTATCAGTCGCATAGTTGGCCATTTCCCGAATGACCGTCAGAATCGTTCCCTCAACCGGTTGACGGACGGCTTTAAGGGCCATCGAAGCCGCACCGGAAATACCCAGCGCCAATTCCTTCTTACCAATGACCTGAGTCTCTTTAGGAAGGGCTTTGACAAATCCCCGGAAAAATTGGGATACGATAACGCCGCTGTTCCCCCGGGCTCCCATTAAGGCGCCATAGGCCGCAGATTCCAACAGCTCAATGATATTTGTCGAAGGATTATTGCTGAGTTCCCTAAATGCCGCCTGAAATGTTAAATACATATTGGTTCCGGTATCACCGTCCGGAACCGGGAAAACATTGAGCGCGTCCACATCGCCCTTATGCAAATACATATTGGCAGTGGCCGATGCCACAAGTTCCTTCAATAATACACTATCTATTCCTATTGCATCTGGCTGCAAAGGTGTATCCTCCCTTTTGCTCCTAAATTCGTCTCACGCGATCAGGATTTATTTTTATCGATGCGTACGCCCTGGACGATGACGTTCACTTTCAGTATTTTCAAACCCAGCTGATTCTCGATGGCATACTTGACATTTTCGATAACATTATAAGCAACTTCTTTAATCCGAACCCCATATTCGACTATGATGTAGAGATCCACAGTAACGCGTTCACCGTCAATATCAACCTCAATTCCTTTACTAAGATTGTCTTTTCCGGTAAGCAGCTCGGAGATCCCATCCTGAATGGTCCGCGAGGCCATTCCAACAACTCCGAAACATTGCAATGCCGCGATACCTGCGACCATCGCAATCGCATTGGGTGAAATATTAATACTCCCCAAAGTTCCTGAATTGCTTTTTTCTGCCACCGAGGCTCCCCCTTATTATAATAAATTTCGGCAAATATTTCGAGAAAAAAAGAAATTTTCCTGCACTATCCGTTAAATCTCTCACCAAAAATAAGGGTTTCCTTCTTACCGTTTTGATTTAAGCTTCTCCCGTCAAACCTAAAATTAACCGCAACTGCAATCCAATTCTGGAAGAAAATAACCGGTTACTATTATACACGATCATTTTACTCTGTACAGTAGCAATTTATTTCGGTTATGACTTATGATTTACTGCCTTAATTTTTATTATTTTCGTGACCTATTTATCAAATTCCTGCTGAAAACCCTATCAGTCTTTTCTTTTCCGAATGCAGATTATAGAATATATGTTAAGAAAGAAGTAATTTCCCAACATTATTCACAATTTTGCTTGTCATTACTGATTGTTTATGATAAAATATTTGTGTTTCTAATGCATGTCATTTTGGAGGTGTAAGGGATGTCAAACCGTTGCTCAGTCTGTGGCAAAGATTTTCAAAGCGGTAACCTGGTCAGCCACTCAAATATTAAAACTCATCGTCGTTGGAAAGCGAATATTCGCACAGTCAAAGCGATAGTTAATGGTGCTTCCAAACGCATTCGCGTCTGCACTCGCTGCTTACGGTCAAATAAAGTCCAAAGAGCAGTGTAAAAAAAATATACCAAAAAGACCTGCGGGTCTTTTTTGTTTTGCCCAACCCAAAGCGTTCATGGTTTCTCATCATTTACGGAGGTGGACAACTTGTCACAGTATGGACCGATGAAACTGTTTTCCGGAACGACCCATCCCGAATTGGGACAGGAAATTGCCGATTACTTAGGCGTACGCCTCGGCGAAGTCCATATATCCCGGTTCGCCAACGGCGAAATCTATGTCCGATTCAGCGAAAGTATTCGGGGTTCCGATGTTTTTATCGTTCAGTCCTTTTCTAACAACATCAATGATTCCCTTATGGAATTATTGATCATGATCGATGCTTTAAAAAGAGCATCGGCCGGGCAGATAACCGCCGTTATTCCTTATTACTGTTATGCACGGCAGGAGAAGAAAACCGCACCCCGGGAACCGATTACCGCCCGGATGATCGCTGATGTCCTCTCGACCGTCGGTGCCAACCGGGTAATTACGATGGATTTGCATGCTCCGGCCATTCAAGGTTTCTTCAATATTCCGGTGGATCATATGACCGCACTTCCGATGTTGGCACAGTACATTAAGCAGAAAAAAATTAGCGACGGCGTTGTCATCGCGCCGGATGCGGGCAGCGTTAAAAAAGCGGAAAAATTGGCAACCCGATTGGACATGCCCCTCGGAGTGATGTACAAGCGACGCCCTGCACCCAATGTGGCTGAGATGACTTTCTTCATCGGCGATGTTAAAGACAAAACGCCGATTATCATTGATGATATGGTGGATACCGCCGGAAGCATCATGCAAGTGGTGGAAACCTTGTTAAACCGTGGAGCCAGACCGGAAATCCATCTGTTAACCACTCATGCAATTTTTTCACCACCGGCCATTGAACGCTTAAGCCATCCGGCTATTAAAGAAATTGTGATTTGCAACACCATTCCGTTGACCCCTGAAAAACAATTACCGAAGATCACCACACTATCGGTAGCTCCCCTTTTGGGTGACGCCATCCGCCGGATTCATCAGGATATCTCGGTCAGCGTATTATTTGACTAATTTATTTTTTAAGCATATAATAAAGAAAACTGAATAATCTTAAACGAAACCATTTCCTAATAACGCTCAATCTCCTCTTACAGGAGAGCGGGGGAACCACTTTTTTGGGGTGAATCACCGTCCGGTGTAGGGTTACTCGACGATCCGAACCCGTCAGCTAACCTCGTCAGCGTCGCCAGAGAGGTATCATGGTCTTGTTGTCGCCTTTTGCCCGCCATGGCCTCTTTTGCTATGGCGTTTTCTTTTGCCAAAAAACATTAAAGGAGGGACTCACCATGATTCAAACCTGTCTATTAGGATTAGGTCGTACCGGTATGGTCATCGCCGAAGAATTACTTAAAGCACCTGACTTCAACCTGACTACTGCTATGGCCCGGCCTAACAGCCCTAAAAAAGGGAAAAAATTGGCCGACTATATTTTAGGTGGTAATCAGCTGATGATCCAGAGTACCGACATGCTGGCCGATGAAGTCCGTCAGCATCGCTGGGATGTGGCGATCGACTTCACATCACCTGAGGCCACGTTGAAAAACGCCCGAATCTTAGCTGAACATGGCATTCCGATGGTCATTGGAACCACCGGGTTCAATACCATGGAAATTTATGAACTGAAAAGCCTGGCTCAGAAAAATCAAGTCGGCATCGTCTATGCTCCAAACATTTCCTTAGGTATCAACCTGTTGTTGTCCATCGTCAAAACCGTTAGCCGGTTACTACCCGACTATGATGTGGAGATTACCGAATCCCACCACAAACACAAAAAGGACTCCCCTTCCGGCACTGCCCTTAAAATCGCCCATGAAATCGCCGCTGTCCGCAGACATAAAAGCTACAAATATATTCACGGCCGAAAAGGGATGCATCTTCGGGATAAATCAGAGATCGGCAACCACGCTATCCGGGCCGGAGGTATCGTCGGCGTCCATGAGGTCCTTTTCGCCGGGGAATCCGATGAAATTAAAATTACTCACCGTTCCTATTCCCGGAAGGTCTTTGCGGAAGGCGCTTTACAGGCAGCCCGCTTTATCACGAAACACATCGGATTTTTCAGCATGGAGGATGTGATCCAGGCGGAGCTGGAACGGGAAGCTGTCTCCATGGATGCAGCCGGAATCCCGCCGTTGGATTATACAGGGGCATTGGAGGCTTAATCCCCCTCTCCCCCATTTCATTCTTCTTATTAATTATTCTTACTTAAAAATGATCCGATGATGATGGGCAAGAAGGAAATTGAAGAGATGAAGGTGTGAAAAAAACCGCTATATAAAGGATATAGCGGTTTTTTTCTTGATACATCCTTATTTTCATTCGAGTATCTGCTCGGGTTATTCATTCTCTCACCGTTTTATCTGCCGACAGGAGACGCTGTTCGCCCTCCTGTCGGCAGACAAAACACTAGAATTCATTTAAACAACGAGCCAATCCGAGGGTTAAAACCCTCGGCTGCTAAAACCAACTGGACTAAAGCCCGCTTATTACCTTTGCTTATTCCATGGTTAATTACCGGATAATACTGTGGTTATAATTTAAGCCCGAAGATTCCTGTGGCCAAATCATCTTCTGCTACTCTGCAATTGAACCTCCCCATCAACCCACAACGCCTTCGCTTCCGAATCAAATCTGGGCGCCATCGCACGGCATCGATGGATAAACGTTTCGAAGGAACCAGCTTCCGCCTGGGAAGACACCACCGCCACCCAGGCGGTTTTGCGTCCATTGGCTCTCAACTCCCGTCCCATGACCATATCGCCGGTCAACATGGTGGGACGGCTGCACCATAAGCCGATGTATGCGTCACCTTTCCTGGCAAATGACCATCCGGCGTATTTTTCTTCCTGGTCAAATTGATCTGCCGGCCAATAAGCATGGGTAAATTGAATGGGATAACTTTCGGGGATGTCAAAGATGGCCATCATTGTCGAACCTTTTTGCTTCAAAGTTGGTAAAACCCCGTTCCCGTTCCAATACCCCGGCCTGCTTTGGGACGTTTCGTAAGAAGCACCGGGATGGTTCAGGAAAATATGGGTGTCATCCCCCAGGTTGATATCGCATAGATGTTCCTGCGTCCCGAGAGCACCGGGCCAATACTCCTTCCCGCCTGAAGGCGAGGGCACTGTGGCCGAACTTATGGCATAATCAGCCGTCTTCCGCAGCGTAATGACGGTGCCTCCCTGAGGATACACCAAATCAATCGGCTGATCCAGCCACTGATCCACGGAGGGAATCGTATAACGCGATGAGGCCAGAAAAGAAACCCATGGATTTAGACTGAGCTTTGCCTTTGGCGTAACATAGGACAGAATGGCCTGAGTACCGCTGTTTCGCGGATATAAGGCACCATCACGGTAGACTCTGCCTTGGGGCCCGGAAGTTACACCGTCAAAACTGTGCTGTGCCAGCCGAACGAGAAGCGAATCGACAAGTTTTTCAGCTCTCCTGCTTATTTCCTGATCATCCGCAAAATCCACCAGGTTTAACAAGCCGCCCATGGTAATCGGCACATAGGCACTGCTTAAAAACTCCTCAAACCCTCTCTGCTCCACCCGGCTTAACCACCGGTTAAGGCGCTCTTTGGCGATCCGGGCCTGTTCTTTTCCCTTTCGGCCGCTACGTTTAAACCGTTCCTCCGGAAACAGATTTCCGGCTAGCAGTTGACAGCCATGGAACAACAGCTGATGGTTTTCACTGCTCATGGACATGGCATCAGTACCGCTCTCATCAGTCCAATAACGGAACTCAAGCACAGTCTTTCGAACCCTCTGTTGTTCTTCCGGAGTTAGACCACCCATCCGGTATAAACGCAAGATTGCCGAGAGATAAAAGTCCGAACAATCCGCCCGGCTGTCAATCCGGGCCAACTCCGTTTTGAGGATCTGATCCCGATTGGTCATTTTTTCGCCTAAAACCGCTTTGATGATCAAGCCATAAAGGGACTTCTGCTCCTTCGGCAAAAGCAGGCGAAGGTATTCCCGGCGATACCCGGAAAGAGTATCCGCTGTAATCGGTGAATGATAGGGATAATACCGAGGGTTCTCCACCTTCCGGACCAATACTGTGTCATCCAGGTTAACCACCAGATTCAGTTGAAATGGGGTTTCTCCTTCGCTAAAGGAAAACGATCGCTCTCCTGCAGCCCAACGCCGTTTTTCTTTTTCAAACTGAACAAAAGCATCCAGCGGTGCAGGCTTGGCTGCTTCCAAATTACCGCTTGAATTTAACTTTACCGAGTAAAGCCACTCTTCCGCTTCAAAAAAGGCTTCTGTTTGTTCATTGCCAAAAAGGCCTGCCTCAACCTGTTCCGCCCCGTCAAGGAGTTGGAGGCCAAAGAGTTGGGGCGTATTCCGGGCACCCAAATCCCATTGCCGGACGATCACCGGATTGATGCCTGCCTCCAATGGGAGCTCAACATCGACAAAAGACGGTTTCGTACCGGAGGCTTGAACCCGTTCGGCCACCAGACGGCCGCGGCACCACACTTGAGTTTTTCCCCGGGTTGACCAAAGCCTGGCTTTGACCCGGGTTTTGGCCGGAGCCGTTAGATACGTTAACCCGTAATAATCCGAAGCTGTCAGATTATAGAAGAAGCGATAGGTTTCGACAAAAACATTTTGCCCGCCGCTATACAGTTCCCAGGCGTCACCGGAAGAGGTTATCCTAGGTACCCGTTCCAGCTTGATAAATTCCGGTGATCTGAGACGCGAAAGCAGCCATGTCCGTGCCTCTTTTTCATTGCCCAGGTCTTGATTAACAGGGCTGAGGATGGGCCCGAGAGTTTGCCAAGTTCTCACAAAACCTTGTTGATCCAGTTTAAAGGGGATAAATCGCTCCTTTTCAACCTCCCGGTCAGGTACATCGGCCAATTGCTCTCCTAAAAAGAACAGATCGATACAGTCAATCCGGCCATACTCGCCCTGATTTCTATATCCTGCAATTTTGATTTTATCTCCCCGGTTCAATCGAATCCGGGTAACCTTCCGGCTGACTAAATTGTCGGGACCGGTGCCGTCATTGTCAAAATCCCGGCAGGCCTTCCAGTTATCGACCCATTTGGAACCACACCAAAGTTTAAAGCCGCTAACGCCGTCTGATTCATCGAAATAATGAATCACCAGGTCATAATAACCGCTCTTCCCTTTAAACTCCGTCTCAGCCTCAGCATAAACATTTTCAGCTAAGACGCTACGAATCACTTTTCGACCGGAAGCATTTGCATTGTTTTCTGTAATAAATCCGGTTAACTTGAAGTTTTCTGCTTCGAGGCGAAGGGGGTCGCTGGTTTCAGCCACAATACCGGAAGAAAATAGCAATAATCCAAGGAGTGTCACGAATATCAGACGGCAAGGTAAGAGAGAATGATTTGTAAAATAAGTAATAGGCATGATTTGCACCTTCGTATCTTTAGAAAGCTAATTCTGTTTGTAGTATAATTATCGACTTGCCTTTACTTTTCATCAAGTCTGTCTTAGCATAAAAAATCCCCTGATTCGTCTGTCGACAGGAGGCGCTGTTCGCCCTCCTGCACTTTGATTTCATATTTCAACTTAAAATAGATTCTTTAGGTTACCCGTGAATGCATTACTGAACGCCCACTGCCGCTTTTTTACCGCCAAAAAAGCGGCGCAAAAAGGCGCCGGTGAACCCCAGGGTTCCCGGACCCTCCCTTTAATCATCCAAGGTTTCTCGTAGGTCTTCGCCATCCATGGCCTTTTGACTGTCAATCAGGCAAGGGCTTCCGATGGCGACCGCAGTTTTCCATCCCTGAAAAGATGCGTCGCAAGGCTCCATCCCTGGAGCCTTTCCTCAGCGATAGCTTCGACTATACAAGGAAAAATCAATATAAGAGTGGCCCGCCATGGATGGCGGGCCCGCGGCTTTGATTTAGGATGAATCACAGCCGTTGATATACAATTTAGGCCTTGAAGCCGGCGCAATGGATGCGGCGGCAATGATAGTAATGGAGTAGCCTTACCTATTGATGGTCAGGGATGACCATCCGAATTGGAGGGGTCTGGAGACACAATTATCCCCAGCGGTAGCTATTCCAAAGGGGTTGACCGCACAACCCTTTTAGGAAAATTCGTTCATTGAGCTCACCCCGATAGGCCGACAGGCCGTTTCTTTGAAGTTATTTATTGTTGGAGAAGAAGTTACTCTTATAGTAAGCCATCAGAATCACTCCTTTTTGGTTTGTCTCAGCAACTTACCATTTCAGGGTTCCTGATGGCTTTCTCTTTTTATGAAATTGCGAACTGAATTATACTTGCCATATCGAACATTTGATATCAATATCAGCATAATTGGGCAGCAATATCCTATAAAGAAAAATGGCCACACTAGCCTAAGCTATGTGACCATATAATGCATATGTAAAAACTAAGAAAACTGCTTCTTTATTAACTCACTTTGGTAATGCATTACATCATTAAAAATAGATGTATCACCGCTAATAATATTTGCGGCTAATTTAATTACTGCTGTTGATAACCCTTCAATTATTCCAGACATATTCTCTTTAATAACTTTTTCTCTTTTCTTAATCTCAGATATAGCTACATTGTCAACATCTTTTAAGAGGAATAATTTATTATCCCATTTGTCTAAATATTTAGCAAGAGTATAAAGGTTAATAGCCCTTGAAGCATCCTCAGACTCACCGAAAAAAATTTTTTTCACAGGTATTTCTCCTTTTTGTAGTTCGAAAAATACTACTCCAATATTTGCTCCAGCAAAATACCAGTAAACCTCTATACCCACAGTATCCCCGATATATTTTACTACCACTTCTGAGTCTGGATAATAATCTTCGTTTTCGATATTATCCTCAATTTTTTTGTATCCGTATTCTTCCAAAAATGCAAACTTTAGATTTACTTCAGAAATAAATTCTTGCAATATTATATCCATTTTATCGCCTACTTTCAGGATTGTATTTTATAACATTTGGATAGTTCCAATTTTGATAAATATTTCTGTATTCTACCCCATAAAATGGGCTTCGTGTAGTTCTGTTTGGATCAATACCTATATCAATTACAGTTGCACCTTTTTCTTGTGTCCAGTACCTAATCCAAGAACGATTAGCTTCTACATCAAGTCTATTTAAATTTCCTGGTGAAGATCTGAAATTCTTTGGATTATAAGTTTTCACATCAAATCCTGCTTGTTTTAGCTGTTCCGCTACAGAATTTACCCTTCCCATTGATTCACCTATTACAACAATTGGTTTGTCTTTAGGAATCTTTCCAGTTATAATGTCAATCCCTTTAGTAGAACTGCTCGTTTCCTTAATATTTCCTGATAATATCTTTACTTCCTTTTCAGTAAACTTCCTCCCGTTTATTGTTACACTCTTCGTCGAAGAAGACCCTTGTAACAATGCAAATGCAAAAATCAAATCGTTTGAGCGCTGTTCTGATTCCAGATGTTCAATCTCCTTAATCGTTGTCTCAAACTTAGCCAACTTATACATTAGGGTAATTCTATCGCCGGCTTCATTCTTTGCATCAAATCCTAATTTTCTAAGGTCTTGATTGGTTATTTTCCCTTTTTCCTTTAATACATTTAAGATC
>JAKOTQ010000116.1 GCA_029776205.1 Bacillota bacterium | reverse complement strand
GCTGAGTACTCCTTAAATTATGTTGGGAATTTGCAAATCCTGAATTTTTGGACATGTCTTCCACGTTAGAATTCTTCATTTCAGAAGCTTTGAAAACATATGCGCCCTTTTCATACTCTTCATTAATTTTTTGGACGGTCTTCTGATCTAACTTGCCTGTTTCCGATAGATCAAATGTTTTCTGAAAGTCCATGATCGCTGTTCGAGTATTGTCATCAATGATACCATGCACACCATACAAGCCAATTCCAAATCCCATGGCTTTCAACTTATATTGGCATTTCGCAATATCATCATAAAACGCCAAACGAAGGTCTACTGCCCGTTTAGACGCTATTTCAGAATTATAGTACACATTATATTGCTTTGTATGGTTTAGGCTTTGATCCGGTTTAAGGCTATTCTCAATCCTCTGTGTCCTTTGCGGCCGTTTCCATCCTTCGGCTGTCGCTTTTTCCAAAGCTAGCATCGTATCCGAATCCAAGATGCCGGTCGGTTTTAACCCATAGTCCGTTTGAAATTCTTTTACAGCCTTAGTGGTATAATGCCCGTTGATCCCGTCAATTCCGTCCGGGCCCAGATCATAACCGGCCTTTCCCAAGGATGCCTGGGATTTAGCAATATAGTAATCTTTATATTGACCCGGTTTGATCAAACCGTTTCTTTCCTGAATACGCTGCTTTTCTTCAGGATTCAAATCCGAATACATCCTCACCCTTTGAGAAGGTTGGTGCAAAGGATCAACTTCACGCATTGTTTGTTTGCCGAGGCTCTCGATCTCACGGATGGTTAACCCTTTTTCCGTTACCAGATCTAAAGCAATCATCGTTTCCAGATCCACTCGGCCGGTTGGCTCGAGCCCGACAGCATCCTGAAACCAAAGAAGCGCTTCGGTGGTTTTCGGTCCATTGATACCGTCGATTCCCAAGCGTTTGTCATTTCCCAAAGGATAGCCGGCAATAACTAGCGATGCCTGAGCTCTGGCAACCATCTTGTCACCCGCAAAAGCCACATTGGCCAGTGCTTTGCTGTCGGCTAGCCGTTCTTCCCCGGGCGACAGTTGGCCGAAAGCCTGTTTTCGGAGCGGAGACAATGGTTCCGTATATTCTTTCTCCGGCATTTGGCCGACGTTGGA
>JAKOTQ010000098.1 GCA_029776205.1 Bacillota bacterium | reverse complement strand
GGTTGATTATTTGCAATTTGGGTAAGCAAGATAACACGATTAAGGCGTTGATCGTTAAAATGTTTATCGGCGCATTTGCTGCAATAATGCTTATCGTTCGGATAAGATGCAATTGTGCTTCCTTTCATTGTTTTCCCCCTCACTTTCTGCCGGTATTAGCCGACCGGCGGCGGCGTATGTGTTACAAATACCAATTATTGCGCCTATACTCCAGTTCTTCAGCGAAATCCATTTTTTGATATACTTCTTTGGCGTTTGGATTTGGTCTGTAAATATTGATTACGTTTTCACCTATTCCAACATAACAATCTACAAGCGAACCATTCGAAAGCCCTTTAAACTTTTTTAATTTTTGTCCTTTACTCATTTCCTGCAATTGCTCCATGTTCCAAAACCCGCCATTACAAGGATTATTAATATTTTTTGAAAGGTTGTAAAAAGTGATTTTCCCAGTTGTATCATATTCAACTTCGTGGTCTATGCCGGCCAGTTTAATTTCAAGGAAATTTAGCACTTGCTGAAGCTGCTCTTCGTTGTGAACGCGCCCAATGTGCCCCTGCCAACCATCGTGAATTATAATTCTCTCTCTTCTCTGCATTGCAGGGTGTACATTATAATCATTACAAACCTTTTCACTTATTGAAATCCTCGTAATATTCACAATACTACCTCCAATCTTTATTTTGGAGGCCGCCAGCAGTATAATTTTACTGACGGCCTTGTGCTGGTATAATCCCCGGAAACTTTTTTATTTTGCCGGGATAAGGCTCCCGGCGGGCCTATACGTGCGCCAGCGCACGGGCCCCAATAATCCGGCCCTGCTCATCGCGGACAGAGTCGTCCACGATGAACACGTCCTGCCGGTCGGGCACTGCCTGGGCAACCAGCGCTGACACGATATAGATCGTGTCTGGCTGCGGATCGGGCAGGTCGGATACCTCCCCAAACCGGGTCTGATTCACCGGGACGGATATTCCGTCCACGGTGATGGTATCCACCTGTACCCGGTCAACTGCGCACCGGGCCACCAAACCGGACGGCGGGATGGTGACTACCGGGCCGGTTGGTCCGGCTGGCATCAGGTTCAGGGCGTGGGGAGTGAGGTTTATGATATTCATGATTTTTCCTCCTTTCTGCGGCGTTTATCCCCGCCGCTGGGAAGTATTGTAATTGGA
>JAKOTQ010000079.1 GCA_029776205.1 Bacillota bacterium | reverse complement strand
TTGCCGAGATGTCCGGGAATCACAACCATTCCTTGGAGCGGGCTTTGGCCATTGTCGAGGCGGCGGCAAAAGCCGGAGCCCATGCGGTAAAGCTTCAAACTTATACTGCGGATACGATGACGCTGGACATCGATGAGGGAGAATTTTTTATCGATGATCCGAACAGTCTGTGGCAAGGGACGTCCTTATATAAATTGTATCAGGAGGCGTATACGCCGTGGGAGTGGCACCGGCCTATCTTTGAACGCTGCCGGCAGTTGGGGATGGTAGCTTTCAGTACGCCTTTTGATGCGTCAGCCGTTGATTTTCTGGAATCCTTGGATGTACCGTGTTATAAGATTGCTGCTTTTGAAAATACGGACATTCCGTTGATTCGAAAAGTGGCTGCCACCGGCAAGCCGTTGCTGATATCCACCGGTATGGCCACAGCCGCCGAACTGGATGAGACGGTTCGGGCAGCCCGGGAAGCCGGCTGCCGGGATATCATCTTGCTCAAATGTACCAGTACCTATCCGGCTTCTCCGGAAAATACCAATTTAATGACTATTCCTCATTTAAAAGAGCTTTTCGGCTGTCAGGTGGGCCTGTCCGACCATACGCTGGGTATCGGGGTGGCGGTGGCTGCGGTTGCCCTGGGGGCGACCGTCATTGAGAAACATTTTACTTTGTCCAGGGAGGACGGCGGTGTGGATGCGGCCTTTTCCATGGAACCGGCGGAGATGGCCTTGTTGGTTGCGGAAACCCAAAAAGCCCGCCAGGCCCTGGGAACTGTGGCGTACGGCCCGACAAAAGCGGAGGAAGGCTCGTTGAAACACCGGCGTTCTTTGTATTTTGCAACGGATCTTAAAGCCGGGACGGAGATCGCTCCGGAACATATCCGGGCCATCCGGCCGGGGCTCGGGCTTCCTCCGAAATATTATGAAGTGGTGATCGGAAAACGGGTGCGCCGGGATATATCCAAAGGGACGCCGGTACGGTGGGAACTCATCGGTTAAGTTAATATTTTTATTTTTTTAATGATAAACTCTAAAGTTTTATAAAAAGTGACCGAAACTAATAATAGCAAGACAAGGAAAGTCTTGTCATCCCGAACGTTTTTTGGGCGGCCGACCAAAAAACCGGGAATAATCGAAAAAATCAAGGAGGAATTGATTATGAGAATTGTAAACAACATTTCCGCAATGAATACCCATCGGGTGCTCAGCGGCATTGACAATTCACTCAGCAAAAACCTGGAGAAACTTTCTACCGGTCTTCGGATCAACCGTGCTGCGGATGATGCTGCAGGTCTGGCTATCTCCGAAAAAATGCGCAACCAGATCAGTGGTTTGCAACAAGCCATTCGGAACGCTCAGGACGGTATCAGCCTTATTCAAACCGCTGAAGGCGCTTTGAATGAAACCCACTCCATCCTGAACCGTATGCGCGACTTGGCTGTCCAAGCGAAAAACGGAACCTACACCAATGAAGACCGTGAGAAACTGGACAAAGAATTCAAAGCCCTTCGGGAAGAAGTTGGCCGGATCGCCAGAGACACCGAGTTCAACACCTTGAAACTGTTGAGTGGTCAGTTTGCGAGCGACGGTTTGAAATTCCAAATCGGCGCCAACAAATCTCAGGATATTACCTTGACCATCAAGAATATGACTTCCGGTGGTTTGGGCATCAACGATTTGGCCCTGCTTAGCGGTACTGGTGCAACTGCGGCTAACTATGACAATGTTATCTCCAAACTCGATGAAGCCATTAAGAAGGTTTCCGAAGAACGCGCCAATCTCGGAGCAATCCAAAATCGGTTGGAACACACCATCAATAACCTGGGCGTAACTGCTGAGAACCTGTCCGCTTCCGAAAGCCGGATCCGTGACGTCGATATGGCACAAGAGATGACCAAGTTCACCAAGAATCAGATCTTAATGCACTCGGCTACTGCTATGTTGGCACAGGCTAATGCTAAACCGCAGATGGTTCTGTCCTTACTTGGTTAATGAATTAAAAATGATTCCCGCGTAAATAGCCGGCCGGCTTTGACCGGCTGGCTATTTTTACTCGGACGGAAGTTCGTTAGGGAGGTATAAATATGCGAGTTGAACGGAGTTTACTCGGTGCATATCCGTCAGAAGGATCTGGGAAAACGGAGTATGCAAAAAGCTTAAATCCATCTGCGGCGTCAATAAAAGATGAGGCTGCGCATAATGCCAGTGATGAATTGGCGGAGAAGGCATTTAATAAGAATGCTGATGACCGGAATATCGATGAAAAACTGGAGCAGTTAAATCAAACAGCTGAGCTTTTTAATAAAGCGATCCGGTTTGATAAGCATGAAGAGACAGGACGTACAATCATCCGGGTGGTCAATACCGAGAACGATGAAGTCATTTCTGAAATTCCACCCCAAAAAATATTGGATATATTGGCGCGAATCGAGCAAACCATCGGTTTGCTGTTTGATGAAAAAGTATGAATAGTGAATATTAGCTTGAGGGGAGTGGAAGGAAATGGCAGGAACGATGTCTGTTAGCGGCTTAATTAGCGGTATGAGTACGGATGAAGTCATATCGAAGTTAATGGAGGTTGAAAGACAACCGTTAACAACGTTAAATAAGAAAAAAACCAATTTAAATAATAAGGCGGATGCATGGCGCCAGCTGAATTTGAAATTGTATGCTTTGAAAGATGCGGCATATGCCTTGCAATCTATTGATATGTTCCGCAGCCGGACGGTCAACGTAAGCGATCAAAGTGTAGTGACGGCCACGGCTTCCAGTGGAGCATTAACTTCCAATTATAATATTACGGTTCAAAAATTGGCTAAATCCCAAAGTTTAACCTCCGATGCCATGACGTCGGCGGATACGGCATTAAATCTGACTGGAACTTTTCAAATTAACGGGAAAGACATTACGATAACGGCTGAAGATACCCTGACAACGTTGGCCGAGAAGATCAATAAAACTTCCGACGTTAAGGTTATGGCTTCGGTGATTAAGGTCAATGACAACGAATATAAATTGGTGTTAACCAGCCGCGAGACCGGCGTCAGCAATGCCATTCAATTTACCGACGGAACCACGGAGGACGGCAATAGCATATTGCAATCGTTGGGTATCTTGAATAGCGAAGGCTTGGTAAAGAATGAGACTCAGGCTGCGCAGGATGCCGTATTTACCGTGAACGGGCTGCAAATTACCAAATCATCCAATACCGTCGATGATGTGATCGCCGGGGTCACGTTGAATTTGAAACGGGAAAGCCCCGGGACGGTTATCGAATTGAATGTTTCCGAAGACAAGGATAAAATTGTCAATGCAACCAAGAATTTTGTGGAAAAATACAATGATGTCATGAAATTGATCAATGAATATACCAGTTATTCCTATGACAGTGAATCTGATACACGGACAACCGGGATATTATTCGGCGATTCCACATTGATGTATATTCAATCCCAATTAAAGCAATTTTTATCCAAGTCTATTTCCGGAGTTGATAAGAACGTCAGCTTGTTGACACTGGTCGGTATCAGCACCGGTTCCGGCGTGGAAGCAGCTAAAACCGGGTTGCTTGAATTTGACGAGACCACCTTCCGCAATAAGCTGGACAGCAATTTTGAGGATATCGGAAAGATGTTCGGATCCATCGGCAGCTCGGACGGTTTGTTCACCCAGATGAATGATCTGCTGAATGAGATGACCCGGACCAAAGGGTTGATTTCCATTCGTACCGACTCGATTCAGTCCGAGATCAAGGTGATTAACGAAAGTATCGAAGCCTTGGAAGAACGGCTTGAAAAGAGAGAAAAAGCATATTACTCTCAATTTTCAGCGATGGAACAGGCGCTTGCCAGATTACAAACCCAGGCCAGCTATATTTCGGCGTTCTTCGCGTCGAGCAGTTCATAAAATGGGACAGGAAAGAAGGAACAAATAATGTATGAAAATCCGTATCAGCGCTATCGGCAAGTTCAACTGGAAACTGCATCACCATTGGAATTAATTATCAAGCTCTATGAAGGGGCGCTGCGTTTTATCAATCTTGCCAAAAAAGGATTGGATGACCGTGACTATCAATTAGTCAATAATTCGCTCCAACGGGCCCAAGCCATCGTCAATGAATTAAATTTGAGTTTGAATATGGACTATGAAATTTCCCATAACTTACGGGAATTATACATGTTTATCAACCGGACCCTGATAGAAGCGAATATTGCCAAAGACGGCAGAAAACTCGATGCGGTTATTGAAATGTTGAATTCGCTTAAAGATGCGTGGGTACAGATTAACGAAGAAACTAAGATAAAGGCGGTTTCGGCTAAATGAACACGGCAGAAAACGGCAATTACCTTGAGCGGCTTCGTACATGTTATGTCCAGCTGGCTGAAGCTGTGCAGTCTGAAACGGCTTCTCCCGAATACATTGTTGCTTTGAGTGAAACCGCTGATAAGATTATCGACGAAATTAAAAAAGACAGTGCATTTCGGGCCGCGGTTAGGCCGGAAGAAGTTTTGGAATTGAAGGAGCAAGCCGAAGCATTAATCCGACTCATCAAAACCGAAATGGAGAAACGTGCTTCTCATATCTCCAACCTTCAGTCCGGCCGCCGCGCTGTTAAAGGATATCACTCGTTGCCGGTTGGGATGGGGATTTCCGAAGGTAAATTTATGGATATTAAAAAATAATAAGAACTATAATGAAAGCCGTTTATTATGTTGAAGGGCTCCTGCGGGTGTCCTTTTTTATTGGGCGCCTTTTTAAAAACCGGAAAATGTGATACTTTAAAGATTGAAATGCCCCTATGGCTGTAACGGCCTGGAATTTTTATTTTTGAATAATATTTCATCCGCGGACAATGAGGGTTAACGATGAATATGACATCCCATGATGCTGCACGGAAAAAGGCTTTTTTGCAATTAATTGTAACGGCTTTGCTTTGGAGTTTGGGCGGATTGTTGATCAAATGGGTCAATTGGCCTCCGTTGGCCATTGCCGGCATGCGAAGCGCCATCGCTGCCGTATTGATGGTCCTTTGGTGCCGGCCTCTCCGGTTCAACTGGTCCTTTCCGCAACTGGGGGGCGCGGCGGCTTATGCTGCCACGGTTATTTTGTTTGTCACTGCCAATAAAATGACGACAGCCGCCAATGCCATTTTGCTGCAATATACGGCACCGGTTTATGTCGGCTTGTTTGGATGGTGGTTTCTCGGGGAAAAAACGACCAAGCTGGATTGGTTGACCATTGCTTTCACGTTGGGAGGTATGGTCCTCTTTTTCCAGGACAATCTGACGGTTGGCAATATGTTTGGTAATCTGGTGGCCATTGGCAGCGGAGTGGCCTTTGCCGGATTGGC
>JAKOTQ010000063.1 GCA_029776205.1 Bacillota bacterium | reverse complement strand
TAACCGGTCAAGCGGGTCAAAACCATGGCTAATAACACGGCAGAGGTCGACAGGATATCATTGCGGCTGTCAGCTGCAGCAGCTGTAAGCGTCAGCGAATGGATCAACTTGCCAATCCTTCGATAAAACAGGCTTTGCCAAAGCTTGATCAGGATCGACACGACCAATACTGCGACAGCGACCCAACTAAACTGTGTTTCCCCCGGAACCAGTATTTTATGAACTGAACTTTTGATCAATTGAATGCCCAAAAACAATACCAGGAATGAAACGGCCAACCCCGACAAATATTCCATCCGCGCATGGCCGTAAGGATGTTCAGCATCTGCCGGTTTTCCGGAGAGTTTAAACCCGATCAGGGTGACCAAAGACGAAGCCGAGTCTGACAGATTGTTAACCGCATCCGCTGTAATGGAGATGCTGTGAAATAAAGTACCGACCGTTATTTTAATCAAAAAAAGCAATATGTTAGAGGCGATCCCTACGATCCCGGCAAACTTACCATAACGCTCCCTCACTTGGACATCACTGATATTCTGATAGTCTTTCACGAACAGACGAATAAGCCACTGGGTCAAAGCCAAACCTCCGCCAATCAAAAATGTGAATAAGGATAGGTACTATTCCTTATAATATATCATTGAATAAAGTAAAAAGCTAATTAATATCCGAAAATACTTTTCTTTTATCAAAATTTTAACTGGCACCTAATGAATCCCATAAGGAGGTATATGAATGGACAGCAAAAATTGGCTGAGCCCCTTTCGCAACGATTTTTTGGGCGACCGGTTCTTCAATCATTTAAATTTAATTCCTAAAAGCTTTAACGACTTTTTCAAAACCGATTACTTTGGGCCCTCAGTCGACTTAAAAGAAACAGATAATGAGATCATCCTACGCGCCGATATCCCGGGCGTCAATCCGGAAGATCTGGACATTACCGTTGATGAAAATACGATCATCCTCAAAGGCGAAATTAAACAAGACCAGGATCGTAACGAAAAAGGCTATCATATCACGGAACGGCGCTATGGCAGTTTTTACCGAACCCTTCCGCTCCCTGCCGCCGTTAAGTCCGACCAATCCACCGCCCGCTATAAAAACGGTGTACTGGAGCTCCGGGTCCCCAAAGCAGAACCTACGGTGCAACGGGGCTTCAAACCCAAGATCCAATCGGACGATCGGACCTTACAATAAATCCAAGTAAACACAAGGGCCATCCAACTAAGATGGCTCTTTTTTAATTGACAACATCCGCATCACCTTTGATAAGATAGATTTGGATTAGGACAAGCAACAGCAAGGAGGCACAATCATGAATTTTATCCGAAGGAACGGACCGGGATTAGCCCTTGCGGTGGGATTAGCGCTAATAGCCAACTATTTTGGCCACCTCTTTCCCATCGTCGGCGGCCCGGTCTTTGGTATTGTATTTGGGCTGTTTATCGGCAACCTATGGACTAAACCGAAAATTGTAACACCGGGACTGGCATTTACATCCAAAAAAGTGCTCCAATGGGCGATCATCGCCTTAGGGGGAGGTTTAAGCCTGTCCCAAGTTTATAAAGTCGGGCTTAATTCCTTCTCAGTCATGATGTTTACCCTTTCGGCCGCTTTTATCACCGCATATGGGTTTGGCAGATTGATGCGGATTCCGGTTAAATTGACCAGCCTCATCGGCATGGGCACTGCCATTTGCGGCGGTTCAGCCATCGCCGCCATCTCCCCGATCATCGAAGCGGAAGATCAGGAGATCGCCTACGCCATCTCGACGGTGTTCCTCTTTAATATCATGGCTGTTTTGATCTTTCCGCCCTTAGGCCACTTACTTCACTTTTCAGAGCAAGCTTTCGGCTTATTCGCAGGAACTGCCATTAACGACACTTCTTCCGTCGTCGCTGCCGGTTATGCTTACAGCAATGCAGCCGGCGCCTATGCCACCATCGTCAAACTCACCCGGACCACGATGATCATTCCAATCTCGCTGATCTTTGCCGCCGTCGTGGCATTTCGAAAAAAACACACTTCGGGCAAAGATGATGGAGTTAATTACCGGTTTAAAGCCATCTTCCCCTGGTTTATCCTCTGGTTTTTAGCTGCATCATTGTTAAATACTGCAGGAATCATCACCGGGCCTACCGCTGCTTTATGTACAGAAACCGGTAAATTCCTTATCGTCGTCGCCCTATCCGCCATCGGCCTTAATTCCGACTTTAAAAAAATGATGAAAACCGGGTTTAAGCCGATGCTCCTCGGACTCATCGTATGGGCTAGCGTGACGGTGACGAGTATTATAGTGCAGTTTGCAACGGGGCAAATTTAGATCATATAAAATTGCCCGTTATAATCTCACAAAAACTCGAACCAATTTAAAAATATTATGTGTTTTATCAGGTATATAGCGGCCACTGCCGCACGATAAATTTCCATCTTTCAAGTTTCATATTACCCCTAGAAAAGACCCTGATATTATTTCCGGCAGGGATGCCGGAGCGCGGAATGGATACATGGATGTATCCTTGACGTCGGCGTCGAAGCATCAACAAGCAACGCCGCCATGGACGGCAATTCCAGAAGGAAGGGACCCGCGGCCAGGATGGACGCGGGATAATGGGGGTTTGGGGGATTCCCCCAACCGGGGAGGTCAGAGGCGAACGGCGTCGCCCCTGATTCGGAAGGTGCAGGAGGGCGAACAGCGCCTCCTGTCGACAAACGAAACAAAATTTAGTGTTTCACAAAATATATTACACCAGCATACAGAAACAAGCTTATATCCGTTTTCCACAAAAGACCAAACACAGAATTAAACACAGCACCTTCTGCCAATCCAAAGATTAAACCCCTGTCAAAACCAACCGGATTAAAACCCGCCAGATGAACATATAAAAAACCCCCATCAACGGGAGTAAAATTAAAAACAGAAAAAATTATTAATTATTATGTTTTCCCTTTAAACTCCGTCCTGCATTTCGGACAGATGATAATGAGCTTTCCTTTTCCCCTCGGCACACGCAGCCGTTGCTTACAATTGGGGCAATGATAAAA